>CAMDFP010000045.1 GCA_945897335.1 Asaia bogorensis | reverse complement strand
GGTAGGAACAGCGGCAGGGAAAGAATCGCGAGCACCAGGAGCAGCGCCGGGATCCGCAAAGGCCCCAGGCGGATTAGCCGCGGGTCGCTCGACTTGCCGCCGACTACAGTGTAGCCGCGTCGACCAAGCAGCCGCGACTGGGCGGTCAGCAGGAGGATGGTCACGACGAGGAGCGGCAGGGCGGCGGCGGCGGCGATCTGAGGCTTCGGCGGGAACTGGAACAGCGCGAAGATCTTGGTCGTGATCGTATGGAAACCGGCCGGCAGCGCCAAGATCGCGGGCGAGCCGAACAAGGTCATTGCTTGCAGGAACGCGATCAACGCACCGGCCAGGATGGCGGGGACGACCAAAGGCAGGGTGATTGTCAGCACCGTGCGCCAGCGTCCGGCACCGAGGATGCCGGCGGCATCCTCAAGGTCGGCTGGGATGCGATCCAACGCATTGCTGACCAGGACGAAGGTGAAGGGCGCCGTGTAGCAGGAGATGACGAACACCAGGCCCGGCATCGAGTAGATGTCGAACAGTGGTCCTTCGGCACCAGTCGCCCAGCGCCACGCCTGGTTCAGGATGCCGCTGTTCGGCGCCGCCAGGATTTCCCAGGCGATGGCGCCGAGGAAGGGTGGCGTGACGAAGCTGGCGGTCATCAGCGCGCGGATGGTCCGGCGCGCCGGGAGGTCAGTGCGCGCCACCAGCCAGGCCAGAGGCGACGCCACGGAGGGTGCGGCGATGGCGACGCAGAAGCAGAGCACCAGCGTCGTCAACATCGGTTCGCGCAGTGCCGGATCGGAGGCCAGCGCGATGAAATTGGCCAGGGTCGGCGCCCCGGTCCGGTCGGTGAGCGCATAGTAGAACAGCCAGCCCACCGGCAGGGCGATCAGCAGGACGAGCAGCACCGCGGCCGCCGCCAGCACCAGCAGCGAGACATCGAAGCCGCCGAGGGCTCGAGCCCGGCGTGCAGCCGACGACATGACGATTGTTTCCGCGGTCATTCGGATTGAGTGGAGGGGGCGAAATGTCGCCGCCTCCACTCAATGTCCTTCAGGCTCAGGTCTTGAACAAGCGTGTGTAGCGGGCCTTGATCTCCTCGGCCTGCTTGTCGACGGCCTCGGCGTCGTCCTTCATCAACTTGATTTCGGACAGCGGCTTTTGGCCGGCCGGCACCTTGATGCCCGGATGGGCCGAGCGCAGAGAGCCGATATCGACCAGATACTGCTGCCCTTCGACCGTGAAGAGCCAAGTGTAGAACAGTTTCGCCGCATTCTGATTGGGAGCACGTTTCATGACACCGGCTGGCCCGATGACCAGCGGTGAACCCTCGGTCGGATAGACCACCTCGATCGGCGCCTTCTGCGCCTTGAGCAGCGCCACGTTATACTCATTGCCGTCAGCCATGATCGCGCGCTCGCCCGAGGCGACTTTGTTCGGCGGGTCGACCGCCGACTGCACCTGCATGATCCGCTGCTGCGCCAGCTTCTCGAAATAGGACCAGCCGATATCGCGAGCGATCTGGAAGGTCGAGGTCAGGATCGTGCCGCTATAGCCGGGATGTGCCTTGACGATCTTGCCGGCCCATTTCGGGTCGAGCAGGTCGGCGAAGCTCTTCGGTGCATCTTCGGGCTTCACCTGCTGGGTGTTGTAGGCGATGACGCTGAGATTGATGCGCCAGGCCGCGAACAGGCCGCCCGGATCCTTGTAGGCCGGCGCGAAATGCTTGGCGACGTCCTCCGGCACCACCGGCTGCAGCCAGCCTTCGCGCTTCCAGTAGACGAAATGAGCTGCATCCGAGCTGTCGACGACGTCGACGGCAAAGATGTTGCTCGAGTATTCCTGGCCGATACGCTGGAACACGCGCTCTGCACCGGAGCGCTCGACCTGGACCTTGACGCCTGGGTAGCGGGCCTCGAACGCCTTGGCCAGCTGTTCGGCTACCTTGACGTCGACGGCGGTGTACCAGACGACCTTGCCTTCCTTTTTCGCCGCCTCGGTCAGCTCGGGCGTGATGTTGGTGGGCGCCGGCTGGGCAGCGGCCGACGCCACAAGCGCCAGCGTGGCCCCCAACCCCAGCAGCAGATTGCGCAATCTGATCCTCATCGCTTCCTCCTTATCCTTCGTTGCTTCAGTTACTTGCTCTTGGCCGTCCTTGCGACGGCGTCCCTACGATGGCAATGGCCGGCAGCGCTCCGACGGCAGGTCGATCCACACACGGGCGTCAGCTGGCACCGCGAGATCCGGCGATGCCGAGGCACGTATTACGGTGCCGTCGGTCAGCTCCAGCGCCAGATCTCGGAGCGACCCAAGGAAGGTCTGTCGGACGACGCGCGCAGCAAGGCGGTTGTCGCCGGAAGGTCCGTCGCCCGCGTGGACCCGTACTTCGTGGAAGCGGATCGACAACGACGCCTCGTCGCCCGCGCGAAAGGCGGACTCAGCGCAACGCAGCACGCCCGGGCCGACATCGAGGTGTGCCGAATCGACGGCGCGGCCCTTCAGAATGTTGGCGCCACCGAGGAATCCGGCGACGAAGGCCGAACGCGGGCGGTTATAGATTTCCTCGGCAGGACCGGCCTGCTCGATCCGTCCCTGATTCATCACCACGATCAGGTCGGCTGTGGTCATCGCTTCCGCCTGGTCATGGGTGACGTAGACCGTGGTGTAGCGGAAGGCGTCGTGCAGTCGGCGGATCTCGAAGCGCATCTCCTCGCGGAGCGATGCATCCAGGTTGGAGAGCGGTTCGTCGAGTAACAGGATTTCAGGTTCGATGACGAGGGCTCGTGCGAGCGCCGCCCGCTGCTGCTGTCCGCCCGACAACTCTCCCGGGTAGCGCTCGGCGAGAGCGCCCAGCTTCACGGCTGCCAGCATCTCCTGGACGCGACGCGAGATCTCCGCCTTCGGCATCCGGCGAAGGGTCAGGCCATAGGCGACATTGTCGGCGACCGTCATGTGCGGCCAGAGCGCGTAACTCTGGAAGATCATCGACATGCCGCGCTGCTCCGGCGGCACCGCCGTGCCCGGGGCTGATAGCGTCTTGCCGTCGACACGAATCTCGCCGGTGCTGGGTTCGACGAATCCGGCGATCAGCCGGAGCGTCGTTGTCTTGCCGCAGCCGGAAGGGCCGAGCAGGCAGACGAGATGGCCGCGCGGAACCATGAGATCGACGCCGTCGACGACGGCGGTGCCGCCATAGTGCTTGCTGAGGCCCTTCAGCTCGAGATGGGACATGATCAGGCGGCCGAACGGGGCGTCGCGGAGCCGACTGCCGCCATCATCCGGTTGCGACCTGCTCGGACATGGTCGCGCATGGCGGCGGCCGCGGCATCGGCGTTGCGGCTGGCAAGTGCGGCAACGATTGTCCGGTGTTCGTCGTTCGAGACCAGGAGGCCGCCGCCGCGCAGGAGGCCGCGACGGCGCAGTAGATGCATCTCGTTGATCAGTCGCCGGTACATCACCAGGAGTTTCTGGTTGCCGGTCATCTCGACGATACGGTCGTGGAAGCGGAGGTTGAGCGGGAAGTAAGTGGCGAAGGTCTCGGGGGCGAGCTGCACCTCCAGCTCGTCGACCAGGCGCGAAAGTTCGTCGACCTGGGGGTTAGTGATGCGCGGTGCCAGAAGCCGGCCGGCGAGTTCATCGAGTCCGGCGCGGACCGCGTACATCTCCTCGGCTTCGTCGTCGCCGATCTCGCGAACGAAGACGCCGCGGTTCTTTTCCAGTCGGACGAGGCCCGCCTCCTCGAGGGCGCGGAAGGCTTCGCGGACGCTTGAGCGTCCGACGCCGAGCCGGTCGGAGATGGCGTACTCCTTCACCTGGGCGCCGGCATCGAGTTCACCGGAGAGGATCATCCGTAGGATTTCCTCCTGTACCAGGCTGGTGAGGGACGTGCTTCTCAGGAAGCCGATGGCGGTCTGCGCACTGTCGCCGTTCGAGCTCCGGAGATCAGTCATCGCCGCGACGCTCCTCATGTACCGGTGAAGGCGGGCTTCCGCTTTTCCAGGAACGCCTTCCGTCCTTCGATATAGTCGTTGCTGGCGAAGCAGGCCTTCACCATCGCCGCGCATTTCTCGAGGTCGCGGTCGTCCGGGTCGTGATGGACCTCGGTCAGGCATTGCTTAATAGTGGCGATGGTCAGCGGTGCGTTGCCGGCGATGGTATTGGCCAGATCCATCACCGTCGGCTCGAGATCGCCATCGGCGACGACGCTGTTGACCATGCCGCGTGCCAGTGCATCGGCGGCATTGTATTGGCGGGCGGAGAAGAAGATCTCTTTCGTTACCGGCGTGCCAACCGTCTGGACGTAGCGGCGAAGGCCAGGATAGCCGTAGCCGAGCCCCAGTTTTTCTGCGGGCAGGGAGAAGCGCGAAGCCTCCGTTGCGATGCGGACATCGCAGCAGATCGCCAGGTTGAGGCCGCCACCGATGCAATGGCCGCGGATCATGGCGATGGTGGGCTTGGGAAACTCGTAGATGTGGCTGTAGAGCTTCTCGATCAGAGCGTTATAACGCTGCGCTGCCTCTTCTGACTGGCGCTCGTCAGCGAACTTCGAGATGTCGGCGCCGGAGACGAAGGCCTTGCCGCCGGCACCGGTGAGCACGACGACGCGCACGTTCGGATCGCGATGGAATCCGGCGAGGATCTCCTCCGCCGCGGCCCACATCTCGAACGAGACGGCGTTGTGCTTTTCTGGATTATTGAAGGTCATGATCCCGACCTTGCCTTCCTTCCGGGACAGCATCTTGTCGCTCATCGTCCTATCCATCAGATGGTGTTGTCGGCGCGGAGCTTGGCGATCTCGGCGGCACTCAGACCAAGATCTGCCAAAATCTCGTCGGTATGCGCGCCGCGCCCGGGTGGCGGCGAGGCGAGTTTGCTCGGGGTCCTGGACAGGATTACCGGCTGGCCCACTAGCGACAGCGGCGCGTCGGTGCCCTCGACCGGTGCGGCGAGGCCGAGATGCTGTACCTGCGGATCGGCGAAGACCTGATCGATCTTGTTGATCGGCCCACATGGCACGCCAGCCCTGTTTAGCTTGTCGATCCAGTTCGCAGTCGTGTCGGTCTTGAGGACCTCTGCGATCTCGGCGTTGAGCTTGTCGCGGTTCTTCGAGCGAAGCTGGCCGGTGGCGTAGTCCGGGTTGCTGAGCAGGCTTTCTTGTCCCGTGCACTTGGCGAAGCGCTGCCAGATCGCCCCACCGGTGGCGGCGAGGTTGAGGAGGCCGTCCTTGGTTTCGAACACGCCGGTCGGAATGCTGGTCGGATGGTTGTTGCCGGCCTGGCCCGCGACTTCGCCCTTCACCAGGTAGCGGGCGGCCTGGAAGTCCAGCATGAAGATCTGCGCCTGGAGGAGGGAGGTCTGCACCCACTGGCCCTCGCCCGACTTCGTCCGTTCCAGCAGCGCCACCATGATGCCGAGCGCGCAGAAGAGACCGGCCGAGAGATCAGCAAGCGGAATGCCGACACGGACCGGCCCCTGGCCGGGAAGCCCGGTGATTGACATCAAACCGCCCATGCCCTGGGCGATCTGGTCGAAGCCCGGCCGGGCGCCGTAAGGCCCGTCCTGGCCGAATCCGGAGATGCTGGCGTAGACGATCCGCTTGTTTATCTTCTTCAGATCCTCATAGGCGATACCGAGGCGATCCTTAACATCGGCGCGGAAGTTCTCGACCACCACGTCAGCCTTGGTGACCAGCCGCTTCAGCAGCGCCACGCCCTCCGGCGACTTCAGGTTGAGCGTCAGCGACCGCTTGTTGCGGTGGAGGTTCATGAAGTCGGGGCCGTCGCGGGGGCCGCCCATCGCCTCGCCTTCTTCGAGCGACTCCGGCATCTCGATCTTGATGACATCGGCGCCCCAGTCGGCGAGTTGGCGGACGGCAGTGGGGCCGGAACGGACGCGCGTGAGGTCGAGGACGGTGAGGCCGGACAATGCCGCGGACGCTGGTGAATGGCTTGAGCCCGGCACAACGATCCCCCTGTGAGCGCAATATTTTATGTTCAGTCGGCGCTTTTCATGAGGCTGCAGTGCCGATTGAGGATTGTCAACAATTCGACGCCAATGCGATCCGGCTAGAGCGTGTCGTCGTAAGGAGCGTGTGTTGGCGGGTAGCCGACGGAAACCCCCATCCGGGGCCTGGCATGACGTCCAGCAGGAAACCCCGAGGAGGTAACGTCCACAGGGCAATATTTCCCTTTTACGGCAAAGGCTTTCGACTATTCTTCGAAATGCGGGTGGAACGTGACGCCTAGCGACACGACGGCAGCTTCGGGGGAGGCGCGCGAGTTGCACGAGTCCTTCCTGACCTACAGGAACTTCGTGTTCCTGAAGATTGCTGGGCTCGCCGGCGTGCTTGCCGTTGCGCTCTATGTCGTCCATCGGCCGATGGACGCGCCCAATGGCGGGTCGTGGCTCGGCTATGGCCTCGGCACCGTCAGTGCTCTCCTGATCCTCTGGCTCGCCTGGTTCGGCGTCCGCAAGCGCCGGTATGGTGGCGCCACGCCGCTCCGCGGCTGGCTCTCGGCTCATGTCTATCTTGGATCCTCGCTCCTGGTCCTGGCGACATTGCATACAGGCTTCCAGTTCGGCTGGAACGTCCACACGCTCGCCTATGTCCTGCTGCTGCTAGTGGTCGCGAGCGGCCTCGTCGGCACGCTCGCGTATGTCCGACTGCCGCGCCTGCTCACCGCCAACCGTGGCCGCCGGACCCTCGAGGCCATGGTTGCGGAGATCTCCGCCCTCGACCGCGAGGCACGGCACGCGGCGATGGCTCTCGACGACAAGGTCAACGCGCTGGTGGTGGCGGCGAGCGAACGGTTGCAGATCGGCGGGTCACTCCGGCGCATCCTTTCTGGCCGCGAGCCGAATTGCCGGACCGGCGCCTGCCTCACACACCTTGAGGAGCTGGCAAGCAAAGGCAGTCTGGGACCGGAGGAGGGGGCAAAGCTCGGCACGCTGGTCCGGCTTCTCTATCGCAAGTCCGAGCTGCTGCACCGCGCCCGCCTCGATCTTCGCTACCAGGCACTGCTCGATGTCTGGCTCCACATCCACGTGCCGGCGACGGTGCTGCTGATCGTGTCTCTGGTCGCCCACGTCGTCGCCGTCTTCTTCTTCTGGTGATCGGGCGATGAGGGTCCGCATCGTGCAGATCGTCCGCAAGCGTCGCGGCCTCGCCGATGTGAGCGAGCGCGACGTGGACGTGACGACGCTTCGCATCGGACGCAGCGGTGCCGCCGATATCCATCTCGCCGACCCGCGGGTTCATCTCGACCACGCGGCGATCGAAGGCGTGGAGAGGAGGTTCGAAGTCGTCGCCGTCGGCGACGCGACGGTTCTGGTCGACGGTCGGCCGGCCGCCACCGCGGTCATCGTGCCGGGAAGCCGGATCTCAGTCGGACCCTATGAGATCCGCATCGAGGAGCCATCTGCCGGGCTCGATCTCAAGGCCGTCGTCGAGCTGGTTCACCCCTTCGATGCCGAGGCCGCGGCCGAGCTCATCGATGACGTCAGGCGAATCTCCAGGCACCTGCCGCCGCGGCGCCTGATCGCCTGGGCGCTTTCGCTGCTGGTCCTCGTCATCTTTCTCGGCGTTCCGGTCATAGCCGGCCTCTCGCCGTCGGTCCGCGAGGCGACCCGGGCGCTTCGGCCCTTTGCCGCCTGGAACAGCGGCCCGATCTCGAACGTCCACCGGCCCGTCGCCGAGACCTGCACCGCCTGCCATGCACGACCCTTCGTTCAGGCGGAGAACGCACAATGCCTCGCCTGTCACGTCTCGACGCGCCAGCATGCCGATCCGGGATTGCTCGACCTAGGCGGAGGGCGCTGCGAGGCCTGTCACAAGGAACACAACGGCGCGAAGCTGGCGACCCGCGCCGATGATGGATTTTGCCTTAGCTGCCACGGCGCGATGGCCAAGGTCGCACCGAAGAGCACGCTGCTTGACGTCGCCGGATTCGCCGGCGCGCATCCGGAGTTCCGGCCGACGCTGGTGACCGATGCGGTCGGGCCGACGTTGACGCGGGTTTCGCTCGAGACGAAGCCGGCCGAGCGGCCGAACCTGCGTTTTCCGCACGACAAGCATCTGCGCGCCGACGGACTCAGGACCGCAACCGGCGTCGTCAAGCTGGCTTGCGCCAGCTGCCACGTGCCTGAGCCCGGCGGCGGCCGGATGCAGGCGGTCCGCATGGAGGCGCAATGCGCCGGCTGCCACACTCTCGCCTTCGAACGACGCTTTCCGGATTGGACGGTGCCGCATGGCGAGCCGGACAAGGTCCGCCGCACCATCGCCGGACTCTACAGCCAGATCGCGCTCTCCGAACGGCGCGGCATCGATCGCGCAGAGCCCGGTCGCCAGCGGCCCGGAGAGGCCGCGCCGGAAGAGAGGGCGCTGCGGGAAACCGACCTCGCCTGGGTCGAGGCGCGGACCGGGGAGGCGATGGCCAGCACCTTCGGCGCCAGCGGCTGCGGCCTCTGCCACCTGACCGAACGCCGGGCCGAGGGCTGGACCGTACGGCCGGTCCATGTCTCCCAGCGCTACTTCGAGAAGGCACGCTTCAGCCATGCCCGCCATACCACAGTCGGCTGTGGCGAATGCCATGCGGCGGAAACCTCGTCGGCGAGCGAGGAGGTGCTGATGCCGGGCATCCAGACCTGCCTCGGCTGCCACGGCGGCGAGACGCCGGCGGTCGGCAAGGTTGCATCGTCCTGCCTCACCTGCCACGCCTTTCACACGCACCCGGTTTCCATCCGTTCGGCGGAGGCTCCGCGATGACCCGTCTCGCTCTACTGATGGCCGCGATGCTGTCACTCACGGGTGCCGTCCGCGCCCAGGAAGCGCTGACCGCGGCAGAGGTAAGCCAGATCCTGGCGCAGGCGGCGAGCGAGGCGGAGGGACGGGGGCGACCGGCGACGCTCGCCGTGGTCGACCGCGTCGGCAATGTGCTCGGCGTCTTCCGCATGGACGGCGCGAACCTCGCCGATCCGGGATTTTCGGCGCTGGGGGTGGCGCCCGATCCGACGTTGCGGACGGTGACCGTCGCCCGCAATCCGCGGGGGCCGGATACCGGCCTCAACGGCGTTGCCTTCGTGCCGGATACGCTGGCAGCCATCGCCAAGGCGGTGACCGGGGCCTATCTGTCTTCCAACGGCAACGCCTTCACGACGCGGACGGCGAGCCAGATCGTCCAGGACCATTTCAATCCGGGCGAGCAGCGCACGCCCTCCGGGCCCCTCTACGGCGTCCAGTTCAGCCAGCTTCCCTGCTCCGATCTCAACCTTCGCTCGGGCGACGGCACGGTCGGTCCCAAGCGCTCGCCGCTCGGCCTCTCGGCCGATCCGGGTGGGCTGCCGCTCTACAAGAACGGCGTGCTCGTCGGCGGGGTCGGCGCCATCGCCGACGGCAGCTACGGTCTCGATCTCAACATCTTCGATCGCGACCAGGACGTTGATGAGCTGATCGCGGTCGCCGGCGCCGCTGGTTTCGAGCCGGCGACCTCGATCCGCGCCGACCGCATCACCGTCGACGGCAAGCTGCTGCGCTTTTCCGATGCGGCGCGCGGCAACCTCGTGCGCGACCCCGGCAATGCGAGCGCGCTCTCGGCCATCGCCGGCAGCATCGTCGCGGTCACCGGCTATTTCACCGGCACCATCCAGGCGGGCCAGAGCTTTCCCTCGATCGGTTCCGGTTTTGCCCGCGACGACGCGACCTATGGCATTCCTTCGGTCATCCTGGTTGATCGCACAGCGACGCGGCGCTTCGACCCGCAGGCGGGGGCGGGCCTCTCGGTTGTCGAAGTGCAGGCGATCGTGCGGCACGCGCTCACCGTCGCCTATTCCGCACGGGCGCAGATCCGTCAGCCGCTCAACAGCTCCGCGCAGGTGACGGTCTCGATCGTCAGCGGTACCGGCGAGGTATTGGCTCTGGCGCGCACGCTCGACGCGCCGGTGTTCGGAACCGACGTCTCCCTGCAGAAGGCACGCTCGGCGGCCTTCCTCTCCTCGACTCAGGCGGTGAGCTACCTTCAGATCGCCGACGGCGCGAGGACGCTCGTGATCGAGCCCTCGCTGCTCCCGTATATCGCCCAGGCCCAGCTGCTGATGGGCCCCGGCGCCTTCGCCGACGGGGTCGCGATGAGCGGGCGTTCCATCGGCAACCTGGCGCGCCCGACCTTCCCGGATGGGATCGGCGGCACTCCCACCGGCCCCTTGTCGCGGAGTGCGACCGAGGCGACGCCGGCCTCGACCGGGCTTCAGCTCGACCTGGTGTTCCTGGATATCGCCAGCCACATCCTGTTCGTCCGCGGCAATGCCGCCGCCGATGTCGCGAGCCAATGCACCCGCCTGCCGGCACCGCTCGGCACGCGGGTTCTCGCCAACGGACTTCAGGTCTTCCCCGGCGGCGTCCCGATCTTCCGCGGCGAGGCCCTGGTCGGCGCCATCGGCGTCTCCGGCGATGGCATCGACCAGGACGACATGGTCGCCTTCCTCGGCCTCCACCGGGCGGCGGTGGAACTCGGCAGCGGGATCGGCAATGCGCCTCCGGCCCGCCGGGCCGACCGGCTGACGCCCAACAGGACGCGCCTTCGCTATGTCAGCTGTCCGGTCTCGGCATTCCTCGGGCAACGTTCCAGCAATGTCTGCACGGGGTTCTAGGTGCGTTTGATCGCCGCCCTTGCCATCATGTTGTTGAGCGGGCCGGCTCTCGCGGCCGACGAGATCGCGCAGCTGCGCCGACCCAGTGTGCCGCCGCGCGAGCCGGTGCCTGATTCCCCGCTGGTGGTCGATCCGACGGCGGTGCCGCCGCCATCGCCCTCGTTCCGCTACGAGATGGCCCCGGTGCCGGACCGCTGGCGCCTGGCGGATACGCTCGGCATCCTGGACGAGCCGTGGAATCCCTATCGGCAGAGCACGATCAAGGGCGATCGGCCGATCTACAAGGACTTCTTCTTCAACTTCTCGGCCATCCTCGACACGGTCTACGAGCCGCGCAGCTTTCCGGTGCCGGTCGGCCTGCAGTCTACCGGGCAACCCGGCGACAACGGCCCCTTCGGACGGACACCGTCGAATGTGTTCTCGTCCAATCTCATCATCAGTGCTGCGATCATCCAGGGTGATACCGCCTACAAACCGCCGGAGCTGGAGCTGCGCTTCACGCCGGTCTTCAACCGGAGTTGGGTCGAGGTGGAGGAGCCACGCCTCCTCAATGCCGATCCCCAGCGCGGCACCAGGCGTACCGACCAGTTCATCGGTCTCCAGGACGCCTTTCTGGATGTCCACCTCCAGGACGTCTCGACGCGCTACGACTTCGATTCCATTCGCCTCGGCATCCAGCCCTTCAACTCGGATTTCCGCGGCTTCCTCTTCCAGGACAACCAGCTCGGCGTGCGCCTTTTCGGCACACGGTCCAACAATCACTGGCAATACAATCTCGCCTGGTTCAGGCGCCTGGAGAAGGACACCAACAGCGGCCTCAACGACGCCTGGCACCAGCCGCGCAAGGACGACGTCTTTGCGTTCAACCTCTATCGCCAGGATCTGCCCGTCCTGGGATTCACCTCCCAGGCGACTCTGCTTTACAACCGCAACCGCGAGGGCCGGGACGATTTCCACTACGACAAGAACGGCTTCCTGCAGCGTCCGGCGCCGATCGGCTTCGAGCGTCCGCGCGACTACGACGTGGTCTATGCCGGCCTCAACGGCGACGGGCATTTCGGCCGGCTGAACCTGACCGCGTCCGGCTATTACGCTCATGGCGAGGACCGATTCAACCCGTTCACCGACGAGAAGGCCAGGATCCGCGCCTTCTTCGCCGCGGCCGAGCCCTCGGTCGACTTCGACTGGTTCAGGCTCAGGCTCTCCGGCGCCTATGCGAGCGGCGACCGCGATCCTTACGACCGGCGCGAGACCGGCTTCGATGCGATCTTCGAGAACCCGCAATTCGCCGGCGCCGACACCAGCTTCTGGATCCGCCAGGCGATCCCGCTGATCGGCGGCGGTGGCCTTGCGCTGTCGGGGCGCAACGGCATGCTGGCCTCGCTCCGCACGTCCAAGGAGGAAGGCCAGTCCAACTTCAACAATCCCGGATTCGTGCTGGTGGGTGGCGGTGCCGACTTCGACCTGCTGCCCGAGCTTCGGCTGTCGATGAATGCCAACCGGATGTGGTTTGCCACGACCAAGGTCCTGGATGCGCTTCGCATGCAGGAGGGGATCAACCGCAGCATCGGCTGGGACCTTTCGGCCGCGCTCATCTATCGGCCCTTCCTCACCCAGAACGTCGTCTTTCGCCTCTCCGGTGCGACGCTGCTGCCAGGGCAGGGCTTCAAGGAGCTGTTCGACACCGTCGACAACAGCAAGCGGTACTACAGCGTGCTCGCCAACCTCGTGCTGGCTTATTGAGAAAGGTATGATCCGGATCGCCGCCCTTCTGCTCGTGCTGCTGCCCTCGCTGCCGGCCTGGTCGGCGCCGCCGGCGCCGCGCGCGCAGACGCTGGCCGAGGCCGAGTCCAAGAGCGCGGGCTGCCGCTCCTGCCACACCTCCACGGACGACGCGACCATGCACGTCAACCCGGCGGTGGTGCTGGGATGCACCGACTGCCACGGTGGCAATGCCGCGGTGACGGGCGACAAGCGGCGCGCGCATATCCTGCCTCGCTTTCCCGGCCTCTGGAACTATCCGTCGTCGGCCAACCCGGAGCGCAGCTACACGCTGTTGAACAAGGAAGACCCGGACTATGTCCGCTTCATCAATCCCGGGGACTATCGGGTGGCACGGGAGTCATGCGGCGCGTGTCATCTCGACGTGATCCAGGCGGCCGAGCGGTCGTTGATGTCGACGGGCGCCATGCTCTGGGGCGGGGCGTCGTACAACAACGGCATCGTCCCGTTGAAGAGCTACGCGCTCGGCGAGGCCTATACGCGCGACGGTACGGCGGCGACCATCCGCAACCCGGTGAAGCCGACGGAGCCGCTCCGCCGCAAGGGCGTGCTCGAGCAGCTGATGCCGCTGCCGGCCTGGGAGGTGGTGCCGCCCGGCGACGTCTTCCGGGTGTTCGAGCGCGGCGGACGCAACATCAATCCGCTCTTTCCCGAGATCGGGCTGCCGAATCCGCTGGGGCAGCTCCAGCGCCTGGAGGAGCCCGGCCGGCCGGACATCCGTCAGTCCAACCGCGGCCCCGGTACCGGCCTTCGCGTTGCCGTGCCCGTCATCAACATCCACAAGACCCGGCTCAACGATCCGCTCACCTGGTTCCTCGGCACCAACGACCAGCCGGGCGACTTCCGCTCCAGCGGTTGCACCAGCTGTCATGTCGTCTATGCCAACGACCGCGATCCGCGTCACGGCGGCCCCTATGCCAGCTTCGGCAACATGGGGTCGAGCCGGAGCAGCGACCCGACCATTCCCCGGAACGAGCCCGGTCATCCGCTGAAGCACAGCTTCACCCGCGCCATCCCGACCAGCCAATGCATGATCTGCCACATGCATCAGCCGAACGTCTTCCTCAACTCGATGCTCGGCTACACGATGTGGGACTATGAAGCCGACGCCGACGCCATGTGGCCGGCCGAGCAGAAGCGGCCGACCGATGCCGAGATGCACGAGATCCTGGAGCGCAATCCCGAGGAAGCGGCGGTGCGCGGAAAATGGGGCGATCTCGGCTTCCTCAAGGAGGTGGCCCGCCTCAACCCTACGCTCAAGGAAACCCAGTTCGCCGACTATCACGGCCACGGCTGGAACTACCGCGCCGTCTTCAAGCAGGACCGCAAGGGCAACCTTCTGGATGCCGACGGCAAGGCGGTCGCCCGCGACGATCCTGACAAGTTCAAGAAGGCGGTGCACCTCTCCTCGGTGCATGTCGACAAAGGCATGCACTGCGTCGACTGCCATTTCTCCCAGGACAGCCACGGCAACGGCTACATCTACGGCGAGGTGGCGGACGCGATCGAGATCCAGTGCAAGGATTGCCACGGCACCGCCGACAAGCTGCCGATCCTGCGCACATCCGGCCCGGCGGCACCGCCCGGCGGCCGCGACATCTCCTACATCCGCAACTCCGATGGCCGGGCCCGCTTCGAATGGCGGGATGGCAAGCTCTACCAGCGTTCGGCGGTGACGCCCGGCCTCGAATGGCAGATGAGCCTGGTCAAGGACTCGGTCGACCCGGCGAGCCCGCGCTACAACGAGAAGGCGGCGCGGGCGAAGCTGATGGCGCGCGATCTCTCCATGGCCTGGGGGCCGGCGATCCCGGCGACGGATCGCGCACACCAGGACGAGGAGATGATGTGTGTCACCTGCCACACCTCCTGGACCACGAGCTGTAGCGGGTGCCATCTGCCGATCCAGGCCAACTGGAAGACTGACCGCCATCACTTCGAAGGCGGCGAGACCCGGAATTTTGCGACATACAATCCGCAGGTGGCGCGCGACGACGTCTTCCAGCTCGGCAGGCACTCGACGGTGAAGAACAACATCATCGCGCCGGTGCGGTCGTCCTCGGCGCTGGTGCTGTCGTCGACCAACATCAACCGTGAGCGCATCTACATCCAGCAGCCGCCGGTGGCTGCCTCCGGGTTCTCGAGCCAGGCCTTCGCCCCGCACTATCCGCACACCGAGCGCAAGACCGAGACCAAGACCTGCACCGATTGCCATCTGTCGGCGGCCAACGACAACAACGCGATCATGGCCCAGCTGCTGCTGCTCGGAACCAACTACGTCAACTTCGTCGGATTCAATGCCTGGGCCGGGACCGCCGGCGGCGTCGAGGCCGTCCAGGTGACGGAGTGGGACGAGCCCCAGGCGGTGATCGGCAGCTATCTCCACTCCAAGGCTTATCCCGACAACTTCCGCCAGCATGTCGAGCGCGGGCGCGAGCTCGCGGAGTCTCATGGGCATGGCGGCGGGGCGTCGCGCTGCCTGCAGCTTCGCGGCGAATACATGTGGTCGGCCGAGGGGCCGAAGGGGCTCCGCGTCTACGACGTCGCCTCGATCGCCAACAAGGGGGTCTCCCAGCGCATCGTCACCGCGCCCGCGAGCCCGCTCGGTCAGGACACCAACGTCGCCTCGGCCGATGCGACCTGCGTGGCATTGCCGACCAATCAGCCGATCGCGTTGTCGCGAAACCAGGGCGACCTGATGCGGCACGAGAACCAAGAGCAGCCCTTCCATCCGATCTATCGCTTCGCGCTGGTGACGGATGCTCGCGAGGGCCTGATCCTGATCGATGCCGAGACGCTCGCTGACGGCGAGCCCCGGAACAACTTCCTGACCCGCGCGCTAACCTGGAACGAGGGCGGAGTGCTCGATGGCGCCCGTCACCTGACGATCGCCGGCCATTTGGTCTACGTAGCGACTCCGCGCGGCGTGGTCCTGCTGGACCTGGACGATCCCTTGAAGCCGCGCGTCCTGGCGACTGTTGCGATCGACGATGTTCGGGCGACCGCGCTGCAGTTCCGCTACCTGTTCGTCGCCGCACGGGGCGGGCTCAAGGTGATCGACGTGACGCATCCGGAGCGGCCGCGGCCGGTGCCGGGCGCGGATGTGGCGATCGCAAACCCGCACCGGGTCTATGTCGCCCGCGGCTTCGCCTATGTCGCCGGTGGGGCCGAGGGCCTGGTGATCGTCGATGTCGAGCGTCCGGAGGCGCCGAGGATCTACCAGCGCTTCACCGCCGAGGGCCGCCTTGCTGACGTGCGCGACGTCGTCATCGGCGCTACCAACGCCTCGGCCTTTGCCTATGTTGCCGACGGGGCGGGCGGTCTCAAGGTCGTGCAGCTGACCTCGCCCGTGAGCCAGCCCGGCTATTACGGCTTCAACCCGGATCCGAAGCCCGAGCTGATCGCCTGGCGGACGACGGCCGCGCCGGCGCTGGCGCTGTCTAAGGGGCTGGATCGCGACCGTGCGGTCGACGAGACCGGCCACCAGATAGCAGTCTTCGGGCGGCTCGGCTCGCGTCCGTTCAACCGCGAGGAGATGCGCAAGCTGTTCATGACGCCCGACGGGCGGCCATGGGTCGTGACGGACGAGACGCGAAGGCAGGACTTCCGTCCGCTGCCGCAAACCCACCCGGCGCCGCCGGCCGTCGCGCCCCAGCCGAAGCCCAATCCGCGCGCGCCGCTGGTGCGCCGCCCGGGAGGTTGAGGCAATGGCCGAGCGCTATGCCGTCGCGATCGTCGGCTCTGGCCCTGCCGGACTGAGCGCCGCCTGCCGGGCGGCCCGCCGCGGCCTCCGCCATGTGCTGCTGGAACGTGCCGATCACGTCTCCGACACGATCTCGCGCTACCAGAAGCGAAAGCTGGTGATGGCGACGCCGGCGGCGCTGCCGCTCAGGAGCGACGCCAGCTTCAGCGAGGGCCCGCGCGAGAGTATCCTTGCCAACTTCGAGCAGGCGCTGAAGGAGGCGGGCGCCAACATCCGGCTCAACGCCGAGGTGACGGCGATCACCGGCGCCAAGGGTGAGTTCAAGCTCGCGCTCAAGTCCGGCGACAGCATCGAGGCGGAGAGCGTGGTCCTGGCGATCGGCGTCCAGGGCAATATCCGCCGGCTGACGGTCCCCGGCGGCGAGCAGCCCTTCGTCCAGTACCAGCTCGATGACCCCGACGAATATCAGGACGAAAGCATCGTAGTCATCGGCGGCGGCGATGCCGGCATCGAGAACGCGCTCGGTCTCTGTCCGGGCAATGCGGTCACGCTGGTCGTCAACCAGCCGGAGTTCGTCCACGCCAAGCCGGCCAACGTCGCCAAGGTTCAGGACGAGATCAAGGCCGGGCGGATGGAGACGGTGATGGGCGCCCAGCCCGTCCGCATCGAGCCCGGCCGGCTGATCCTGAACACGCCCGCCGGCGAGGCGACGATCAAGGTCGACCGCATCATCGCCCGCATCGGCGCGCTGCCGCCTCGGAAGTTCGTCGAGGCATGCGGCGTCACCTTCGCCAGCGAAGCGCCGACCGCGGCGCCAGAGGTGAGCGAGACCTACGAGACCAGCGTCCCCGGTCTCTACATCATCGGGGCGCTGGCCGGATACCCGCTGATCAAGAACTGCCTCAACCAAGGCTATGAGGTGGTGGAATCCATCCTCGGCAACGTCATCCCGCCGGCGGACGAACCGCTGCTCCAGGCGAAGCTGACCAAGGCCAAATTGTCCTGGTCGGTCGCCGAGCTGGTCAACGCGGTCAAGGAGCAGGTGCCGCTGTTCCGCGCCATCACGCCGCTGCAGATCCGCGAGGTGTTGACCGCGAGCGAGGTGCACCGGGTCGAGGCCGGCGCGGTCCTGTTCCGCCGCAACGACTATACGAACTCGGTCTTTGCCGTGATCGTCGGGGCCATCGGCGTCGAGACCGATCCGGAGAAGCCGAACGACCTGGTGCGTCTCGGCCCCGGCACCTTCGTCGGCGAGATGGGCCTGATCTCAGGCCGGCGTCGCACGGCGACGGTGACCGCGGTCGAGCCCTCGGCGCTGCTGGAGGTGCCGCGCAACACCATGCTGCGCTTGGCCCGCTCGGTACCCGACATCAAGCGCCAGATCGACGAAGTTGCGATCGTCCGCCAGTTCCGTGCCCATATCGCTCCGGCGGCGACCGACGAAACCCTGGCGCCGGTGGTTGAGCATTCCAAGGTCGTCGACTTCAAGGCCGGGGAGCCGCTGATCAAGGAAGGCGATACCGATGACCGTGTCTTCCTGATTCGCTCTGGCGCGGTGTCGGTTTCCAAGCTCGTCGGTCGCCGCGACATCGTCCTTTCCTATGTCCAGGCGGGCCACTATGTCGGCGAGATGGCGATGCTGACCCGGAGCCCGCGTTCGGCCTCGGTCAAGGCGGCCGTCGCGACCGAGGTGATTGAGATCGAAGCGGAGGCGCTGCGGGCGCTGCTCGTCGCCCATCCGGAAGTGAAGAGGGACTTCAGCCGAAAGATGACCGAGCGCGGGGTCGAGACCGCGCGCCTCGAGAGCCGAGCCAGTGAAGTCGGCGCCATCGGAGAGCTGTTGAAGCAGGGCCTCGGCGAGGCGACCGACGTTCTGCTCATCGATGAGTCGCTGTGCGTCCGCTGCGACAACTGCGAAAAGGCCTGTGCGGAGACCCATGGCGGCATCTCTCGCCTCGACCGCGAGGCCGGGCCGACCTTCGCCACCATTCACGTTCCCACCTCCTGCCGGCACTGCGAGCATCCGCACTGCATGAAGGATTGCCCGCCGGACGCGCTCAGTCGCACCAAGGAAGGCGAGGTCTTCATCAATTCGGAGACCTGCATCGGTTGCGGCAACTGCGAGCGCAACTGTCCTTACGGCGTCATCCAGATGGCGCAGCCCTCAGCCCCGAAGCCGGGCCTGCTGTCCTGGCTGTTGTTCGGCGCGGGGCCGGGGCCGGGCGGAGCGATCAAGGGCGAGGGCGCCAAGAAGGCAGTCAAATGCGATCTCTGCATGGGGATCGACGGCGGGCCGGCCTGTGTCCGCGCCTGCCCGACCGGGGCCGCGATGCGCTCGCACCCTCAGATTCTGTTCGACCTGATCAAGGGGCGGGGACGATGACCGCCCGGCTAGAGATTGCAGGCGAGACGGGCGCTGCCGACGGTCTCCTGCTCCCCGGCGGAAAGGCGGGCGCGTTCGGCCGACCACGCCGCCGCTTCCAGCGCCGCCAGCACCCGGTCATGGCCGGACTGGCCGAGGCTGGTCGCCAGGAACTTTCGCATGCAGATGCAGCTCCGCTGGGCCATGACGGCATCGCCGGTCTTCGCCAGCGCATCGGCTTCGCAGCGGCGCGTGAAGGCGTTGTCCGCCGCTGCCGGCGTGGCCGTGATCGTCAGAACCAGAAGAAGCAGAGTAGCGTGCATCGCCGACAATCTAGCAGGATCGGGGGAGCAAGATGAGGCACATCCTGATGATCGCGTTGGCTGCGCTCGGTCTGGCCGACGCCGCTGCGCAGACTCTGCCCTCGAAGGGGCCGGACATGCATCTCGGCGTCACTAGCTGCGGCGGCTCGACCTGTCACGGAGCCACCCAGCCGGTCCGCGGCTCGCAGGTGCTGCAGAACGAGTATCTGATCTGGCAGCGCCAGGACAAGCACGCCAAGGCCTATGCAGTGCTCCTGGAGCCGCGCTCCCAGCGCATCGCCCGCAACCTCGGCCTGCCGAATGCGCATACGGCCAAGGCTTGCCTCGACTGCCATTCCGACAATGTCGCGGCGGAGCTTCGCGGCCGGCAGTTCCAGCTCTCCGACGGTGTCGGCTGCGAAGGCTGTCATGGTGGTGGCCAGCGCTGGCTCGGGCCTCATGTCGCCGGCGTCAGCTCGACCGCCGAGCTGCAGAAGCTGGGCCTGTTCCCGACCGAGGATCCGGTGGCGCGCGCCCAGCTCTGCCTCTCCTGCCATCTCGGCGACGAGACCAAGTTCGTCACCCACCGCCTGATGGGAGCCGGGCATCCGCGGCTCAGCTTCGAGCTCGACACCTTCACCGAGATCCAGCCGGCGCATTATCAGGCCGATGACGACTATCGCAAGCGCAAGGCGGTGGCGAGCGGCGTCCAGACCTGGGCGATCGGCCAGGCGATGGCGGTCAGCCGCACCATGACCGCGCTCGCCGATGCCAACCGGCGGATGGCCGGTGCCTTTCCGGAGCTGACCTTCTACGACTGCCACGCCTGCCACCACCCAACGTCGAATCTACGCTGGCAGGCGCGCGAGAGCGTCGGCCTCGGCCCCGGCATGATCCGCTTCAACGATGCCAACATGCTGATGCTGCGCCTCCTGGCGCGCCGGCTGGCCCCGGCAGAAGGCTCGGCCCTCACGACCCAGCTGCGCGCGCTGCACGGGGCAATGTCCGAGGGCAGGGGAGATGCCGGCGCCATCGCACGCGAAGTCAAGGCTGTGGCCGATAGCCTGGTGCAGCGTTTCGCCGGCCATGCCTTCGGCACGGAGGACATGCGCGCCCTGCTGGCGGCGCTGATCGCCGACGGGCGCGAGGGACACTTCGCCGACTATGGTGGCGCCGAGCAGGCGACCATGGCGATCGCCTCGATCGCCCAGGCGATGCGGCGGGCCGGCGGCGCCACCGAGGCCCAGCACAACGAGTTGAAGGCGGCGATCGAGCAATGCTATGCGGCTACGGCCAAAGACGAGGCTTATGATCCGGCTGTCTTCGCGCGGGCGCTTGCCGCCGTCGAGCGGGCCTTACCGCGGAGCTGAGCCGAGTGAGGCGGGATGCGAATAGGCGTGAGCCGCGCGGCGTTCCTCAAACTCGCCGCCGGCGCGGTTCCGGCGTCGCTGGTCGGCGCGGCCCATGGACAGACAGCGACTGGTAAGATGCTGACACGTCCCATTCCTTCCAGCGGCGAGGCCCTTCCCGTCGTCGGCCTCGGCACCTGGCAGACTTTCGACGTCGGGACTGGCGCCAAGGAGCGGGCGCCGCTGACGGAGGTCTTGAAGACCCTTTTCGAGGCTGGCGGCTCGGTCATTGATTCATCGCCCATGTACGGCGCCTCCGAGGGCGTGGTCGGTGACCTGCTGGCGGCGATGAACAGCCACGACAAGGCATTCCTGGCGACCAAGGTCTGGACCCAGGGCCGTAACGCAGGCATCCAGCAGATGGAGGAGTCCATGCGGCTCCTCCAGGACGAGCGTCTCGACCTGATGCAGATCCACAACCTGGTCGACTGGAAACTCCATCTGACGACCTTGCGCGCCTGGAAGGCGGAAGGGCGCATCCGCTATCTCGGCATCACCCACTACACCGCCAGCGCTCATGATCAGCTGGAAGCGGTGATGCGGGCCGAGAAGCTGGATTTCGTCCAGCTCAACTACGCGCTCGACGACCGCTCGGCCGAAAAGCTCCTGTTGCCGCTGGCCGCCGATCGCGGCATCGCCGTCATCGTCAACCGGCCCTTCGGCGGCGGCGGTTTGCTAAGCAAGCTCCGAAGTCGGCCGCTGCCTGATTGGGCCGGCGAACTCGGCTGCGAGAGCTGGGCGCAGATCCTGCTGAAGTTCTGCCTCGGCCATCCGGCAATCACCTGCGTCATTCCCGGTACCAGCCGGCCAGAGCACATGGCCGACAATGCCCGCGCCGGAACTGGTCGGCTGCCCGATGCGGCGCTGCGTGCACGGATGGCGTCGGCGCTTTAGGCAGTTGATCCGACTACGCCAGCGGCGTGAGCAGGTCCGCGACCATGCTCAGGAAAGCCTCACTGGTAAACGGCTTCAGCAAGGTCCTCTGAGCACCGAGTTTGATCGCAGCATTGAGCAGATCGCCGTGCAGACTGGAGGCCCCGCCGGAGATGGCGAGGATGGGCGGCGCGCTCCCCCGCCGCCTGAGCGCCCTGATCACGTCGACCCCGTCCATCTCCGGCATCAAGATGTCGGTGATAACGAGATCGAAAGTGTTTTCCTGTTCGATGCTGGCCATGGCCTTGACCGCGCTCTCGAACAGCACGGCTTCGTGCCCTGCGCCGGTGAGCATTATGCCCAGCAGCTTGCAGTAGGCTTTGTCGTCCTCGATAACCAAGATCCTTGCCATGCTTTCCCGCGGTTTTGCGATTGCATGTTAGCCTCCTATGCGTGCCGTCGCACGCATTCGAGTAAGATTGCCTCTCTCACAATGCAACGGACTTCCCCCATGGAATATCGGCTGCTCGGCCGCTCCGGCTTCAGCGTCCCGGCTTTGAGCTTCGGCACTGCGACGTTCGGCGGCGGCAACGACTTCTTCCGGGCCTGGGGCGCCTCTGATGTGAAGGAGGCGACGCGGCTCATCGACGTCTCGCTCGATGCCGGCCTGACGATGTTCGACAGTGCCGATGCCTATTCGGCCGGCCTTGCCGAGGAGATCCTGGGTCAGGCGATCAAGGGGCGGCGCGACAAGGTGCTGATTTCGACCAAGGCGACCTTCCGCATGGGCCCCACGCCCAACAACCTCGGATCGTCGCGCCATCACCTGATCGCAGCCTGCGAGGCCAGCCTGAAGCGGCTGGGCACCGATTACATCGACCTCTGGCAGATGCACGGTTTCGATGCGAAGACGCCGATCGAGGAGACCGTGCGCGCGCTCGACGATCTCGTCAGCGCCGGCAAGGTGCGCTACATCGGCTGCTCCAACTATTCCGGCTGGCACCTGATGAAGGCGCTGGCGATCGCCGATCGCTACGGTTGGCCCCGCTTCGTCGCTCACCAAGCCTACTACTCGCTGATCGGCCGCGACTACGAATGGGAGCTGATGCCTCTCGGTATCGAGGAGGGGGTAGGCGGCGTCATCTGGAGCCCGCTGGCCGGCGGCAAGCTCACCGGCAAGTTCAGCCGGGGCCGACCGATCCCGGAAGGTACCCGCATCGCCCAGATCGGCGCCATGGGACCGCAGGTTCCGGACGAGCAACTCTACGCCATCGTCGACGTGCTGGACGCCCTGGCCAAGGAGACCGGCCGCACCATATCGCAGGTTGCGCTGAACTGGGTCCTCTCCCGCCCGACGATCTCGACGGTGGTGGTCGGCGCCCGCAACGAGGCGCAGCTCAAGGAGAACCTGGGCGCGGTTGAGTTCAAGCTCGCACCCGAACAGATCAAGCGCCTGGACGAAGCCAGCGTGCGGCCGCTGGCCTATCCCTACTGGCACCAGCGCCGGACCAGCAGCGACCGCAACCCGCCGGCGGTCTGACCCTTCTCTTCGAGAGGCGGGGGCCGGCCGTATGCCGGACGTGACGCTGCGTGCACGGGTCGCGGCTTCCCTCTAAAGTCGCGGCCTTCCGCGTCCTTCCAAAGAGAGATCCCCATGGACTATCGGCTGCTCGGCGGCTCCGGTTTCAGCGTGCCGGCCTTGAGCTTCGGCACGGCAACTTTCGGCGGCGGTAATGAGTTCCTTCGCGCCTGGGGCGCGACCGATGTCCAGGGCGCGACGCGTATGGTCGATCTCTGTCTCGACGCCGGCGCGACGATGTTCGACAGCGCCGATGGATATTCCGCGGGCCTCGCCGAGGAGATCCTAGGCCAGGCCATCGCCGGCCGGCGTGACAAGGTATTGATCTCCACCAAGGCCTTCGCCCGCATGGGGCCTGGCCCGAACGACATCGGTACCTCCCGGCACCATCTGATCGCGGCCTGCGAGGCGAGCCTGAAGCGGCTGGGGACTGACTACATCGACCTCTGGCAGATGCACACCTTCGACGCGTTCACGCCGGTTGAGGAGACCATGCGTGCCCTCGACGATCTCGTCCGCGCCGGCAAGGTCCGCTACATCGGCTGCTCCAATTACTCCGGCTGGCACCTGATGAAGTCGCTGGCGGTCGCCGACCGCTACGGCTGGAGCCGGTTCGTCGCGCACCAGGCCTATTACTCGCTGGTCGGCCGCGACTATGAATGGGAGCTGATGCCGCTCGGCGTCGCCGAGAAGGTCGGCTGCGTGGTGTGGAGTCCGCTGGCCGGCGGCAAGCTGTCGGGCAAGATCACGCGCGCTCGTCCGGCGCCGGAGGGTTCGCGGATCGCCGTGCAGGGCGCCATGGGCCCTCAGATCCCGGACGAGCAATTCTACGACATCGTCGACGTGCTCCATGACCTGGCGAAGGAGATCGGCCGCAGCGTCTCGCAGGTAGCGCTCAACTGGGTGCTGTCACGTCCGACCGTGGCGACGGTAGTGGTCGGCGCCCGCGACGAGGCGCAGCTCCGCGACAATCTCGGCGCGGTCGAGTTCAAGCTGTCGGCCGAGCAGATCAAGCGTCTGGATCAGGTCAGCGCCCGTCC
>CAMDFP010000044.1 GCA_945897335.1 Asaia bogorensis | reverse complement strand
GGTCGTGGACGAGGTCGTAGAGGAGCTGCATCTTGAGATGACCCTTGCCGCGGATGGCGAGGGTCGACTTGACGCCCGAGGCCCGCTCATAGGCCTCGAGTGCGTCGCGGTAGAGCTTGGCCTCGCCCGGGGCGAGGCAGGGGACCGGATGGACGAATCCGTCCCGCCGATACCGCTCGACCGCTTCGTCGGAAAGAAAGTTCGTCACTGGTTTGCTCCCGCTTCGTCTGCCGCATCCTGGTCCGGGACCGGCGGGCGGATCAAGCCGGACCGACCGGCGGCGGGAGAGGGGCCGGGCGCACCCGAAGGCGCGCCCGGCCGGACTTCGTCAGCTCCCGCGGCCCCAGACGCCGCAATAGCGGCGGGCGACCAGCGGCATACCGGCTTCGTAGCCGGGCCAGTTGGCGTATTTCGGCATCTTGTACTCGCGCTCGGCCGGCTCCCAGCACTTGCCGTCCTGGGCCAGCTTCTTCATGTCGGCCGAGGCCTCCTGCATCAGGGTCAGGATGTCCTGCGCGTCCTGCTTGGTGCCGAGGCGATCGTTGGGGCCGGGGTGGCCCGGGATCATCCGGTCCCACTTCATCGCGATGACCTTCTTGATGAAGCCCTCGGTCGCCAGCGGATCGATGTCGATGAAGCCGCGGCCGGGGAAGGCGCCGACCGGAATGGTGTCGACGAGGAAGATGAGATTCTCCTTCGGCAGCCGCATGACGACGTTCGAGTCCGAATGGTTGACGCCGAGATAGTGAAGCTCGAGCGTGGTGCCGCCCAGCGTGATGGTCTTGAACTTCTTGAAGGTCACGTCGGGGATGACGGTGTGCGGGTCCTTCAGCGGGACCAGCCGCTTCTTCGCGTTGGCATGGGCGACGAAGACGGCGCCCGCGTCCTTGAAGGCCTTGCCGCCGGCGATGTGGTCGTAGTGATGATGGCTGTAGACCACGTACTTGACCGGCTTGTCGGTGACCTTCCGGATCTCGTCGAGATAGGCCTTGCCGCCGGTCGGCTTGCCATAGGCGATCGGGTCCGTGGCGATCACGCCGTCGGGCGTGACGATGAACATCGCCTGATGGCCGCCGTTCCTGAAGATGTAGACGTTGTCCGTGCCTTCGACCTTCTTGGTCTCGATTGCCGGCCGCGCCTGCTGGGCTTCGGCGGGCATCGCGGCGGCGATGCCGATCGTGAACGCGGCCGCCACCGCCGCGATATGAAGTCTCTTCATCCTTTGTCCTCCGGACTGCTTTTCTTTCGTCTCGATGCGCCCCCGCGGCAGAGTGCCCAGGCGTCCGGCGAACCTCAACCGTCCCTCCGGTCACAACCGCGTCAGGTTCGGCTTACATCGCTTCGCAATAGCGTCGTCGCCGGCATTGCGATAGCTCAGCAGGCACCAGCACAGCGGAGGTTCCCATGATCGACTTCTTCGACCAGCCCAAGCCCGGCGAGGCGCGGCCGTTCAGCCGCGCGACGCGCGCAGGCGGCCTCGTCTTCGTCTCCGGCCATTCGGCGCCGCATGATCCGGCCAAGGGCATCCATCGCGGCGCGACCCCGCAGGAAGAGGTACGGAATTCGCTGGCGCTGATCCGCGAGATCCTCGCCCAGGCCGGCAGCAGCCTGGACCGTGTCGTCCAGGTGACGATGCTGATCACCGATCCCAAGGACTACGTCGCCTGCAACGAGGAGTACGTAAAGCACTTCCCTGGCGGCCTCCCGGCGCGCCACACGGCGCGCTTCGGCGTGCCGACCGAGGCCAGGGTCGCCTTCTCCTGCATCGCGCTCGCCGGCGAGTAGCCGGTCCGCTCAGCGCCAGGGCCTGAGCGGGATCTCGATCGTGCTTGGCTCGGCGCCGCCGCGATGGATGTCGAACCGCTCCGCCTCGCCGTCCGAGAGGCGTTCGAAGCTGTCCTTGTCGCAGCCGGCGAGGGCAAGGCGCAGCCGGTGGCCCTTCCGGATCAGCGCGGCGGTCGCGAACAGCTTCATGCGGAGCGTGAACGGCTCGCCCGGGACAACGGGGAGTGCGTCGGCACGGCGGAACGAGTGCGGCGCCGGGCCGGGGTCGTAGGGCAGCGTCGCCGGGTCGGCAAGCCTGCGGTTGACGGCGCGGAGCTGGCCTTCGGTAATGTAGGTGACGCGGCCGTCGGGGGCGACGTCCTCGACATAGGCGAAGATCGCGGGATCGCTCGTGCGGGTGGCGAGGCGCAAAGTCAGCACCGGCCAGCCGGCCAGCTCCATGTCCTCGGCCATCGGCGCGCTGTCGTAGGTCAGGAGCTTCCGGTCGTCGTCGCGACGGTCGCCATAGGCCGGCCGGGTGATCCAGCACCAGCGGTTCTGCGCGCCGGATGACGCGGTGAAGTCGATCTCGTGCGTATCGATGCCGGGCGCGGGCGCCGCTCTCGTCAGCCGCCTGCCTTCGTCGAGTGCGAAGCGGACGGAGGCGATCCCTGCCGGCGGCCATACCGGCGTCTCGCGCATGACGCCGGCGCCCAGCACGTAATAGCGGATCATGCGTTCGGGAATCCGGCCGGCGCGAATCTCTTCGGCGAAGGCGATATGCAGCCGGTGCTGGTCGGCGACCGGCGGCAGAGGCGCCTGCCGGTCGGGGAAATACGGATCGGCACCGAAGTCCCCGCCATGGGTATTGGCGGTGATGATGACGACGGCCGGCACCTCCGGGGTCGACCGGAACCGGCTCAGCGCCGCCTCCGCGGTATTGCAGTCGATCCAGGAGCCCCAGTACTGCACGGGCTTCCTCTCGCGCCTCACGGCCTCGATGTGTGAACCGGCGCAACCCTCGAAGAACGGATGGCCGTTCAGGCCGACATCGTCGCGGAAGGGGCGGTCGACATAGTCGTCGGGGCTCCAATGCGGACGGATCGTCTCGCGGCTGCGAAGTGCCGCATGAAGCTGCTCGCAGTCCGGATCCTCGTCGACCGGCTGCAGCACCGGAAACAGCGCCCGGCAGTCCTCGCGGCGGACCCGCCCGTCCAGGCCGGCATGGGCCGGGGTCGCAAGGCCGCCGAGACGGGTGCGTGGCCGCCCGAAATCAATCTCGTAGATGCCCCAGGACCAGTCCAGGAACATGGTGCGGTTGGGGATGCCGCCCGGCCAGAACAGTTCCCAGAAGTCGAAGTCGGTCTGGCGCGGGATCGCGGCCAGCAGCGCCGGCGTCGGCCGCGTCGTCGCCATGTCGGCGGTGTTCGCCGTATAGGAGACGCCGGTCGCGATCACCTGGCCGTTCGACCAGGGTTGGCCGGCGACATGGGCGATGATCTCGTCCATGTCGCGCTGCTCGTCGGGGCCGACCTCGCTGTCGCGGGCGCCGAAGGAGGAGGTCGAGCCGCGCACGTCGACCGCGGCGACGACGTATCCGGCAGCCAGCCAGGGGGCCACCGACCGCGGGTTTCCCGATTGCAGGACACCGGCGCGGCCGTAGCGCGTCTGCAGCAGCAGCACCGGACACGGCGCCGCCGGCTCGACCCGGCCGGGAAAGTAGAGGCTGAGCGCGAGGCGCACGCCGTCGCGCATGGCAAGGTAGTAGGAGCGGTCGCTCCAGTCGGCGGGCTTTTCCATCGTCGCGCGATGATCGCGCAAGATTACGCCATGCTCAAATGCTTCGTTGCGCTCCGGGAGGAGCAGACGCGCCCTCGACAAGAGATCGTTGCATGCCTCGCCCGCTGCGGGACCGGCTAGAGGTCCCGGATCTTGGCGCCGTTGAGCTCGGCCAGGATACCCGGCAGCACCGGCAGGAAGCGCTCGCCGTGGCCGCGCACATTGCACAGCTGCAGTGTCTGGTTCACCGCTTGGGCGATGAAGGCCGCGGCCGGGGCCTGGTCCGCCAGCCGGGTATAGAAGCGGAGGTCCTTGCCGGCGATGCGCAAGGGCCCCTTCAGCTGGCTGTCGTCGCCTTCCAGCACCCAGGGCATGACCATCTGAAACATCTTGCTGTTGGCGCCGCCGGCCGAGACCACCTCGTAGAACTTTCGCATGTCGACGCCCATCTTGGCGGCGGTCGCCGCGGCCTCGGCGATCACGGCGCAATTGCCGATGGAGATGAAATTGTTGATCAGCTTCAGCGTATGGCCCATGCCGAGGGCGCCGACCTCGACGATTGTGTCGGCGAAGCACTCTTGCACCGGCTTGATCGCGGCCACGACCGCGGGATCGCCGCCGACATAGGTGCTGAGCTTGCCCGCCTCGGCTTCCTTCGGTGTGCGGCCGAGCGGCGCATCGGCCATGCGCGCGCCCTTCCCGGCCAGGCTGGCGGCTATACGCCGCGTCGAGTTGGGATCGGCCGTGGTGCTGTCGACGACGATCAGGGCGGCATGTGCGCCCTCCAACACGCCGCCCGCGCCGTAGACCATGGCCTCGACCTCGACCGAGGACGGCAGGCAGAGGAAAAGGATGTCGCTGCCACGTGCTACCTCGGCCGCGCTCTTGCTTTCCTTGGCGCCCCGCTTCACCAGGTCGTCGACCGGCTCACGATTGCGATGACCCATGATGGTCAACGCATAGCCCTTGTCGAGAATGTTCTTGGCGGCACCGTGGCCCATGAGGCCGACGCCGATGAAGCCGATCCTGGGCTTGCTCATCCTTGGTTCTCCTGGCTTTCTAGATCGTGGTCCCGATCGCGTTCTCGACGCGGAGACGCGTCTCCAATTTCTGCGCCAACAGCGACAGCGGCCAGCACAGAACGAAGTAGAGGCCGGCGACGATCGGGTAGACCAGCATCGGCTGGAAGGTCGCGTTGGTCATCAGCTGGCCGGCGCGCGTCAGCTCGACGAAGCCGATGATCGAGGCGATCGCGGTCGCCTTGACCAGCGAGACCATGAACCCGACGGTCGGCGGTACGGCGATCCTGACGGCCTGGGGAAGGATGACCAGTCGGAGCTGCTGGAGGTAGGTCAGCGACAGCGCCCGCGACGCCTCCCACTGCTCCTTGGGGATCGCCTGGATGCAGCCGCGCCAGATCTCGCCCAGGAATGCAGCGGTGTATGCCGTGTAGGTGATGATCACCGCCGACCAGGTGTCGAGGCGAAGGCCGAACAGGCCGAGGCCGTAATAGACGAGGAACAGCTGCATCAGCAGCGGCGTCCCCTGGAACAACTGAATGTAGCCGGCGGCAACGAGACGCACCGGCGCCAGCTTCGAGACGCGCAGCACCGCGACGACGCCGCCGAGGGCGCCACCAAGAGCGAAGGCCAGCAGCGCGATCGCCACCGTCCACTGCATGGCGTTCACGATGAAGAGGAACTCGTTCAGCGAGAAGTTGCGCATGGTCAGCGCTCCCGCCCGCGAACGAAGACGAACCAATAGGCGACCGCGAAGAACGCGCGGAAGCCTACCGCGATGGCGAGGTACATCAGCGTGACGATGATGTAGACCTCGAAGGCGCGAAAAGTGGTGGATTGCAGCGTGTTGGCGATCGCCGTCAGTTCGTTGGCGGAGATCGCGGCCACGACCGACGATCCCAGCAACAGCAGGACGAACTGGCTGGTGAGCGCCGGATAGACCGCCTTCACCGCCGGGTGCAGGACGATCAGCCGGTAGATCTGCAGGCGCTTTAGCCCGAGCGCGATGCCGACCTCGATCTGCCCCGTCGGAACGGACTGTACACCCGCCCGGACGATCTCGGTCGCGTAGGCGCCGAAATTCACCACCATGGCCGCCAGCGCCGCCTCGTTGGCCTCGAAGCGGATACCCATCGACGGCAGCGAGAAGAAGATGATGTAGATCTGCACCAGGAACGGCGTGTTGCGGACGACCTCGACATAGGCGGCGACGAGCCACCGCAGCGGCTTCGGACCCGTCGTCCTGAGATAGGCGCAGACCACCGCCACCGACAATCCCAGCACCAGCGCCAGCGCCGCCAAGCGGACGGTCAGCCAGGCGCCGTCCAGCAGCAGGTGGAACTTGTCGAAGACAATTCCGAATTGGAAGACGTAGGTCACGCGGCAAACGGCCCCGGCTTTGTTCCGATCAGTCCCTCAACGCACACGCGGCCCCACCCGTCGACGGATCGGTCGGATGGGGACCGCGCATGATACCCCGCTACCGCGGCTAGAGCGGCGGCAGGTCGACCAGCTTCACGCCGGTATGGGTCTCGTAGATCTTGGCCAGAACGCCGTTGTTCTTGTTCACGAACACCCAGGTGTTGACCCATTGCAGCAGGTCGAAATTGCCCGGCTTCACGGCGATGGCGTAATAGGCCGTGGCTACCGTGAACTTCGGCTCGATGCCCTTGTCCGGCGCCTTCTTCGCCAGGTCGCTGATCAGGAACGCGGCGGAGCCGATGGCATCGACCTGGCCGGTCAGCAGCGCCTGCTGGGTTGCCGCGTGCTCGTCGAAGAAGACGATGTTGGTGCCCGGCGGCGCGATCTTGGGCACCTCCTGCTCTTCCAGCGTCGCTCGCGTCATCCCGATCTTCTTGCCGACGAGGTCGGCGGCGCTCTTGATGTTCACCGCCTTCGGCCCGCCGATGACGATGCTGAGAGCGCCGTGCGGGCTCGAGAACCACACCGACTTCGCCCGCTCGGCAGTGATCGACAGCGACGAGATCGCCAGGTCCGCGCGGTCGGATTGCAGCGCCGGGATGCGCTGCGGACCGCTGACCTGCACGAGCTCAAGCTCGACGCCGAGGTCCTTGGCCAGCTGCCGCGCAGTCTCGATCTCGGACCCCGTCGGCTTGTTGTCCTTGTCCAGGATGCCGAACGGTGCGGAGTCGATCTGAGCGGTGATGCGGATCTTCTTTTCCTTCAGAATCCGGTCCAGCGCCTGGGCATCGACCGTTCCGGCGCCCAGCGTCAGAGCCAGCACCGCCGCACCCGCAACGGCGAGATACTTCGCAAACCTCATAGTCGTTTCCTCCATGTTGTTCGTTTCGTTCTTGATGGCCGGCTTCCGTCCGACGAAAGCCGCATCGCCCGCCCGGGCGAATTCCGTCATCCTCTCCCTGCTCGCAAGCCGTCGATGCCGGCCTTGAGCGCGTTCTGGTAGACCGCGACGTCGGTACCATAGCAGAGCATGCGGAAGCCCCAGTCCAGGTACCGGCGGCCCGTCTTCACGTCGGCGCAGAGGAAGCCCGCGGCCTTGCCGTTCGCAGCGCAGGCTTTCACCAGCGCCTTCACCGCCGCCTTGTAGCGCGGATGATCGAACTGGCCGTCGATTCCCATGGAGTTCGTCAGGTCGTAGTGGCCCATCCAGCCGACGTCGATGCCGGGCGTCGCCATGATAGCCTCGACGTTCTCGATGCCCTTGGCGGTCTCGATCAGCGCGATCACCAGCGTCCGCTGGTTCGCCGCCTTCATCGCCGCCACCGGATCGGCGCCCTTGTAGTCGTCATGCCCCACGGCGAAGCCAAGGCCGCGCACGCCCTTCGGCCGATAGCGGCACCACTGCGCGATCCTCTCCGCCTGCTCGGCCGTCTCGACCATCGGCACCATGATGCCCATGGCGCCCGCATCGAGCATCGGCGCGATCAGGTGGTAATGCGTGCCGGTGACGCGCACCATCGGCATCAGCCCGGTGCCGCGCGCATAGGCGATCTGGCTCTTGATGGTCTCGATGCCGACGCCGCTGTGCTCTGTGTCGAGGATCGCGAACTCGGCGCCGGCATTGGCCATGATCTGGCAGAGCCCCGGCGTGAAGAACTCGAACGCCATCTGGCCCAGAGCCGTGCCGCCCTCGAGCAATTTCCGGCGCACCGGATTGTCGCGCATCGTCCCCCCCTAACGCGCATTCGCGTCGGGACCGGCCTGCATGGGCCGGTCCTCTTTCCGCCACCTTAGCATCCGGTTCGAGGTGAAGGCTTCCGAGATCGTTGGTTTCGTCACAACCGGGCAATGCTTGCGAGAGCGCCTAGCGTAACGCGATCATGGAGCAGGCGGATGCGGCGACGGCAGCCGCGGTGCGGACATGGTTCCAGGCGGTCCGCTCGCCGACATAGCGACTCCAGGACGCGGCCGCCTCGGCGCCGCTCGGATCGAGGGGAGCCAGCGCATCGTTGCGCGGCACGTTGATCGCCACCGTCACCCCGAACATGCCCAGGAGATAGAAGAGCCCGCCGGCCAGCAGCCAGATCGAGTCGGGCCCGTTCCAGGTCATGAGCGCAGCGGCCACCAGAACCGCCGAGGCCAGGGCCGTTCCGAGGAAGACCCCGAGGAACACCGGGTTGATCACCACGACGTTGATCGACTGCATCGCCTGGATCCCCTGAGCCGGCGGGAGCCGGGCGAGCGCCGTCATGACGAAGGAGGAAAAGGCGAAGGAGACGCCGCCGATCACGCCGGCGCCGAGGGCGGTTGCGAGAGTCAGAAGCGCGAACGGAGACAGGCTCATTTCGTGGCTCCCTGGTCGGCCGATCAACGCAGGCAACAAGCCTGTATTCTGCCCGCTTCACCGCGAAGGACATCATTCCATGCCGGCCTGGACCACGTCTCGCATCGCGCTGCCCGAGAACCGCGGCTTCGACCGCTGCACCCTCGACAGCGGCAGGCCCGGGCTTCGCGTCGTGGTCTTCGGCGGCACCCATGGCGACGAGACCGAGGGCGTGCTGGCTGCGAACCGGCTGGCGGGCGCCGGTCTGAAGCTTCTGTCGGGCGTGCTGGAAGTCATCCCGATCGTGCACGAGGCGGCCTACTTCAACGATACGCGGGTGAGCCCGCTCGACGACGGCAATCTCGCCCGCGTCTTCCCCGGCGATCCGGCCGGCACGCCGAGCCAGGTGCTGGCGCATGCGCTGCATACGAAGGTGCTGGCCGGGGCCGATCTCTTGATCGACCTGCACACCTCCGGCCAGGGCCTGGACATCCCGTTCATTGCCGGATACGTCGACGACGGCCGCGACAAGCGCGGCCTCTCGAAGATCGCCGCCGAGGCTTTCGGCGCCGACTTCATCTGGCGCCATCCGACCCGCGCGCCCGGCCGGACGCTGAGCGACATGGACGCGGCGATCTATACCGAGGCGCCGTTGCCCGGGCCGACCAGCATGGACTTCGTCGACCGCTACTATGACGGCGTGCTGCGGGCGCTGGGCGCGCTCGGCATGCTCGACAGCGCGGCCGTCCCGGCACCGAAGCCGCCATCGCTCCAGGTCGTGAGCGGCGGCGACGTCGAACACGACATGCAGTCGGTCGCCAAGGCCGGCCTGTTCATCCACAAGGTGAAGCACGGCGAGAAGGTGGCCAAGGGCCAGGTGCTGGGCCAGGTCATCGACATCAAGGGCAAGGTCCTGGAAGAGATCCGCTCGCTCTACGACGGCTGGGTCGTCGTGCTGAAGCGCCGCCCGCATGTGAAGCCGGGCGACCAGGTCGTCTGCGTCGCCGTCGCCGCGCCTTAGACCTTGTCGTCCTCCTCGGCATAGGCGCTGAGGTAGCCCTGGCGGCGGTAGCGCTCGGCCGCCGCTTTCATCTTCTCAGGATCCAGCTCGGCGCCGATGCCGGGCTTGTCGTCGACCGGCTCGATGCCGCCCCGATGCTGCACGGGATCGCGGACGACGTCGTCGACCAGCATGTCGTGATAGGTCTGGTGCGCATAGTTGCAGGCGGTGCTGGAGGCCAGCACCTGCATCACCGCCCGGGTCGCGATCGAGAGCGGGGCGAAGCTGTGATAGACCAGCGGCACGCCGGCGATCTCGCAGAGCCCGGCCGCCTTGTGGAAGGCGGCGAGGCCACCCGCCTGCCAGGGGTCGGTCATCACCACGTCCGCGGCGCCGGTCGAAACGATGTCGAGGATGTTGTGGTTGAGCCAGCTCGCCTGGTTGGCGGCGATCGGGATCGGCGAGCGGCGGCGGAGCAGCGCCATCTCCTCCAGCCGGTCGAGCCGCGTCGGCTGCTCGATGTACTGGATGTCGAAGTTCTTGAGCGCATGGACCATGCGGACGGCGACGTCGCCGGTCCAGTTCTCGTTCGGATCGATACGCAGCAGCTTGCCGGGGCCGCCGCCGATCCGCATCGCCTCCATCGCCGCCAGATCGGCCGCCTCGCCGAAGCCGCCCTTGATGTAGAGCGTCTTGTAGCCCTCGGCGGCATAGCGCCGGGCCTCGGCTTCGATCCGCCGCGTGTCCGGGTGATAGGGGACGAAGGCCATGAACTCGACGTGATCGCGCACCCGGCCGCCGAACAGCTGATGGACGGGAACGCCCAGCGACTTCCCGATCAGGTCCCAGCAGGCGATCTCGATCCCGGCCAGGGCCGCGTTGCCCGTATGCGGGAAAGCGCCCCAGCCGCCGACGGTCTGGATGTCGCGCCAGCGCCGCGACACCTGGCGCGGGTCCTGGCCGAGCAGGCGCGGCACGATCGAGCGGATGGCGGCGATGGTCACCTCCGGCGACGGCGCCGGCACGGATTCGCCGAGACCGACCAGCCCCTGGTCGGTCTCGATCTCGACGACGATGCCGGTGATGCCGAGTCGATGGCCCTGCGACCAGCGCTCGGGCTCGCGGTAGTCGACATTGACGGCCGTCGTCCGGACTTCAGCGATCTTCATCGGTTCTCTCCCGTCGCCTCTCGCCGGAGTGTGCGGCAAGCCCGCGTTTCGGCAAATGTCCAAGCGGCGGGCGCGGAACGAGCGGCCGCCCTGATGATGCGGTGGACGAATCCGGGAGAGTCTCGATGCAGGACTGGGTGAAGACGCGGGTCGCGCTGCCGGGAGGCCGGGGCTTCGACCGGCTGACGTTGGAGAGCGGGCAGCCGGGGTTTCGCGTGGTGATCTTCGGCGGCGTGCATGGCGACGAGACCGAGGGGGTCATCGCCGCCCACCGCGTCGCCCGCACCGCGCTCGGGCTGAAGTCGGGATCGGTCGTGGTGATCCCGATCGTGCACGAGGCCGCCTACTTCGATGACACCCGCTTCAGCCCGATCGACGGCGGCAATCTCGCCCGCGTCTTTCCGGGCAAGGCCGACGGCACGCCGACGGAGCAGATCGCCCATGCGCTGACCTCGCAGATCCTGCCCGGCGCCGATCTCCTGATCGACCTCCACACCTCCGGGCGCACCCTCGATATCCCCTTCACCATCGGCTACATCGACGACGGGCGCGACACGAAGGGCCTGTCGGAGCGGGCGGCGAAGGTCTTTGGCGCCGACTTCATCTGGCGCCATCCGATCCGCCCGCCGGGGCGGACCTTGAACGGCGCCGATGCCGCGATCTACACCGAGGCCCGCGGCGCCGGCGCGACCAGCCTGGAGGCGGCGGGCGCCTTCGCCGACGGCGTGCTTCGCGTGCTGGACGAGCTCGGCATGCTGGAAACGCCGCTGGTGGCGAAAGCGACGCGGACCTCGCAGCGCATCGTCGGCGGCAACAATGTCGAGCTGGACCCCATCGCGGCCGGCCATGACGGCCTCTTCATCCACAAGGCGACGGTCGGCCAGAAGATCGCGAAGGGCCAGGTCCTCGGCCTCGTCGTCGATCTCGCCGGCGCGACCCTCGAGGAGATCCGCGCCGACGTCGACGGCTGGCTGGTGTCCTTGAAACAGCGCCCGCAGGTCAGGAAGGGCGATCCCGTGGTCGGCATCGCCGTCGCCGACGACAAGGCGTGAAGTTCGTACCCCCTCCCCCGCGTACGACGCGGGAGAGGGTTTACGAAATCACCGTCTCCGTCGGCGTGCCGCTGTAGCTGCGCGCATAGGCCTCGTCGGCCTCGCGCAGGCGCTCGACGAGCTGGAAGCGGATGCCTCCGGGGCTCTTCAGGAAGGCAGCCTTCATCTCGCCATGCGCGGCGGTGAGGTGAAGCCGCGGATGGACCTGGGTCGCGCCCAGTGACACGGCCTTGTCGGCGAGCGCCATCATGTCCGTCACCTCGAGCACGAAGTGCGCGAGGCCCGGTCGCCCGAAGAGTTCGTCCGCCGCCGGCGCCTCGCCGCTCTCGTAGCGAAGGCGATTGGTCAGGTGGAAGTTGAGGCCGCCCAGCTTCATGAAGACGACGATCGTCTCGCCGTCCGCCGCCGGGCGGCGGTCGGCCGCCTCGACCCTGCCGCCGATCCCTTCGAAGAACGCGGCTTCGGCCAGCGGATCGGCGACCTTCGATCCGACGGCCCACAGGCTCTTGATCATCGACGGCTCCCCATCCCGGACGATCGCTACAGCACCATCTGCGTCTGCGTCACCAATGCCACGAGGCGGCCGTCCTCGGTCTCGATCCGAGTCTGCCAGACCTGGGTGCGCCGGCCGCGATGAACCGGCGTCGATGTCGCGACCACCGTGCTCCCGGCCGGCGCCGGGGCGGCACCGCCATGCAGGGTCTTGCCCAGCGTGCAGAGGTCGTCGCGGACGAGCATCCGCGTCACCACCCGGTCCGGCTCGGCGACGGCGAACTCGATGCCCAGCGTCGCTGCGAAGGGCAGCTTGAGGGCGACGATGCGTTCCAGCGGCGTCATGACGCCAGCCGCTCGCGCGAAGCCAGGAACGGCCGGACGGCGCCCATCGCCCGGTCGATGTAGTCGTCTTTCTCACCGACCGGGGCGACGGCGAAGAGCGCGTCGCGGGCGGCATCCTCGCCGGCGACCTGAGCGATCATCCAGGCGGCGATGTACTGCGCAGCGAGGCAGCCGCCGGCGGTGGCGACGGTGCCGTCGGCATCGAACGGCCTGTCCAGGATTTCGATGCCGGAGCCCTCGAACAGCGGCCTGGTCACCAGGTCGGTGCAGGCGCGCCGGCTCTTCAGCAGGCCGAGCGCGGCCAGGATGAGGGCGCCCGAGCATTGCGAGGCGATGAGCTGGCGCCGGGGATCGAGGCGAATGCGGGCCAGCATCGCCGGATCCTCGGCGATGGCGTCCGTGTGGGTGCCGCTGCCGATGACGACCGCATCGGCGGCCGCGGCGAACTCCAGCGGGCGCTGGGCTGCGACCACCACGCCGTTCTTGGAGGCCACCCGGTCGGCGGGCGCCGTGATCCAGGCGTTCCAGCCCTTAGGCCGGAGCCGGTTCAGGAGATTCGAGACGACGAAGGAGTCGATCTCGTTGAAGCCGTCGAAGGTGAGGACCGCGATCTGCATGACCTTTTAGGTCTTAGCGGAGAGGACCCCGGCGGTTCAAGGCGGTGTCGGCACCGGCGGGTCGATGCCGAGATCCTTCAGCATGGCTTCGAGCTGACGGCCGTCATAGGGCTTGCCCAGGAACCGGGTGAGCTGGTCCTCGGTCACGCGCTTCTTCAGGTTCGCCGGGCTGTAGCCGCTGGCGATGACGATCCTGAGCTTCGGCTGCAGCTCGCGAAGCTCGCCGACCAGCACGTCGCCCTTGCGGTCGGGCAGCCCCATGTCGACCAGCGCCACGTCGATCCGCGTGCCGAGCTTCAGCTTGTTGACGGCCTCGGTCGCCGATCCCGCCTCCTCGACCTTGAAGCCCAGGGTCTCCAGCGTGTCGACCGTGACCATGCGGATCAGCACCTCGTCCTCGACCACGAGCACACAGGGCGGGCCCTCGCCACCGCCGCCGCCATCGAGGACGTCACGGAGCTTGGATGCCAGCGCATTGTAGGTGAACGGCTTGGTAATGAGCTGTACTCCCGGGTCGAGTCGTCCGTCGTGGACGATGGCGTTCTTGGCGTAGCCGGTGGTGAACAGCACCTTGAGATCCGGCCGGCGCCGGCGGGCCTCGTCGGCGAGCCAGCGCCCGTTCATCCCGCCGGGCAACCCGACATCGGTGAACAGCAGGCTGATGTTGCGCTCGCGGTCCAGGATGTCGAGGCCGAGCCGGGCGTTCGCCACTTCCAGCACATGATACCCCAATTCGTTCAGAATGTCGGTGGTATGGGCGCGGACGTCCTCGTCGTCCTCGACCACCAGGATCGTCTCGCTCGAGTCGCCGACGGCGAGCGTCCCCGTCGGTTCGACGGTCTCGATCTCGTCGACGGCCGCAGAGAGCCGGGGCAGGGAGATCTTCACCGTCGTGCCCAGGCCGACCTCGGTGTAGATCTTCACGAGGCCTCCCTCGTCTGCTTGACGAAGCCGTGGACCTGCGAGAGGCCGAGGCCGGTGCCGTGGCCGACGTCCTTGGTGGTGAAGAACGGGTCGAAGGCCTTGGCGATCACCTCGCGGGTCATGCCGGCGCCGGTGTCGGTCATCGCCACCACGACGTACTGGCCGGGCACGACCTCCGCCTGGAGGGCGGCGTAGCCCTCGTCGAGATGGGCGTTCGCCGTCTCGATGGTGAGCTTGCCGCCGCCCGGCATGGCGTCGCGGGCATTCACGGCCCGCCGGCGAGCCCAGCGCCCAGGCCTGTTTGACGCCGAGCGTCGGGCGATAAGCGTCGTTGCAGAAGAAGGTGAGGCTGCCACCCCAGGCGAGGCTCATCGCGTGGCGCGACGTCAGCATAACCAATCCTCGGCGCCGATGAGGCACCCCTCTCGCCGCCGCCGGCGAGGAAACTCGGATCGGACGAGAGGGCCTCGACAGCTCGGGAGCCGCTGCCGTGCGACACCGCGGAGTCCTTGGTCGCCTTGCTTTGAGAGAGACGCGGCCGATGCCAGCCGCTTCCCGGACGAAGGTTCCAGATTGACGTCATCGGGGGCGCGCTGCGCGGATCCTTCGGTGACAATTCAACGACCGGAAAAGGAGGCGCACCCCCGCTACCGCCAGCGGGTGTCGCCGACGGCGTGCGTGAGGTGCGAGGAGGTGCCGCGAAAGCCATCGCTCGGCCGGTGAACCGAGCGATTGCCCCCGCGCGCAGGCGGGGATTACCTGCGCCGTCGTTACTCGCCGGATTGATACGGCTTGCTGCCGGGAGGAGACGACTCCTCGCTCTTGCGGCCCTCATGCAGCTTGCCGCCCTGTTGGGGCTGGTAACCGCCCTGCTGCTGCTGTTTCTCGTAGCCCTGCTGGCCAGGCTTCTTGTTCATGTCGCCGTGCTGTTGGGCCTTGTCGTCCGAACCGGGTTTCTTCTGCATCACATATCTCCTCGTGTTCCGCGGCCGGGGATCCCACGGGGCCTGCTGCTGGCCCGCTCCCGGCTGCACAGGTTCAACCCGCTCCGCTCGTCCTTGGTTCCCGCCCATGAGGCCGCCAATACCGACGTCTGGCCTTTAACTAATTGATAAATAACACTTATGCCGTTAACCGGGCTTTGCCCGGGGTCGGTACCATGACCCTCATGATCACGCTCCTCTCCTCGCTTCGCCTGTTCTTCGGCGTCGTCGCCGGATTTCTCGTCCTCTCGAAGGTGGGCGATCGACGACGTTGACCCGTCATCGGCCTTGCTCGCATGATCCGGCCATGACCGACGCCAAACCCGCCACCGGCGGCATCGATTCGAAGCTGCTCGAAATCCTCGTCTGCCCGCTGACCAAGGGCCCGCTCCGCTACGACCGCGAGGCGCAGGAGCTCGTCAGCGAGCAGGCGCGCCTCGCTTACCCGATCCGCGACGGCATCCCGATCATGCTGGTCGACGAGGCGCGCTCGCTCGACGACGAGCCGGCCAAGCGGTGACCTCGCCCACGGCGCCGGCGCCCTGGCCGACCGAGATCCGCCTCCGGAAGGAGGAGAAGATCCTCGAGATCGTTTTCGACGACGGCACCGCCTTCCGCATCCCGGCCGAGCTGCTGCGGGTCGAGAGCCCGTCCGCCGAGGTGCAGGGCCACAGCGCCAGCCAGAAGACCACTGTCGCCGGCCGGCGCCATGTCGGCATCATGGAGGTCGAGCCGGTCGGCAACTATGCCGTCCGCCTGGTCTTCGACGACCTGCACGACACCGGTATCTTCACCTGGGCCTATCTGCACCATCTCGGCAAGAACCAGGACAACCTGTTCCGCGACTACCTGAACGCGCTGCATGCCAAGGGCCTGTCGCGCGACCCGCCGAAGCGCGGCTGACGGCCGCAAATCCTTCGCTAACCGTCTGTCGACAAAGCATCATTTCGCACGCGCCATCTCTGTCACATTTCTCCAATAAATCGGACATTCTTGCGTCAATTGAGCATCGTAGAGTCCCGTCCCTGAACCGGGAGTATCATACGATCAGCCATCACGACTTGACCGAAACCAACACCAGTTCCAACCCGACACTCGTCGACATCGTCGGCGAGCGCCTGGAGAACCCCTCGCGTCGCGGCCTGTTGAAGGGCGCGGCGATGACGGCAGCCTTGTCATTCGTCGGCTCGGCCGCGGCGGTCAATCCCGCAGCGGCGCAGACGGTGGGCGCGAGCGCCGCGGCCCGCCCCGTGCGCCTCGGCTTCAAGGCGGTGGCCAAGAACCTCGCCGACACCGTGACGGTTCCCGAAGGCTACAGTGCCAAGGTGCTGCTGCGCCTGGGCGATCCGATCGCCGCCAATGTTCCCGCCTACAAGAACGACGGCAGCGATTCAGCGGCTAGCTTCGCCTTCCGCGCCGGCGATCATCACGACGCGATCGAGTATTTCGGCCTGGACGCGAATGGCCGCCCGGCCCCGTCCAGCAGCACCCGCGCCCTCCTGGTGCAGAACCACGAGGCGATCACGCCGATGTTCCTGCATCCCAATGGCGTAACGACGACCGGCACGGGCGCGGCACAGGCCCGCACCGCGCCGGACGAAGTCCTGCGTGAGTTCTTCGTGCACGGCGTGTCCATCGTCGAGATCGCGCGCGAAGCCAACGGCCAGTGGACCTACAAGCAGGACTCGCCGTTCAACCGGCGCATCCACACCCTGACCGAGATGGCGATCTCCGGCCCGGCCGCGCGTACGCCCTACATGGTCACCAAGTTCTCGCCGACCGGCTCGCACACCCGCGGCACGCTCAACAACTGCGCCCATGGCTATACGCCGTGGCAAACCTATCTCACCTGCGAGGAGAACTACGCGGGGTACTTCCGGCGCATCGCGGCGAGCGACGATGCGAAGCGCACGGCGAAGGAACTGACGTCCTTCCGGCGCAATGGAGTCGCCGGCAGCGGCCGCGAGCTGTGGGCGACCGTGACCCCGGACACTCCTGACAATCTCTATGGTCGCTGGAACGCCGAAGCAGTCGGCGCAGGCTCGGCCGACGACTATCGCAACGCCCCCAACACCTATGGCTGGGTGGTGGAGATCGATCCCTACGATCCCAATTCCATGCCCCGCAAGCGCACGGCCCTCGGCCGCTTCGCGCATGAGGGCGCCTGGCCGGCGGCGCCGCGGGCCGGACGTCCGCTGGTCTGGTACTCGGGCGACGATTCGCGCGGCGAGTACATCTACAAGTACGTGTCGACTGCCAACTGGGATCCGGCGGACGCCTCGCGCGGCCTGGCGGCGGGCGACAAGTATCTCGACAGCGGCAAGCTCTACGTCGCGAAGTTCAATGCCGACGGCACGGGCGAGTGGCTCGAGCTGCGTTTCGGCAACGACCGCATCAACGCCAATACGCCGGGTTACGCCTTTGCCGACCAGGCTGACGTGCTGATCAATCCGCGGCTCGCCGCCGATGCGATGGGCGCGACCAAGATGGACCGGCCGGAATGGGGCGCCGTCGATCCGGTCACCGGCGAAGTTTACATGACGATGACCAACAACACCGCCCAGGTGCGGCCGCTCGCGCAACTGGATGCGGCAAATCCCCGCCACTACAACGACGCCAAGACGAACGGCTCGGCGCAGTGGGGCAACCCCAACGGCCACATCATCCGCTGGCGGGAGAATGGCGACGATGCGGCGGCCACCGCCTTCCGCTGGGACATCTACCTGTTCGCTGCCCGCGCAGACAAGGATCCGCGCAACATCAACCTTTCCGGGCTCACGGCAGACAACGACATGTCGAGCCCTGACGGGTTGTGGTTCTCGCCCGCGACCAAGATCTGCTGGATCGAGACCGACGACGGTGCCTATACCGACGTCACCAACTGCATGCTGCTGGCGGCCTTGCCGGGTCGTGTCGGCGACGGCGGCCAGCGCACCATCACCAGCACCGATGCGAACGGCGCGGTGCGCGAGGTCGCGACCCATGTCGGCGCGGCCGCCGGTGACAAGGTGCAGCGCTTCCTGGTCGGTCCCAAGCAGAGCGAGATCACCGGCGTGACCGAGTCGCCCGATGGTCGGGCGCTGTTCGTCAACATCCAGCACCCCGGCGAGGAAACGAAGCCGGCGGACATCGGCAACCCGGCCGCGTTCGCGAGCCACTGGCCCGATGGCGGCACGTCCCGGCCGCGCTCGGCGACCATCGTCATCACCAAGAACGACGGCGGGCTGATCGGCCTTTAAGCACGACGCGAGGGGGTATGGCCTTGCAAGCCTTGCTCCTCGTCTGCCTTGCGCTTGCCGCTGTGACGTCTCCTGCCCTCGGGCAGGATGCGTTGCGCGGCAAGCGGCTTTACCACGAAGTCGGTCGTCTCAACGGCGCGGGTGTGAGCTGCATCGACTGCCATGGAGGCGTGCCGGGAGCGCTTCACGGCCTCGGCCGCGTCGCCGGCGATCCCGCCAGGATCGACTATGCGATCGGCACGGTCACGGCGATGACGCCTCTGCGCGGACGCCTCTCCGGGCAGGATATGGCCGATATCGCCGCCTACGTTGCGCAGCCGAGCGTGCCCAGCCCGGAACCCCGTGTGAGCACGTTCGGTCCCGCGACGGTGCCGCACGTGGCCGATCGTCTCGAGTTCGCAGAAGCGGGCGCGATCGCCGGCACGATTCGCCTGTCCAACACGGGCGGGGTCGCCCTGCGCCTCGGCGCCCCTCCCATTCTGGCCGGGGAACACGCCGCCCAGTTCGCTATCGCCGAAACGAGCTGTGCCCCGGGCCTCATCCTGCGCAAGGACGAGTCCTGCACGGTGACGATCGTGTTCAGTCCCGAAGCCGGGCCAGGTTTGCGCGTCGCGGTCCTTCGCCTTGCCCATGACTGGATCGGCGCGGGCGCCAATATCCCGCTGATCGGACGCCTGGCGCCCTGATCGCGCCGCAAGCGCCGCCGCTGTGCCCGGGAGGCTGCGGCATCCCGCCCCGCCCGAATCGTCATATTACCGCAACAAGACTGTGACATGAGTGCAGTCAACAGCGGCTAGGCTCCGCATCCGTACCGACGGATCCGGTAGAAGACACAGGAGAACCCTATGAAATATCTCGCTAAATCGCTTCAGCTTGGCGCCGCCGTGGCGCTGCTCGCCAGCCTGCCGCTGACGGCGCAGGCGCAGGCCGTGGACCCGAAGCTCCCCGATTACAAGCCGGTCAGCGGCGTCTCCGGGAACCTCAAATCGATCGGTTCCGACAGCCTCAACAACCTGATGACCCTCTGGGCCGAGGGCTTCCGCGGGCGCTACCCGAACGTCCAGATCGAGATCGAGGGCAAGGGCTCGGGCACCGCGCCGCCCGCGCTGATCGCCGGCACCGCCCAGTTCGGACCGATGTCGCGGCCGATGAAGGGCGCCGAGATGGACGAGTTCGCCAAGAAGTACGGCTTCAAGCCCTACGGCGTCCGCACCTCGGTCGATGCCCTCGCGGTGTTCGTCCACAAGGACAACCCGATCCAGTGCCTGTCGCTCAACCAGGTCGACGCGATCTTCTCCAAGACCCGTCGTGGCGGCGAAGCGAAGGAGATCCGCACCTGGGGCGAGGCCGGCCTGACCGGCGAATGGGCCGACAAGCCGATCTCGCTCTACGGCCGCAACTCGGCCTCCGGCACCTACGGCTACTTCAAGGAAGTCGGCCTCTTCAACGGCGACTACAAGGACAGCGTGAAGGAGCAGCCGGGATCCTCGACCGTGGTCCAGGGCGTCGCCTCCGACAAGTTCGCCATCGGCTACTCCGGCATCGGCTACAAGACCGCCGACGTCCGCGCCGTGCCGATCGCCGCCAAGAAGGGCGAGAAGTGCTTCGAGGCCGATGCCAAGAACGCCTACTCCGGCGACTACGCGATCTCCCGCTTCCTCTATGTCTACGTCAACAAGAACCCGAACCAGCCGCTCGACCCGGTCCGCGGCGAGTTCATCAAGTACATGCTCTCCAAGCAGGGCCAGGAAGGCACCGTCAAGGACGGCTACTTCCCGGTCACCAGCGACATCGTCACGGAGGACCTGAAGTCCCTTGGCCTCGTCGCCGGCTCGTAAGCCAGCACGCAGGTAAGATGGGGCGGCCTCTCGCCGCCCCATCTCCTTTTTCTAGATGACGCTGCAGACATGACCGAGACCGCCCTCGATCCCAAACCCGCGCTGCCGCATCGGCGCGTCACCCGACGCTCGGTGCTGATCGCCGACAAGGTCGCCGACTGGGGCATCCGCGTCGGCGGGCTGTCGGTCATCGTCGCCGTCTTCGGCATCATGGTCTTCCTCACCCAGGTCGTGGTGCCGCTGTTCACCGGCAGCAGGGTGCTGGGCCAGCAGAGCTTCAAGATCGCCGGCGCGGCCGACATGCTCGTCGCCGGCGGCCTCGACGAGAACCATATCGTCGCCTACACGATCGGCCGCGACGGCGAGGTCGGGCTCTACCACATCGCCAGCGGCCGGCGCCTCGACGTTTCCCCGTTGGACTTCGGCGGCAAGCGCGCCACCGCCTTCGGCCGCTCGATCGTCGGCGGCGAGATCGCCTTCGGCTTCGCCGACGGCACCGTCCGCTTCGGCAAGGTGACGCTGACAGCCGACCTCGTGCCGGCGATGCCCGCGGGCCTCCAGCCGCTCGGCAGCGATCGCACCGACGGATCGGCCGTCTTCACCCCGATTGTCGGCGACCAGGTCCGCAAGACCGCGATTTCCGTCAGCCTCGATGCCGAGCAGACCATCGCCGGAGGCCGGGCGATCGTCGCCCTGGACTACCGCTCGGGCGGCACGATCGAGCGCCCGGTCAGGACCTTCGTAACGGTCGACGATGCCGGCGTGCCGCGCCTGTCGCTGGCCGAGACACGGATCAACATGCTGACGCGCCAGGCGCGCACCGCGGTCTCTACCGCCGAGCTGCCGCCGCTGCCTGCCGGAACCCTGGTCGCGCGCGTCATGGTCTCGGAGAAGGGCGATCAGGTCTATGTCGTCGACCGCGGCGGCGTCGTCTTCCGTTACGACACCCGCGATGCCAAGGACGCGAAGCTGGCCGAGACCCGTGACCTCCTCCCTGGCAGCGCCACGATTTCCACCATCGGCTTCCTGATTGGCGAGCAGTCGATCGTGATCACCGGCTCGGACGGCTCGGTCGCCGTCTACTTCCGCCTGGCCCAGGCCGGAGCTGCGACCACCGACGGCTTCCGCCTCGTGCTCGCCCACGATCTCGCGCCGCACAAGGCCCCGGTCGACGCCTTCGCGCCCAGCGAGCGCGGCAAGATGTTCGTCACCGCCGATACGGCCGGCAGCGTCGTTCTCCGCCATTCCACCAGCGAGCAGGTCCTGCTGCCGTTGACCCAGGCGGGGGGCGCGGCGAAGCTGGCGGCGCTGGCGCCCCGCGAGGACGCGGTCATGGTGGTCGGCGCCGACGGCACGGCGACCGTCTGGCATGTTTCGGCACCGCATCCGGAAACGACCTGGGCCTCGATCTTCGGCAAGGTCTGGTATGAGGGCTACGAAGGACCGGCCTTCACCTGGCAGTCTTCCTCCGGAACCGATTCCTTCGAGCCCAAGCTGTCGCTGGTGCCCCTGATCTTCGGGACGCTGAAGGCGACGGTCTATGCCCTGTTCTTCGCGGTGCCGATCGCGCTGCTCGCCGCCATCTATACCTCCGAATTCGTCTCCCCGAAGGTGCGGGGAACGGTGAAGCCGGTGATGGAGATGATGGCGTCGCTGCCCTCTGTGGTGCTGGGCTTCATCGCGGCGCTGGTTCTGGCGCCGCTGGTCGAGACATTCATCAGCTCTGTACTTCTCGGCTTCGCAACGCTGCCTCTGGCGCTTCTCGGCGGCGCCTATCTCTGGCAGCTGCTGCCGCGAGACCTGTCGCTCAGGCTGGGCGGTGGCGTCAAGCTGTCGCTCGCCTTCGTCGCACTGTTCGTCGGCGTCCTTCTCGCCGGCTATGGCGGCCCGGCCTTCGAACGGCTGTTCTTCGCCGGCGACGTCAAGGCCTGGGCCAACGGCGACATCGGCTCGGGCGGACCCTTCACCTTCCTGCTGCTGCTGCCGGTCGCTTATGTCGCGGTCTCGATCCTGTCCGAGCGCGTGCTCGGCGACTGGCTCGGCATCGAGCGGGCCCAGCCCGGTCTCAGGACCGGCCTCACCGACGCGCTGCGCTGGATGGCGACGCTCGCCGTTGCCGCCGCCGCCGCGGCGATCCTGGCGACGCTCCTGACCGCGGTCGGCCTCGATGCGCGGGGCGGCATGGTGTCCACCTACGTCCAGCGCAATACGCTGGTGGTGGGCTTCGCCATGGGCTTCGCCGTCATCCCGATCATCTACACGATCGCCGAGGACGCGCTGAACTCGGTGCCGGAGCATCTCAGGGGCGCCTCGCTCGCCTGCGGTGCCACTCCCTGGCAGACCGCGACACGGGTGATCCTGCCGACGGCGATGAGCGGCGTCTTCGCCGCGATCATGGTCGGCATGGGCCGCGCCGTCGGCGAGACCATGATCGTCGTCATGGCGGCCGGCAACACGCCGATCATGGAGTGGAACGTCTTCTCCGGCCTCCGCGCGTTGTCGGCCAACATCGCGGTCGAGCTGCCGGAGGCGGTCAAGGACGGCACGCTCTATCGCACGCTGTTCTTGGCCGCGCTCACCCTCTTCGTCATGACCTTCGTCGTCAACACGCTGGCCGAGATCATCCGCCAGCGCTTCCGCAAGCGCTCGGCGCAGCTCTAGGGGACCGGGGAGCGAATGTCGGCCACCATCGAGACCTTGTCGACGCGCGCGAATGCGCCGACCTACACGCGCTCGCGCATCACCGCGCTCGGCGCGCTCGGCGAGCCGTTCCAATGGCTGCTCGCCGGATCGCTCGCGCTCGGCATGACGATGATCGTGGGATTCCTGTTGCTGGTGCTGTGGAACGGCGCCAGTGCGCTGTGGCCGAAGCCGATCCACCTCGTCACCTTCGTCGACGGCACCCGGATCGCCGGCGAGCCGACCCGTGCCGAGGAGTTCCGCGTCGGCGCCGAGCGGCTGACGACTCTCGGCGAGGCGACGCGCCAGCGTATCCGCGACCATGACGGCTTCGCCTGGCGCACCCTCTACCGCACCGGCAACTTCGACTTCTACAACGACGACTTCCGCTGGGCTGCCGACTTCGAGGTGACGCAGGTCGAAGCGCCGGTCGACCTCTATTTCGTCGAGCGCCTCGAATGGGGTTCTTTCGTCGGGCGCATCGCAGAGGTCGAGGTCGCGGGCGAGCGGCTGGCCATCGGCGACGCCCGGGCCACCGCCGCCCATCGCGAGGCGCAAAAGCGCCTCGGCGCCATCCGCTCGCTCGAGCACGACTCCATCGGCCAAGTCAACGCCCGCATCGAGCGCGAGCGACTGGCGCTCCGTCGCATCGTCATTACCGAAGGCGAGGCGAGCGCGGAATACGCCGCGGCGAAGGCCAAGGCCGACACCCGTATCGCCGAGCTTCGCACCGAGTACCAGCGCCTCGCCGACGAGGTCCAGCGCCTCAAGGCCGAGGACCAGCGCTACAAGGTCACGCTGGTCGAGATCGGCGGCAAGGAAAAGACCCTCCGGCTCTCCGAGATCGTCCGCTACTACCCGGCGAACGCAGTCGGCTGGTTCGACCGCCTCGGCATCTATCTCTCGCGCTGGGGCGAGTTCCTGACCGACGCACCGCGCGAGGCCAACACCGAGGGTGGCGTCTGGCCGGCGATCTTCGGCACCTTCGCGATGACGCTGCTGATGGTGATCGCGGTCGCGCCGTTCGGCGTGGTGACCGCGCTCTATCTTCGCGAGTATGCGAAGCAGGGCCGCATGGTCGCGATCGTGAGGATCTCGGTCAACAACCTCGCGGGCGTGCCCTCGATCGTCTACGGCGTCTTCGGCCTCGGCTTCTTCGCCTACACGCTCGGCGCCTCGATCGACCAGCTGTTCTATCCCGAGCGCCTGCCGAGTCCGACCTTCGGTACCGGCGGCCTGCTATGGTCGTCGCTGACGCTGGCGCTGCTCACGGTGCCGGTGGTGATCGTCGCGACCGAGGAAGCGCTGGCGGCGGTGCCGCGCTCGATGCGCGAGGGTTCGCTCGCCTGCGGTGCGTCCAAATGGCAGACGATCAAGTACATCGTGCTGCCCCGCGCGCTCCCCGGCATCATGACCGGCCTGATCCTGGCGATGGCGCGCGGCGCCGGCGAGGTGGCGCCGCTGATGCTGGTCGGCGTCGTCAAGCTGGCGCCCGAGCTGCCGATCGACGGGGTGTTCCCCTATCTGCACCTCGAG
>CAMDFP010000043.1 GCA_945897335.1 Asaia bogorensis | reverse complement strand
CTGAGGCGAAGAGCCTGTCGGTGCTCGACCTCGGCTGCGGCACCGGCCTCGCCGCCGTGTCGCTGGCGTCGCTGGCCCACCGGATGGTGGGGCTCGATCTCTCGCCAGCGATGCTCGCCGAGGCCAGGAAGCGCGGCCTCTACGCCGACCTGATCGAGAGCGACATCGAGTCGATGGCGTTCGGCGAGCGGTTCGATCTCGTCGTCGCCGCCGACGTGTTGAACTATCTCGGCGATCTCGGCCCGGCCTTCGAGGCGATCGATCGCGCGCTTGCTGAGGGCGGCGCGATCCTCTTCTCGGTCGAGGAGTTGACCGACGGCGACCGGTTCAGGCTCACCGGCGATCTTCGCTACGCCCATGCCGGCGATCATCTCCGCCACCTGGCATCGGCGCGGAATTGGATCGAAATCGCAAGCGATCGGGCGGAGCTGAGGCGGCAGAGCGGGAAATCCGTCGACGGCCTGCTGTTCCTGTTCAGGAAGGGCTAGGCAGTGTCTTCAACTCGTAGCCTCGCACCCGCATGCAGAAATCGGCGAGACCACTCTCGGCCCGCATGCGGTCCAGCAGGGGATCACCGAGGGTGCGCCGATGCCCCCAGCCGAAGGGCCGCCCGGGAAGCCACATGCCCAGCGACGGCGCCTCGCGCGCGGCCAGGGACCGGCAATCCTGCTCGTCGGCGGCGGCCTGCGTCGTCGTCACACCGGCCTTCTGGTAGGCCATCTGAGTACAGCCGGCCGCGGCCAAAGCGGCCAGGAGGAAAAGGGCTGAGCGCATAGTCATAAAACATGGCATTCGGGTCTCCGGTTTCCATGCGTCCGCGGCAAAAACCTGTTAAGAGCGCCGCCATGCCGTTCGATCTCGCCACCTCGGCGCTGCGCCTGCTGCCGGCCGAGACCGCCCACCGCTTCGCCCTTCGGGGCATGGCCCTGGGACTCGGCCCCCGCCGCTCTGCCGAGCGGCCGCGCCTCGCCCAGACGCTGTGGGGACGCCGCTTTCCCAACCCGCTCGGCCTCGCCGCCGGCCTCGACAAGGATGCCGAGGCCTTCGCCGGATTCCTGAAGGCGGGCTTCGGCTTCGTCGAGATCGGCACGGTCACGCCGAAGCCCCAGGCCGGCAACCCACTGCCTCGCCTGTTCCGGCTGACCGAGGACGCCGCCCTCATCAACCGCATGGGCTTCAACAATCACGGTCTCGAGGCGGCACACGCCCGCCTAGCAGGACGCGACCGCGCCGCCGGAATTGTCGGCATCAACATCGGCAAGAACAAGGACCAGACCGACGCCGTCGCCGACTACGTCGCCGGCGTCGCCGCGCTCGGGCCTCTCGCCGACTACCTCACCGTCAACGTCTCCTCGCCCAACACGCCAGGGCTCCGCGCGCTGCAGGCGAAGGCGCCGCTGATCGAACTGGTGGATGCGGTGAAAGCGGCCCGCGACCGGCTCGGCCGCGCCGACCCGCCGCCGATTCTGGTCAAGGTCGCGCCCGACCTCTCGGCCGAGGAGCGCCAGGCGGTGGCCGACGTCGCCCTTGAGCGCGGCCTCGACGGACTGATCGTTTCCAACACCACGATCGCCCGGCCGGCCGATCTCAAGAGCCCGCACCGGGGCGAGACCGGCGGCCTTTCGGGACGCCCGCTCCGCAGCCTCGCAGCCACGGCACTTGCCGACTTCCACCGGCTGACAGGTGGCCGGCTGCCGCTGATCGGGGTCGGCGGCATCGAGTCCGGAGAGGATGCCTATGCGCGGATCCGTGCCGGCGCCTCGCTGGTTCAGCTGTATACCGCGCTGATCTACGGCGGGCCGGGCCTGATCGTCCGCATCCTGGACGAACTCGAGGCCCTGCTCGCCCGGGACGGCCTCGCCAGCGTCTCCGAAGCAGTCGGCGCGGGCCTTCCCTCCTCCTCCTGAGCCGGGCAGAATGCTCGCCGCCGCCCTGGAGATCCGATCATCACGACGTCTTTCCTGATCCTGCTCGCGTCATCGGCCGTTGCGGCGCTCGCCTTCCTGCTGACCGTGGTGCTGGCGCTGTCGCTGCGGCGGACCAAGCGCCAGGTCCGGCTGCTGGAAGCGCGCCTGGACGGGCTTGCCACCGAGCAGGCGGAGATCGGCAAGCGCGCGACCGGATCGGGCGAGAAGGTGGCCGCCGAAATGCGCGTGCTGCAGAAGTTGCTGGTGCAGCTCTCTGCCCAACGCGAGCGAAAGCCTGGTCCGCCCCCTGCCGCTGCGCCACCCCCGCTGGTCGCTGAACCCCTACCGGTGCCGGCACCGCGGAAAGTGCTCGACGATGCGCAGATCCTCGACATCGTCCGCGAGGCACTGAACGAGGAGAAGGTCGACCTCTTCCTGCAGCCGATCGTCAGCCTGCCGCAACGCCGCCGGCGCTACTTCGAATGCTTCAGCCGGATCCGCGGCGAGAACGACACCTGGATCATGCCCGAGCAGTACCTGGACGTGGCCAAGCGCGCAGGCCTCATGGGCGCCATCGACAACATGCTGCTGTTCCGCTGCATCCAGCTCACCCGCCGCGCGCGCAAGGGCAAGCTGGAGCTGGGATTCTTCTGCAACATCTCCGGCTATTCGCTCGCCGACGAAAGCTTCTTCCACGACTTCCTCGAGTTCCTCGGCGAGTACCCGGACCTGGCCCAGGGGCTGTTCTTCGAGTTCAGCCAGAGCGACCTCACCACCGGCATCGATCACCGCGACGCGCTCCGCCGCCTCGCCAATCTCGGCTACCGCCTTTCCCTCGATCAGGTGAAGAACCTCAATTTCGACCTGAAGGACCTGGCCTCCCTCGGCTTCAAGTTCCTTAAGGTCGACGCAGCCCATCTGCTGGGCGAGGTCAGGTCCGGCGCCATCGACATGGGCGAACTGCGCCTCACCCTCGACCGCTCCGGCATCGACCTCGTGATCGAGAAGGTCGAGACCGAAGACCAGCTGATCGACGTCCTCGACTGCCGGCCCGACTACGGGCAGGGCTTCCTTTTCGGCGAACCCAGACTGAGTGCAGAGGCCACGTGAGCATCCCCGTTCTCGACGGCATCCGCAATGTCGCGGACCGCTATGACGCGTACATTATCGATGTCTGGGGGGTGCTCTACGACGGCGGCGACAAGGCCTATCCCGGCGTCGTCGACTGCCTCGAGCGCCTGAGGGCGCGCGGCAGCAGGATTGTCGTCCTCTCGAACTCGCCACGCCGCTGCGAGATCGTCAAGGATCGTCTCGACTCGATCAAGGTCGAGAGCCACCTCTACGATCACCTGGTGACTTCGGGCGAGGAGACGCACCGGCACCTCAAGACCCGCCCCGACAAGTGGTACGGCCGGCTCGGCGCCCGCGCCATCGACACCGGCCCCGCCCGTTTCAGCGGCCTCGTCGACGGCACCGAGTTCACGCTCACCACGAACGTCGAGGAGGCGGACCTCGTCCTCAACACCGGGCCGAACGGCCTCGACGACAAGGTCGCCGACTACGAGGCGATGATGCAGGCGGCGATCCGCCGGAAGCTGCCGATGATCTGCGCCAACCCCGACATCGAGGTGGTGATGGACGGCCGCCTCACTGTCTGCGCCGGCGGCCTCGCCAAGCGCTATGCCGAGCTCGGCGGCGACATCCGCTACCACGGCAAGCCACATGCGGAGATCTACGAGCGCTGCTTCGAACTGCTCGGCGGCATCGACCGCAAGCGCATCGCCGCGCTCGGCGACGGACTCCTCACCGACATCCCCGGCGCGCGGATGGCCGGCATCGATTCCATCCTGGTCTGCGCCGGCCTGCCGTCGGGCGAGCTCGGCATTCCCTCGGGCGCCCGGCCGGATCCCCTCGCGCTGAGCCGGCTCTGCGAGTCCTACCGCGAGACGCCCGCCGCCGCGCTCGCGACTCTGGCCTGGTGATGGGAGGGTTCTCGGACTACGGCCGCTACGATGCGATCGGCTTGGCGGAGCTGGTCCGCACCCGGCAGGCGACGCCCGCCGACATCACCGAGGCGGCGATCGAACGCATTGAGGCGCTCAACCCCAAGCTCAACGCCGTGGTCCACCGGATGTATGACGAGGGGCGGAAGAGGGTTGCCGCCGGGCTTCCCACCGGCCCCTTCACCGGCGTCCCCTATCTGCTGAAGGACCTCGGCCAGCTCTATGCCGGCCAGCCGCTCTCCAACGGCTCGCACCTCTTCGACGGCTTCGTCCCCGACCACGACGGCACCCTGACCCAGCGCCTGAAGGCCGCCGGCATGGTCATCCTGGGCAAGACCTCGACGCCGGAGATGGGCCTCGCCAGCACCACGGAGCCGCGTCGCTTCGGCCCTTGCCGGAACCCATGGGACCTGACGCGCAGCACCGGGGGATCTTCCGGCGGCTCGGCGGCGATGGTGGCCGCCGGCGCGCTGCCGGCCGCGCATGCGACCGACGGCGGCGGCTCGATCCGCATCCCGGCCTCGCAATGCGGCCTTTTCGGCCTGAAGCCGACCCGCATCCGCGTACCGATGGGCCCGGACATCTCCGAGAGCCTGTCGGGATTCGGCATCGGCCATGCCGTCACCCGCAGCGTCCGCGATTCCGCGGCGATCCTGGATGCCACGCATGGCCCAGAGGTGGGCGATCCCTACAGCTGCCCGCCGCCGCTGCGCCCTTTCCTGGAAGAGGTGACGCCCGAGCCTGGACGCCTCCGCATCGCCGTCTCGACCCGATCGCCGGCCGGCACGCCCGTCGATCCGGACTGCGTCCGTGGCGTCGAGGAGACGGCGAAGCTTTGTGCCGAGCTTGGCCATACGGTCGAGGAGGCAGCGCCGGCGTTCAGCGCCGAGGCCGCGATCTGGACCTGGCGCACCATCGCCGGCGCGCATATCCGCAACAACATCGACATGCGGCTGAAGGCCCTTGGCCGGCCCCTCCGCCAGGGCGACGTCGAGCCCATAACCGCGCTCTGGGCCGAGGAGGGCGCCCAAGTCTCGGGCGCCGATTTTGCCCGCGCGCTGCTGACCCAGCAGGCGATCACCCGCAGCTTCGGCCACTTCTTCCAGGGCTACGACCTGCTGCTGACGCCGACCATGGCCGACCCGCCACAGCCGCTCGGCACCTACGACATGATGTCGTCGGACCTCGACGACTATGTCGACCGCTCGCTCCGGCACACCGCCTTCACGCCTCAGTTCAACATCACCGGCTGCCCGGCCATGTCCGTGCCGCTGCATTGGACCAATTCGGGGCTACCGGTCGGCATCCATTTCGGCGCAGGCTTCGGCAACGAGGCGATGCTGTTCCGGCTGGCCGGCCAGCTCGAGCGCGCCCGCCCCTGGCAAGACCGCCGTCCCCCTACCCATATGTAGGGACGAGGAGACCTAAAGCATGTCCGCCATCCAGCAGACCGACGACCTGTTCTTCAACCGCCAGGACCTCGACCGCAGACGGGTCGAGAGCGTGGTCTCGGATGCGCTGAAAGGCACCGACGACGGCGAGCTGTTCTTCGAATACCGCCAGTCCGAGAGCCTGACCTTCGACGACGGCCGCCTCAAGAACGCCAGCTTCGACACCACACAGGGCTTCGGCCTTCGCGCCGTCGCCGGCGAATCCGCAGGGTATGCCCATTCCTCCGAGATCAGCGAGGCCGCGATCAAGCGTGCCGCCTCAACGGTGAAGGCCGTCCGCCGCGGCCATGACGGCAGCTATGCCGACTCGCCGTCCGGCACCAACCGGCGCCTCTACGGAGACTTCAACCCGCTCTCCGAGGTCGACTTCGCAACCAAGGTGAAGGTGCTGCAGGATATCGACGCCTATGCCCGCAAGAAGGATCCGCGGGTACGCCAGGTCTCGGCCAGCATCGCCGGATCGTGGCAGGCGGTTCGCATCCTCCGCTCGGGCGGGTATTCGGTCGGCGACATCCGCCCGATGGTACGGATGACCGTCAGCCTGATCCTGGGCGAGGGCGACCGCCAGGAATCGGGCTCCGAGTCCGGCGGCGGCCGCGTCTCCTACGACACCTATCTCCAGGCGGAGAGCTGGCAGGCGCTGGTCGACGAAGCGATCCGCTCGGCCTCGGTCAATCTCGGCGCCATTGCCGCGCCGGCCGGCGAGATGCCGGTCGTGCTCGGCCCCGGCTGGACCGGGGTCATGTTGCACGAGGCTGTCGGCCACGGCCTCGAGGGTGACTTCAACCGCAAGCAGACCTCCACATTCTCCGGCATGATCGGCCAGCGCGTCGCCTCGCCCGGCGTCACAGTGGTCGACGACGGCACGCTGCAAGACCGCCGCGGCTCGATCACCGTCGACGACGAGGGCACGCCGTCCGGCCGCACGCTGCTGATCGAGGACGGCATCCTCCGGGGGTACATGCAGGACCGCCAGAACGCGCGCCTGATGGGCATGCGCCCGACCGGCAACGGCCGGCGCGAATCCTTCGCCTCCTCTCCGATGCCGCGGATGACCAACACCCTGATGCTGGGGGGAGCGCACGCGCCGGGAGAGATCATCAAGTCGGTGAAGCGCGGCCTCTACGCCGTCGACTTCTCCGGCGGCCAGGTCGACATCACGTCGGGCAAGTTCGTTTTCGCCGCTTCCGAGGCCTACCTGATCGAGGACGGCAAGGTCGGGCCGGCGGTCAAAGGCGCGATGCTGACCGGCAACGGCCCCGACGCCATGACCAAGGTCCGGATGGTCGGGAACGACATGCGCATGGATTCCGGGGTCGGCACCTGCGGCAAGGAAGGCCAGAGCGTGCCGGTCGGCGTCGGCCAGCCGACTCTGCTGATGGACGGCATCACCGTCGGCGGCACCGGATGAACGCCGCCGTCGCCTGAAATCGATGTAGAAACCACCGGGTTTTCCGGAAAGTTTCGTTTCATTGACACGCTCCGAGACCGCCGCATGAGAGCCATGCGCAGAGCGTAAGGTCGATCTCCGGCGTCGGCCGCCAGGTCGGCGAGTCGACGCGCATCGCCGGTAAGACGGGTGAGACGCGCCCGCACCAACGTCACAACGCGCTCGCGATCACACCTCCCCCGGATTGCGCCGGGGGAGGGATTTCGTTTTCAGCTCTTGCTGATGTTCCAGTAGGCCAGGATCGCGCCCTTCACTACGCCGTCGACGTTCTTCCGCCAGGCGTAGAGCGGCATGAAGTTGCCGAGCAGCGCATAGGGCTGGACCTCGACCAGGCGGGCGTGGAAGCGGTTCAGGATGTCCCTCCGCTTCGCCTCGTCGGGCTCGCGGATGAACTGGTTCCGGAGCTTCTCCGCCTCGTCGTCGCAGGGCCAGCCGTTCCAGTTCTTGCCATCGCAGGTCATCACCGCGGTGATGTTGGTCAGCGGGTGATGGTAGGTGGAGGCGGTGCCGCGGCTGGTGAACATGTGCCAGCCACCCTTCTCCGGCTCGTCCTTCTTGGTCATCCGGGTGACCACCGAGCCCCAGTCATTCACCTGCATGTCGACGTTGACGCCGATCTCCTTCAGGCGCGCCGTCGCCACCTGGGCGAGCGCGCCAATGGCCGCGATCTCGTTGGTGGTGATCATGATCAGCTTCTCGCCCTTGTAGCCGGCCTCCTGCATGAGTTGGCGGGCCTTGGCGAGGTCGACCTTCTGCACCGCTTCCGAGCCGAACTCGGTGCCATAGGGCGTGCCGCAGATGAAGAACGAGTAGCAGACCTTCCACCAGCGCTCGTCGTCGCCGGTGGATGCGCGCTGGAAGTCACGCTGATCGAAGGCATAGGCAAGTGCCAGGCGCGCCTTCGGATTGTTGAACGGCGGGAAGAGCGCATTGGTGCGAAGGAAGCCCATGTTGCCGAAGGGCGTCAGCGGCGAGACGACGATGTCCTTGTTCTTCTCGATCAGCGGGATCTGGTCGCCGGCCGGATTGTCCCAGAGATCGACCTCGCCCCGATTCAGGGCCGCGGCAGTGGTTCCGGGATCGGGCATGATGATCCATTCGACCCGGTCGACCTTCACCGCCTTGCCGCCGGCGAGCCCGTCGGCCGGCTCGGCCCGCGCCGGATAATCGGCGTTCTTGTCGAAGACGATCTTCGAGCCGGGCTGCCAGGCATCGCGGTTGAACTTGAACGGGCCGGACCCGACGGTCGTGGTGATGCCGGTGAAGGCATCGGTCATCGCGTCCTTCTCGCGGTAGATCACCGGCAGCGAGCCGCCGGCCGATCCCAGCGTGAACTCGACGAAGCCGTAGGGCTCCTTCATCTTCATGCGGAAAGTATCGTCGTCGACCGCCTCGAAGCCGGCAGTGAACTCCAGCATCTTCTGCCCCATCGTGTCGCGCTTGGCCCAGCGCTGGATCGAAGGGATGACGTCCTTCGAGGTCACCTTGGTGCCGTCATGCCACTTGAGGCCGGGGCGGAGCTTGAATGTGTAGGTCAGCTTGTCGGCCGAGAGCTCATGGCTACCGACCATCTGCGGCTTGACGTTCCACTTCTCGTCCCAGGCGAACAGGGTATCGTAGACCATCAAAGAATAGATCTTGGTGATCTGGATCGAGCCTACATGGGTGTCCAGCACCTTGAGATCGGCATGCGGCACCGCACGCAGGGCCTTGTCCTGGGCCAGGGCCGGCGAGCCCGCCGCCACGAGGACCGCCATCGCCATAGCGCCGCCGAGCGGTCCCGCCACGCGCCTTCCGAAACCTATATCCATGATCCATCTCCCCGGTGTTTGGTCCCGGCGAAGAACCGGGCCTCGCGTCGCAAGAAGTCTAGGGGGTGGGTTTCCGATCGGCAATGGAGGGCAAGCCGGCGCATGGCCGCCGTCCCGCGCTCGTGATACACGGGCGCTCCTATGGATTCGCTCACGCACGTCCTGTTCGGCGCGACCCTGGCCCAGACCGGCTTCCGCCGCCGGCTCGGCCGCCGGGCCGTCCTGGCCGGCATCGCCATCACGTCGCTGCCGGATCTCGACGTCGCCGCCGGCTGGATCGCCGGGCGCTTCTCCGAATGGGAGCATCATCGCGGCTTCACGCACTCGCTTTTCTTCGCGCCGGTCGCCGGCCCTCTCATCGGCTGGGCGATAACGCAGGCCGAGCGGTTTCAGGCAGGGACGCCGCCGGGAGAGACGCTCGGCGCAGAGCGGCTGCAGTGCTGGATCTGGTTCTCGATCCTGGCGCTCCTGACCCATCCCTTGCTCGACGTCTTCACCAGCTACGGTACGCAGATCTTCTGGCCGCTGTCCCAGGCGCGCTACGCCGTCGACGCGGTGGCGATCATCGATCCCGTCTATTCGCTGCTGCCTCTGAGCATCGCGCTGGTCGTCGGCGCCAGACGACCAGCGGCGGCGAAGCGCGTTGCGCTCGCCGTCTATGCGTTCATGGCTCTCTACCTCTTCGGCGCCTGGATGCTGAACGAGCGGATCGAGCGGATCGCCGCCGCGGATTTCGGCCGCCCCGCCGTCGTCGACGCCTATCCGCTGCTCTTCCAACCCTACTACCGGCGTGTGGTCGCGATCACGCCGGACGCCGCGCATGTCGGCTACTATTCCGCGCTCAATCCGAAGCCGATCGACTGGCGGGCCTATCCGATTGACACTGGCGACGCCGTCGGCGCGGTCCGGCGATCGCGCGAGGCGGCGCTGTTCGAATGGTTCTCGATGGACAAGGTCTTGTGGCGCGCCGTCCCCGACGGACAAGGCGGAATGCTGGTCGAGGCAACCGATCTCCGCTACGGCATGATCGGCCCGACCGACGCCGGCCAATGGGGAATCCGCGCGGGGGTCAATGCCGCCAATGGCATCGAGGGACCACCCCAGACGTTCAGCGTGCCGCGCGACGCCAGCGGCGCCGCGCTTCGGCGGTATTGGGCGGACATAAGCGGCCGGTGAGCGCGTGACGCAACCTCGCGACGTCGGCGGTTGGCTGTCCGGGCGCGAGCCGACGACGCAATGGAGCGTGCTCGTCTTCCTGGCGCTGTCTCTCGGAACGGGGTTTCACCTGGCCGGCGTTCCCGCCGCTTTCCTGGTCGGCCCTCTCCTGTCCGGCATCCTGGTGGCGACGAACGGCGGCGGCATCAAGGTGCCAGCCCTGCCCTATCTCGGCGCACAGTCGATGGTCGGCTGCCTGATCGCCCACGCCATTACCGCCGACATCGTCCTGACCTTCCTCGATCATTGGGCGCTGTTCCTGGCGCTGGGGGTCGCGATCCTGACCGCGAGCAGCGTGCTCGGCTGGCTCATGACCCGCTGGCGCGTGCTGCCGGGAACGACAGCGGTCTGGGGCGCCTCGCCAGGCGCGGCGACGCCGATGATGCTGATGGCCGAAGCCCACGGCGCCGACGCACGCCTGGTGGCGTTCATGCAGTATCTTCGCGTGGTGTTCGTCGCCATCGCAGCGGCGGCCATATCCGGCTTCTGGCTTGGCCCGTCGACGGTCGCCGTTCATGAAATCGGCTGGCTACGGCCAATCGACTGGATCGCCTTCGCCGAAACCCTGGCGGTCGCGGGAGTCGGAGCGTTTCTAGGACGGCGGTTGAAGATCCCGGCCGGCGGCTTCCTGGTGCCGCTCGCCCTCGGCACCGTCCTCCAGGTCGCGGGCGTGATGCGGATCGAGCAGCCCGACGTGCTGCTGGTCCTGAGCTACACCCTCCTCGGCTGGAGCGTCGGCCTCAGCTTCACCCGGGCCGTCGTCCTCCACGCCCTCAAGGCGATGCCACAGATCGCCCTGTCGACCTTGATCCTGCTTGCGTTCTGCGGCGGCCTCGCCTTCCTGCTCACGCAGACTCTCGGCATCGACCCGCTCACGGCCTATCTCGCCACGAGCCCCGGCGGGATCGACTCGGTGGCGATCATCGCCGCCTCGGCACATGTCGACGTCTCCTTCGTCATGGCGCTCCAGACCTTCCGCCTGATCATGGTGCTGATGATCGGGCCACCCCTGGCACGGTTGGTCGCCAGGAGCACGGGCCTCCCATGACCGATCCGTCCGGCGTACCGGCACCGGGACGGCTGGCAGGACTGAAGCCTTCCGCGCAATGGGCCGTCCTGCTGCCACTCACCGCTCTCCTGTCATCGATCTTCGAGCTGACCGGCATCCCGGCGGCGCTCCTGCTCGGCGCCCTGATCGCCGGGATCCTGGTCGGGACCAATGGCGGGATGATCCAGGTTCCGCGCCTGCCCTATCTCGGCTCCCAATCGATCGTCGGCTGCATGATCGCCGCCGCCATCACCGCCGACATCGTCGCTACCTTCCTCGAAGGCTGGCCGCTCTTCATCGCCGTGGTGATCGCAATTCTGGCCGCCAGCAGCCTGCTCGGCTGGGTGATGAGCCGGCTTCGCATCCTGCCGGGAACCACCGCGATCTGGGGTTCCTCGCCGGGTGCCGCGACCGCGATGATGCTGATGTCGGAGGCCTATGGCGCCGACATGCGGCTGGTCGCCTTCATGCAGTACATCCGCGTCGTGCTGGTGGCCATCACCGCCTCGGTGATCGCGCGATTCTGGCTGAGCCCGACAGGCGCCGCCGCGCACGCCGTCGTCTGGTTCCCACCGATCGATTGGATTCCCTTCCTGGAAACCCTGGCGCTCGCCGGCATCGGCGGCCTCGTCGGGCGGCGCACCGGTATCCCGGCCGGGGGCTTCCTGTTGCCTCTCGCCATCGGCAGCGTGCTGCACGCCACCGGCCTCATGCGGATCGAGCTGACGCCGTGGTTGCTGGCGGCCAGCTACACCGTGCTCGGCTGGAATGTCGGCCTGGGATTCACCCGGCCGATCATCGCGCATGCGCTGCGGGCGCTGCCGCAGATCATGCTGTCGAGCCTGACCCTGATCGCCTTCTGCGGCGGGCTAGGCCTTCTCCTCACCCTGACCCACGGCATCGACCCTTTGACTGCCTATCTCGCGACCAGCCCAGGCGGGATGGATTCCGTCGCGATCATCGCCGCGTCGACCAAGGTGGACGTGCCCTTCGTCATGGCGCTGCAGACGGTCCGCTTCGTCATCGTGATGCTTGTCGGCCCGTGGATCGCCAAACTCGCGGCACGGAACGCGACCAAGCTCTACCGCTAGGCTGTGCCAGCGCCCGGTTGCCCCCGGCCCCGCCCCCGCGCCACAATGCAGGCCACATGCTGACCGACGCGCAAGGCCTCCCCGTCTCCACCGACCGTCCGGAGACCGTCCAGGCGATCGACCGCTTCGTCGCGGCGTTCCTGGGCTACGGCACCGACTTCCAGCCGATCCTCGACGCCGCCGATGCCGACCCGAACTGCGTGGTGGCGCAGGGGCATGCCGCCGCCCTCATGCTGTTCGCCGAGACCGGCGACGCCGCCGAGAAGGCCAAGCCCTATATCCGCCGCGGCATCGAGTCGGCCCAAGGCGCGACCGAGCGCGAACGGCTCTATCTCTGGACCATCTCGACCTGGGCCGCCGGCGACTACGGCATGTCGCTGATGGCGCACAAGGCGCTGGCGCAGAAGTACCCCCTTGACGTCGCCGCTTCCAAGATCGGCCAGGTTCGCGCCTTCACCCTCGGCGACTCGCCGCTGATCCTATCGCTCGGCGAGAGCATGCTCGCGGCCAGTCCTGAGAACCATTTCGTCCACGGCATGGTCGCCTTCGGCTACGAGCAGTGCCACCGCATCGAGGAAGCCGAGGCCGCCGGACGCCGGGCGGTGGAAATGGATCGCCGCGATCCCTGGGCGCATCACGCGGTCGCCCATGTGATGGAGACCCAGGGGCGGATCGACGAAGGCCTCGCCTGGATGGAGGGCCTCGCCGATACCTGGGAGGACTGCAACTCCTTCATGTATACGCACAACTGGTGGCATGTGGCGCTGTTCCACCTGGATCGCGACGACCACGCGCGTGCGCTCGAGGTCTACGACACCCGCGTCTGGGGGCGCTTGAAGGAGTATTCCCAGGATCAGGTCAACGCTGTGTCGCTCCTGGCCCGCCTCGCGCTCCGCGGCGTCGATGTCGGCGACCGCTGGACCGATGTCGCCAACTATCTCGCGCCCCGCACCAACGAGCACGTCGACCCGTTCCTCGACCTCCACTACCTCTATGGGCTGGCCTGTGCCGGCCGCGGCGAGGAGACCGCCCGGCTGCTGACCGGTCTCGCCGAGCACGCCGGCAAGGTGAAGCCGGTGCAGCAGGTGATGTGGCAGCAGGTGGCGGTCCCGACTGCCCACGCGCTGGTCTCGCATGCGATCGGGCGCGTCGAGGAGGCCGCCGATCTGCTGGAGCAGGTACTGCCGACCTTGCACAAGATCGGCGGCAGTCATGCGCAACGTGATCTGTTCGAGCAAATCTACCTGGACTCGCTCATCCGCGCCGGCCGCAGCGAGCGGGCTCTCGCCCTTATCGGCCGACGCCTGGCCGCCCGCCCGAACATCGCCCACACCCGCCGCCTGGCCCAGCGCCTGGCCACCTGATCCGCGTTAGCGAGGACCCCATGAGCCGCGATGTCGCCCTGATGTCCGCAACCGACTTCCTCCGCCACTTCCGCCGCGGGACGCTCTCGCCTGTCGAGGCGACGAAGGCCGCTCTCGGCCAGGTACGCCAGCACAATGAGCGGCTGAACGCGCTCTGCTGGCTCGACGAGGAAGGCGCGCTCGTCCAGGCGCGCGAGTCCGAGGTGCGCTGGCGCGACGGCCGGCCCATGGGCCTTCTCGACGGTGTGCCGGCGACGGTGAAGGATCTCCTGCTGACCAAGGGATGGCCGACGCTGCGCGGCTCGCGCACGGTCAAGCGCGACCAGCCCTGGACCGAGGACGCGCCGACCGTCGCCCGCCTTCGCGAGCATGGCGCCGTCCTCATCGGCAAGACGACGACGCCCGAATTCGGCTGGAAGGGCGTCACCGACAGCCCGCTGACCGGCGTCACGCGCAACCCCTGGGACCCGAGCAAGACCCCCGGGGGGTCTTCCGGCGGCGCCGCGGTCGCGGCCGCGACCGGCATGGGCGCGCTTCATCTCGGCACCGACGGCGGCGGCTCCATCCGCATCCCTGCCGCCTTCACCGGCATCTTCGGCTTCAAGCAGAGCTTCGGGCGCGTGCCGGCCTATCCCCTTAGCCCCTTCGGCACGGTCGCCCATGTCGGGCCGATGACCCGGACGGTCGAGGACGCGGCCCTGATGCTGACCGTGATCACCGAACCCGACGACCGCGACATCTACGCCCTGCCCTACGACCGCCGAGACTGGCGGGTCGGGATCGAGGACGGTATCCGAAGGCTCCGCATCGCCTATTCGCCGACCCTCGGCGGCAACCGGGTCGATCCGGACGTGGCGATCCTGGTCGCCGCCGCCGTCGCGCGCCTGGCCGAGCTCGGCGCCGAGATCGAGCAGGCGGAGCCGGACGTCTCCGGGGTCGGCGATATCTTCCAGACGCATTGGTTCGCCGGCGCCGCCAACGCGATGTCAGCCATTCCGGCGGAGATGAGAACACAGATCGATCCGGGCCTTCAGGAGGTCGCCGCTGCCGGTGCCAAGTACACCTTGCAGGAGTACCAGGCCGCGGTGAAGGCGCGGGAGGCGCTGGGCCAGCGGGTCGCCGTGTTCCACCGCAAATACGATCTGCTGCTGACTCCGACGCTGCCGCTGCCGGCCTTCGAAGCCGGCGTCGAGTCGCCGGCCGACGGCAAGGGCGGCCGCTGGACCAACTGGACCCCGTTCAGCTTCCCCTTCAACCTGACGCGCCAGCCGGCGGCGACGATCCCCTGCGGCATTACCAGGAACGGCCTTCCGGTCGGACTCCAGATCGTCGGCGCCCTCTACGACGATGCGACCGTGCTGCGCTGCGCCCGTGCCTACGAGGGAACGCAGCCGTTCCGGGCACCGCCCGCCGTCACCGGCTGATCCGGCCATCTGGCGACCCGTCCCGGACTTTTGCTATCCTAAATTGGGGCGCCCGCGAGAGTCGCCGCGTCGGAAGATGCATGCGCGTCGGATAACGGCTCGTCGCCGCTGTGCTGGCCTTGATGCTTTGGACCTCGCCTCTCCAGGCGGGCTATGAAGCGGCGGTCGACGCGCTTGATCGCAATGACCCGCAGACCGCGCTCCGCGAAGCCCGCCAGGGAGGCGAGCAGGGCGATCCCCGCGCGCAACGCCTCTACGTCTTCATGCTGCTGAAGATCGGCGGCACGAAGGCGAATCCCCAGGAGGGCCTCCGCTTGCTGCGCGCCGCCGCGGACCAGGGTGACGTGATTGCCAAGCGGGAACTGGGCGCGGCCCATTTCTTCGGCACCGGCGTCGCGAAGAACATCGGCGAGGCTGCCGTCTGGTACCGGAAGGCGGCTGAGAGCGGCGACGCGCTCGGGCAGTTCATGCTCTCCATCCTCCATCTCAGCGGCGAGGGCGTCGCGAAGGACGAGACGGAATCCGTGCGCTGGATGCGCGCCGCCGCCGACCAGGGCGAGCCGGCCGCGCAACTCGGGCTCGCGGGCTACTACCGGAAAGGTATCGGCATGCCGAAGGATCGCCTCCAGGCCTATGTCTGGGTGTCGTTGGCCGCGAAGTACCGCGATCCCAGGGCGTCCCAGATGAAGCGGGAGATCGCCGTGGAGCTTTCTTCCGACCAGCGGCGGGAAGGCGATCGCCTGGTGGCTTCGTGGGGCTCGGCCCGCGTCGCCGCCGGGGCCGTGGAAGCCGGCGCGAAGCCCACCGGCACCGGCTTCATCGTCAGCGGCGATGGCCACATCGTCACCAACGAACATGTCGTGAGGAACTGCAAGGGCCTCCGCATCCGCCGCCTCGACGAGAGCGTCGGAACGGCGACACTGGTCGCTCAGTCGGCGGACGAGGATCTCGCCCTGCTGAAGGCCGATTTTCGTTCGGAGGTCGTGGCCCCTTTCCGCCCTGGCCGGGATCTCGGTCGGGGCGAAACTGTCGTCGTCTTCGGATGTCCCCTTTCGGGCGTCCTTGCGTCTTCCAACAATGTTGCATCCGGCAGGGTCACCGCTCTGGTGGGAACCGACAATGACGAGCGCTTTCTCCAGGTGTCGACGCAGGTCGAGCCGGGGAACAGCGGCGGGCCGCTTCTCGACATGAACAGCCGGGTCGTGGGCATCATCACCGCTTCGACCGACCTACTCTCCTCCAATCAGGCGACGAGCGGCGCCTCGCCACAGAAGGTCAGCGCCGCGACCAAGGGCACCGCCGCCACCGCCTTTCTCCAAAGACAAGGTGTCGGGGTCTCGCTCATCGGCGGCGCGCCACGAACGCTCAGCCCGGCCGAAGTCGGCGACCGGGCCAAACGCTTCACCGTCAGGATCGAGTGCCTGACCTAGGCAGATTCGGTTGACCCGGGACACGGGGTCCCCTACCCCTCGTGGCACATGAATCGAGACGTCTTCACCGACGCCGCGACCACGCCACGGCCGCGCAGGAGCCTGTCCGAGTAATGGACAATCGTCGCGGCATCATCGCCATGTGCCTCAGCATGGCGACCTTCCTGGTCAACGACGCGCTGGTGAAGCTGGTCAGCGAGCGCCTGCCGACCGACCAGATCGTGTTCCTGCGCGGCTGCTTCGCCTGTGCGCTCCTGCTGGTCTGGCTCACGGCGGCACAGCCCTGGGTGCTACGCTTCGTCCGCCACCGCGGAATGATCCACGTCGGCTGGCGGTCCGTCCTCGATGCGCTCAGCACCTTCACCTATCTCTGGGCGCTGTTTCACCTGCCGTTGCCGAACATCTCGGCGATCAATCTCTCGAGCCCGTTGATGGTGACGGTGCTGGCGATCCTCTTCCTCGGAGAGAAGGTCGCCTGGCGGCGCTGGAGCGCGATCATCATCGGCCTCGTAGGTGTCCTGATGATCGTCCAGCCGTCGGGCGACGCCTTCAACTGGTTCTCGGTCGTCGCCATCGCCGCCACGTTCCTGGGCGCTATCCGCGACGTCATGACCCGGCGCATCGCGATCGAGATCCCGAGCATCCTCGTCACCTTCGCCACCGCCGTAGCGGTCACCGCGGTCGCCGGCACCTCCGTCACGGTCACCGGCTGGTCACCTGTACGGGGAGGCGACGTGCTGCTGCTGGCCCTGGCCTCCGTCTTCCTGATCGGCGGCTACCACTTCATCATCATCGCCATGCGCGTTGCCGAGACGTCGATCGTCTCGCCGTTCCGCTATACGGCGATCTTGTGGGCGATCATCCTTGGCTATGTACTGTGGGGCGACGTTCCGAATCCTCTCGCCTTCGCCGGCATCGTCGTCCTGGTCGGAAGCGGACTCTACCTGATGCATCGCGAACGGGTGGCCTGGCAAAAGATCCCGGCTGCGGGGGCACCCGGCGCCTGAGCCTCTCTTTCAGGACTGCGTGATCCAGCACCTTCGCCGTCTTCGCCCACAACAACCGCTGCTAGAGTGCGAACGGGGGGCGACACACCAACGTCGACGTCGGAGACTCTCATGTCACTCATTCGCGCAGCTTTGCTGGCCGTGCTCATCGCCGGCCTATCACTTCCCGCTCTGGCGCAGACCGTCGTCCGCGTTCGCGGCACGATCAAATCCCTGGACGGCAACATTCTGATGGTGAAGACCCGCGAGGGGCCGAGCGTGAAGATCGCGCTCGCCGACAACTACACAGTCGCCGCCGTCGTCCCTCTGGAACTCAGCTCGATCGCGGCCGGCAGTTACATTGGCACCGCGGCGATGTGCAAGGCCGACGGATGCACGGCACTCGAGGTCCTCGTCTTCCCCGAAGCTATGAAGGGGACGGGCGAAGGCAAGTTCCCCTGGGACCTGGCGCCGGAGAGCACGATGATCAACGCGTCGGTCTCCACGGTCGCCGCCGGTGCCGGCACGGGCCGTGAGCTGGTAGTGACCCACAAGGGCGAGACGTCCAAGGTGACGGTGCCGGTCGGCGTGCCGATCGTGACCTTCGTTCCCGCCGACAAGGCCCTGCTCAAGGCCGGAACGCCGGTCTTCATCGGCACCCAGAAGGCCGCCGACGGCAGCCTGTCCGCCACCCGCATCACTGCAGGCAAGGACGGCGTCGCCCCGCCCATGTGAAGCCTGCCCGGCGCCGGCACTCGGCGGTCGAGAACGCCCTGGAATTCGCGTCGGACTGGAGGCATATGGAGGCGGCGGGAACGGCCTCGACGACGGGCATGGAATTAGCCTCATGACGATCAAGGCGATGAGCCGCCAGGAGAGGCGCGCCTCCGAGAAGCTCAAGCGCAGCGGTAAGACCCCCTATGGCGGGGCGACCGCTGCGATCGCCGCGCAGTTCCAGTCGGCCGTCAATCTCCATCGGGCTGGCAGGTTTCCCGAAGCGGAAGCCGCCTACAGGACCATCCTGTCGCATGAGCCCGATCACCCGCACGCCTTGAACGTCCTCGGAATCCTGGCCTGCGAGACCGGGCGGCCGCAGATGGGCCTCGATCTCATCCGGCAGGCGATCGGGATCAACGGACAGCTTGCCGAGTACCACACGAATTTGAGCGAAGCCGCTGCGCAATGCGGACACGTCGGCGAAGCGCTGGAAGCAGCGAAGCAGGCGCTCAAGGTCGACCGCCGGTCCGCGCGTGCCCATCTCGCCCTAGGCAACGCCTATCGCAGCCACGGCCAGGGCGCGCTCGCGATCGAGTCCTATCGGAACGCGCTTGGGATCGCGCCGGACGACTACCAGTCGCAGGCGAACTTCGCCGCCTGCTGCGCGGAGTTCGGTGTCACGAAGCTCGATGCCGTCTACGAGGCACTCCTGGTCCGTGCATTGGACCAGGGATGGACCCGGCCGAACATGCTGGTTCAGGGCATCGTCCCTGCCCTGAAGCAGGATGCCGCAGTCGTCGGCCTGCTCGACGCGGCTGCGGCCCCCGACAGCAAGGCTCGCCTCGCCGCCGCGCTTGCCGACGGGACGGTCGCCAAAGCTATGTGCCGGCCCTTGGTCATCCGAGTTCTCAAAGGCGCGCCGATCGGCGATCCGTTTTTCGAGACCCTCGTCACCCGCCTCCGGCGTGTGTATCTTGAGGCTGTCGATGCCGGCCGTGTCATCGGGGCGAGCGATCTCGAAGTGCTCGCTGCCATCGCCCAGATGGCCTTCATGTGCGACTACGCGCTCATCGAAGACGACGATGACTCCCTGATCGTCCAGCGCTTGAGCAAGGCGCTCGCGACGGACGATCCGGCACCGGCCCTGATCGCGGCGATTGCCGCATACCGGCCGCTATCGGATCTGGGCCTGACCGAAAGGTCGATCTCGGCCCCGCCGACGCCGATCCTGGCGGATCTGTGGCGTCTACAGATCACCGAGCCCCTGACCGACCGTCGGCGGGTCGAGTCCATTCCGGCGCTGACTGCGATCGCGACCGGCGTTTCGGAAGAGGTCAGGGCCCAGTACGAGCAGAGCCCGTATCCGCGCTGGACCCAGATCAACATGCGTCCGACCCTCAACTCGCTACGGACCTATCTTCGCCGCACGTTCGGAAACATCCCCCTTCCGGACGGCAACGAGATCCTGATCGCCGGATGCGGCACGGGTCAGGAGTCTGTCGAACTGGCGATGAAATGTCGGAAGACGGGAGAGACGATTCTCGCGGTGGATCTCAGCCTGCCGAGCCTAGCATACGCGATCCGGAGCACAGAGGCGCTCGGCCTGTCAAACATCCGCTATGCCCAGGCGGACATCACGATGCTCGATCGGCTCGACGATCGATTCGACATCATCACGAGCAACGGCGTCCTGCATCACCTCGCCGATCCGGCAGGCGGCTGGCGCAAGCTGAAGGGGTTGCTGAAGCCGAAAGGGCTTATGCAGATCAGTCTCTACAGCGAGATCGGCCGGCGCGCCGTCGTCGCGGCGCGTGAGATGATTGCGGCGCACGGCTGGAATCCCGTTCCGGCGGATATGAGGGCAGCCCGGAAGGCGATCATGGCGCTGCCCGCGGAGCATCCGGCTGCAGGGGTCCTGCAAACGACCGATTTCTATAATCTCAACATGTGCCGGGACCTGCTGTTCCACGTCCAGGAGCACCGCTTCACCTTGCCGCTGCTCGGAGAGGTCATCGAAGGGCTCGGCTTGCGATTCCTTGGTTTCGACGCCAGCCCGCTGACCTACACCCGCTATCGCGTCCGCTTCCCAGACGACCCGACGATGACCCGTCTCGGCAACTGGGACGTCTTCGAGCGCGAGAATCCCACGACCTTCGGCACCATGTATCAGTTCTGGGTCGCTTCGCAGGGTTAGCCGCAAGGCCCGGATGTCCAACCTCGGAACTCTCTGACGGCTCGAGCGTTTCATTTCCTGGCGCGACATCCGATCGCGATCAGGGAGTCGTCGATGGCTGAGACAACGAGCGGTTCGGGGGGCAGCAACAACGGCCTCTATTTCATCGTCGGCGGCTTGGTGGTGGTCGTCGGCATCCTCGCCTTCCTGTTCTTCGGCGGGCACATCGGCAGCCGTTCGCCGGCCAAGGTCGATATCAGGATCGAGGCGCCGAAGACCGCTCCCTGACGTCCCTGGCATCGGCTCGACAGCATCCAGCGGCGCCACGCTCAAGGAGCGGGCGCTCGTAGCCGCTTTTTTTCGCGCGGCAGGATTTGGCGACCCCGGGGGGACTTGAACCTCCGACCTTCAGTTTAGGAAACTGCTGCTCTATCCTGCTGAGCTACGGGGCCGCTCTGAGGGCGGTATATAGCAGCCTCCGTCATTTCCCCCAAGGCTGGGGACGGCTGGAAATCAGCCCGCTTCCGCGCGTAGACTGCGCGCGCTTTAACCATCCAAAGCCGACGAGGGGGAAACCATGGCGAAACGCAAGGCGCCGGACATGTCCGTTGCCGGACTGAAGGTGCTCGTCACGGCCGGCGCGGCCGGGATCGGACGCGTCATCGCCGAGGCCTTCGCCGACGGCGGCGCCCATGTCGAGGTCTGCGACGTCTCCAAGGAGGCGCTGGCCGCCCTGAAGAAGGCGCGGCCGGACATCCCCGGGCACCTGGCGGACGTGACCGACCAGAAGGCGGTCGCCAAGCTCTTCGCCAAAGCCGCCAAGGGTGGGCTGGACGTGCTGGTCAACAACGCCGGCATCGCCGGGCCGACGGCCGCGATCCACGAGATCAAGCCGGAGGAGTGGCTGCGCACCGTCGATGTGAACCTCAACAGCATGTTCCACTGCACCCGGCTCGCCGTGCCACTGCTGAAGAAGGCCGGCGGCGGCTCGATCATCAATCTCTCCTCGGTCGCCGGGCGCCTCGGCTTCCCATTGCGCACGCCCTATGCGGCGACCAAATGGGCGGTGGTGGGCCTGACCAAGAGCCTGGCGATGGAGCTGGGCCCGCACAAGATCCGGGTTAACGCGATCCAGCCCGGCATGGTCGCCGGCGACCGCATCAACCGGGTCATCTCCGCCCGCGCCAAGGCCGTCGGCAATTCCTTCGAGACCCAGCGCGGCATCCTTCTCTCGAAGATCTCGCTTCGCACCGAGGTCACCGCCGACGACATCGCGGCGATGTCGGTGTTCCTGGCATCGCCCGCCGGCTGCCGCGTCTCGGGCCAGGCGCTCAGCGTCTGCGGTAACGTCGAAACCTTGGGCTGACGCCCGCTTTCCCAAATACGAGGACACGCCATGGCTGCGAAGCAGCGCAAGGTCATTATCACCTGCGCCGTCACCGGTTCGATCCACACGCCCACCATGTCGCCGCACCTGCCGCTGACCCCGGACGAGGTGGCGAAAGACGCCATCGCCGCGGCCGAGGCAGGTGCCGCCATCCTGCATCTGCATGCCCGCGATCCCAAGGACGGGCGGCCGACGCCCTCGCCGGACGTGTTCATGGAGTTCCTGCCCCGCATCAAGCAGGCGTCCAACGCGGTGGTGAACATAACCACCGGCGGCGGCCACGGCATGACGCTGGCCGAGCGCCTGGCCGCCCCGCTCAGGGCCAAGCCCGAGATGTGCTCGCTGAACATGGGTTCGATGAACTTCGGCCTCTACCCCATGCTGGACCGCTACAAGGAGTTCAAGCATGAGTGGGAGCGGGTGCATCTGGAGAACAGCCGCGACTTCATCTTTCGCAACACCTTCAAGGATATCGAGCAGGTGCTGAAGACCCTCGGCGAGGGCCACGGCGTCAAGTTCGAGTTCGAGTGCTACGACGTCGGCCATCTCTACACGCTGGCGCATTTCGTCGAGCGGGGGCTGATCAAGCCGCCGTTCTTCGTGCAGACCATCTTCGGCATCCTCGGCGGCATCGGGCCGGACCTCGAGAACGTCGACCACATGAAGCGGATTGCCGACAAGCTGTTCGGCGAGGATTACTACTGGTCGATCCTGGCCGCCGGTCGCTTCCAGATGCCATTCCTCACCCACGCCGCAACCATGGGCGCCAACGTGCGCGTCGGCCTCGAGGATTCGCTCTGGCTCGGCAAGGGCCAGCTCGCCAAGTCGAACGCCGACCAGGTCGCCAAGATCCGGCGCATCATCGAGGAGCTGTCGATGGAGATCGCGACCCCGGACGAGGCGCGCAAGATGCTGGATCTCAAGGGCGGGGACACGGTCGGGTTCTGATGGCGATATCAGGCAAGACGGCGGTCTACGGCATCATCGCCGATCCCATCGGCCATGTCCGTGGGCCGACCATCTTCAACCCGCTGTTCGAGAAGCTGGGCATGGACGCGACGATGGTGCCGTTCCATGTCACAGCGACGTCGCTGCAGCGCGCCGTCGCAGGGTTTCGCGCGATCGAGAGCCTGAAGGGCTGGCTGGTCACCAACCCACACAAGTTCGCGATGTTCCACCTCTGCGACCAGGTCGATGCCTCGGGCACGCGGCTGCAGGCGGTCAACGTCGTCCGCCGTGAAACCGACGGCAGGCTGATCGGCGGCAACTATGACGGCGCCGGCTTCGTCAATGGCCTCCGCCACGACGGCATCGAACCGAAGGGCATGGACGTGCTGATGCTCGGCGCCGGAGGCGCCGCCCGCGCCATCGCCTTCGCGCTGGCCGAGGCCGGCGTCCGCCGGCTTGCCATCGCCAACCGCACCCGCGCCAACGCCGAGAAGCTGGCCGAGACGACGCGGAAGTTCTTCCCGGACTTTGCGGTCGAGGTCGCCGCTGCCGAAGCCGGCGAGCACGAGATGATCGTCAACACGACCTCGGCCGGCCTCAAGCCCGACGATCCGTTGCCGCTGGAGACCGCCGGGCTCAAGAAGGCGACCACCGTCGTCGACATCATCATGAATCCGGAGATGACGAAGCTGCTGACGCTTGCCAGGAACCGCGGCTGTCGCATCCATCTCGGCCGTCACATGCTGGATTCGCAATTCCCGCTGCTCGCCCGTCACCTGGGCGTGCCGATTTCCTGAAAGCCCAAGGAGGAAACTCATGGCCAAGCTCAAGATCCACGGCATCGCCAAGTCGCGCGCCTTCCGCACCCTCTGGGTCGCCGACGAAGCCGGCGTTCCCTACGAGCACGTGCAGACCAGCTTTGCCGACACCACGTCGAAGACGCCTGAGTTTCTGAAGATCAATCCGATGGGACAGGTGCCCGCGATCGACGACGACGGCTTCGGCCTGTCGGAATCGATGGCGATCAACCTCTACATCGCCAAGAAGCACGGCAAGGGCCTCTACCCGTCCGACCTCAAGGCCGAGGCCAAATGCTGGCAGTGGTCTTTCTTCGCCGCGACCTCGCTCGAGCGGTCGATGGGCCTGATGGTCGCCAACAGGTACACGCTGCCGGCCGAGAAACGGAGCGAGGCGGTGGCGAAGGAGAACGAGGAGGCGGTGAAGCGGCCGCTCGCCGTGCTCGATGCCGAGCTCGCCAAGAGCCCCTATCTGCTGGGTTCGAGCTTCACCGTCGCCGACCTCAACGTCGCCGCGGTGCTCTACGGCGCCTGGTTCAACAAGCACACGTTCCCGGCCAATGTCGCCGCCTGGCTCGAGCGCTGCCTGACACGCCCGGCCTGTCTCTCGGCCCGGAAGCTGCGCGAAGCGGCCTAGAGCCCGATCACCAGCGGCGAGGACAGCTGTCGCACGGCCTTGACGATGGCCATGCCGACGATCATGCCGGTCTTGGGGTTGCTCTCGGTCGGCAGGATGTCCTCGATAAAAGTGAAGCTGCCGAAGGCGCCGCGGGCGCGGACCTCGATCACATGCGTGGTGATCGTCGGATCGGCGACGATGATCAGATGCGTCTTGTCGAGGCCGGCGCCGGCCAGCGCCACTGCGGCGGAGATGTTTACGTTTTGCGGGTAGCGTCGTGCGCCGTCGCGCACCGGGCCTTCGTAGACCGTGAACGGCGCCTTCAGCGTGTTGAGGTCGACCATCTTCTCGGCCTCGGTGCCGAACCAGGCTGACGGCTGCTTCCTGACCGTCATCACCACCTCGTCGAGGCC
>CAMDFP010000042.1 GCA_945897335.1 Asaia bogorensis | reverse complement strand
GCACCCGCTATCCGATCGAATGGGTGCTGACCAAGCGGGCGATGCCGGTCGAAGTGATCCAGGAATTCGACACCTGGCGGCGGATCCGCGACTACCAGGGTACCGTCGGCTGGGTCCAGGCGAGCTTCCTCACCAACCGCCGCACGTTGATCATAACCGGCGCCACGCGGAAGCTCCGTGACGACAAGGCGGAGGACTCGGCCGCCGTCGCCATGGTCGAGCCCGGCCTCGTCGGCCGCCTGCTCGAATGCCGCGACGTCTGGTGCCGCGCCGAGATCGGCGGCTACAAGGGCTGGCTGAAACGCGGCGAGTTCTTCGGCGCGTATCAGGACGAGGTGGTGAAGTAGACCATCGTCGTGTCCCCTCCCCCCCTTCGTGGGGGAGGGTCAGGGTGGGGGGCCGGGTCTCTCCGCCGCTGAGAGCGCGGTCGCAATCGTAGCGACCACGCCATCCAGGTTCGACAGCACGTCATTGTTCCAGAACCGCAGAACGATGAAGCCTTCATCTGACAGCCAGCGCGTCCTGGCCTCGTCGTAAGCAGCCCGCTCGCTGTGCTGGCCGCCATCGAGTTCGATGACGATCTTCGGCGCAAAACACGCGAAATCGGCGATGTAGCGGCCGATCACCGCCTGGCGGCGAAAGCGAGCACCGTGGATCTGCGCGTTCCGCAGGCGTCGCCAAAGTGCGCGCTCGGCGTCGGTCATGTTGCAGCGAAGGGAACGGGCGTGAGGCGTCAGACCGGGCATCGAGTCTCGCCCCCCACCCTAACCCTCCCCCACGCTCCGCGGGGTGAGGGGACACGAGGTCACGGCAATCATGCCACCAGCGACAACGCCTGGCTCGTCGCCTCGCCCGTCCGCCTGACCGAATTTTCCGTGCGGCCGTAGGCCTGGGCGGCGGCGGCGGGGCGACGATCGTTCGGCGGGGCGGTGCCCGCCGCCGGGGCGGCTCCTGGCTCCCCGCCCTCCTGGCCGAACGGTTTCGGACCGGAGATCTCAGGCCCGGTCTCTTTCGGCTTCGGGGCGCCGGGGACGACCGGCTCTTCCTCGGCGCGCTCGGCCTCCTTGGCCTTCCGCTCCTCGTCCCGCTGCTTGGCCCCTTCCGCCTGGGCCTGAGCCTTCATCTGCACCGCGGCGGCGGCGACGGCCTGGTCCTGGCCGGAGGGATCGGCGGGCGCCAGCGCCGCGGCGCGGATCTGGTCGGCCTTGCGCGCGGTCTCCTCGGGCGTGCTGCCGGGGCTGAGGTCGATCGAGACCTCGCCGCCGACGGCATAGCGCTTGCCGTCCGGTCCCTGCTGGTAGGAGAAGGTCGGCGCGCCGGCGAAGCTGCCGCCGGCGGCGGCGTGCGCCGCCTCGTGGCGACGGACCTCCTGGTCGCGCGCCTTCAGCTTTTCGACGACCTCTTTCTCTTCGTCGGTGAGCTCGCCCTCGGCATTCGTGTCGTCGGACTCGCTGGAGGCGCTCACCGCTCCCGGCAGCTCGGTGCCTTGCAGTGTCTGCAGTGCCTCTCCGGACAGCGGTTTCCCGCCCACGCCGGTCAGCGGCGGAGCCTGTTCCCCGGGAAGGGACGTCTCGGTCTGGTTGGCGGCCGCGCCGTCCTGGGACTGTCCCCGACGTGTCGGGAAGACCGCGATCCCACTGACGACCTGGCCGATCTCAAGCGCCATTCAGGCACCCTCTTCGGCCCGCGGCACGCAAAAGGCGATCCGCGAGCGGTGTTCTACCGGAGCAAAAACCTAGCCGGACGGCCGCGTCCTGTCAAAACGGCGGGGTTAACTTGTTAACGCCAAATCTTAACACGGCCGGGGCGGCCAGGAACTCGCGCGTGCGGGTAACCGCCTCGGCCAGGCCCACTCGCTCGACCTGGACACCTTCGGGGAAGGCGGCGGCAAGCCTTGTCGGCAGCGCCTTGTCCAACATGACAAAGACGCCGATGTCGTCGGCGCGGCGGATCAGCCGGCCGAAGGCCTGTTTCAGGCGAAAGCGCGTCACCCGCTCGTCATAGGCCTTGTTGCCGAAGGCCTGGCGGCGGGCGCGGTGAAGGATGTCGGGGCGGGGCCAGGGCACGCGGTCGAAGACGATCAGGCGGAGCGAGCGGCCGGGCACGTCGACGCCGTCGCGGACCGCGTCGGTGCCGAGAAGGCAGCTCTCCGGCTCGGCGCGGAAGATGTCGATCAGCGTCGCGGTATCGAGGCCGTCGACATGCTGGGCATAGAGCGCGACGCCGGCCTCCTCCAGCGGCTGAGCGATGCGGGCATGCACTTCGCGAAGCCGCCGGATCGCGGTGAACAGGCCGAGCGCGCCGCCGCCCGAAGCCAGGAACAGCTCGCGATAGGCGGAGGCGACCTGGGCGAAGTCGCGCTTGTCGACATCGGTGACGACGAAGATCCGTGTCTGCTTCGGATAGTCGAAGGGGGACGCCACCGCCGCCCGCATCGCCGGCGATGCCAGATGACGCGCGCCTGACGACGACTCCGCCGCCGCCCAGTCGAGCTCGATCACGCCGGTCGCATCGCGGAGCGTCGCCGAGGTGACGACGACGCCATGCGCCGGCTTCAGCACCATCTCCGAGAACGGCACGGTGGGATCGACCCAGTGGCGATGCAGGCCGACATCGAGATCGCGGGATTCCATGCGGTCGACCTGCAGCCAGTCGACGAATTCCGGCGGCGTCGGCGCCGCCAGCGATTCCAGCATCGAGATCCAGCCGTCGAGGATGCCCTTGATGCGCCGGTCGATGGTGCGCGCCATCGCTTCCAGGCGAAGCCGCATGGCGGTCTCGAGTTCTTCCGCCTCGTCGTCGAGCCGGGCCTTCAGACGATCGCGCAGTTTCGCCAGCGGCCGGCGCAGATCCTGAAGCCCGTTCCTGAGGTGGGCGGCGGCGCGGATCAAACCCTCGACCGGCGGCTGGGCATCGGCCTCGATCGCATAGGCGTTCTCGGTCTCGTTGGCCCGCGCATAGACCTGCTGGCGGCAGAAGGCCAGGAACGCCTCGGTCGGCCCGTTCGGCGATCCCTCGGCGAGCCGGGTCACCCAGCCTTCGGATGGCAGGATGCGCGCCGCTTCGATCGCATCGGCCAGGGCCTTGGCGCCCTCCTCGTCCTCGATCACCAGGTCCTCGACACGGCGCTGCAGGCCGCGGCCGCGCGTGCGCCGGCTGCCCTCGGGTCCCCGCACCCAGCGCTTCAGCTCGACCGCCTCGAGGCCTGAGAGCGCGAGCGAGAAGGCCGAGTCGGCGGCATCGAAGACGTGGTGGCCCTCGTCGAAGACCAGGCGGTGCGAGAGCGAGCCCTCGGCCATGCCGCCGGACGCGGCGATGCTCATTACCAGCGCGTGATTGGCGACGACCAGCCGCGCGCGCCGCGAGCGCCGCTGTGCGCGCTCGATGAAGCATTTCGTGTAGTGCGTGCAGGCGGAGTAGACGCATTCGCCGCGGCGGTCGGTGAGGCCGAGTGCGCGTCCGCGCCCGACCAGGTCGGCGAGCCAGCCGGGGAAGTCGCCGCCGACCATGTCGCCGTCTCGCGTCGCCGCGGCCCAGCGCGCGAGCAGGCCGAGCGGGATCGAGTTGTCGGGATTGCCGCGGAGGTTGCGCAGCGCGTCCTCGAAATTCAGCAGACAGAGATAGTTCTCGCGGCCCTTCCGGATGACGACGTTCAGCGCCTTGTCGGTCGGATTCGGATAGAGCCGGTCGAGCTCGCCGTCGATCTGATGCTGCAGGTTCCGCGTGTATGTCGAGAACCAGACCGAGCCCTCGTTCTTCTCCGCCCAGACGCTGGCCGGCGCGACATAGCCCAGGGTCTTGCCGACACCGGTGCCGGCCTCGGCCAGCACCATGCGCGGCTGGTCCTCGTGCTCGCGCGGAAGGAAGGCGGCGGAGACGGCCGACGCATAATCCGCCTGCGAAGGGCGCGGCTCGGACCGATCGCCGAGCAGGCGGGTGAGACGCGCGCGGGCCTCCGCCGGATCGACCGGCTGGCTCCCGGGCGGCGGCGGCGGCGCGTGCTCCTGCCATTCGGGCAGCCGCCGCCAGACCTCGAGCGCGGCGGTGTGCGCGCGCTCCGAAGGATCGACGCCGAGCGCGGCCAGCACCGCCGGACCCCAGGCCCAGCCGGCCGCGGCCATCACCTTGGCGATCGCGGCGGTTTCGGCGTCACGGTCATCCGCCAGCTCGCTCATCAAGGCGCGGGCGACGGCGAAGAGCGAGGCGGCTTCGGCCTCGGCCGTCTCCGGCGGATCGAGGCCCATCGCGCCGGCAAGCCCGCGGGGCGTCGGCGGCGCGAAGCGGGCGGGGCGGACGAAGGCGAAGAGTTCGACCACGTCGTGGCCCGAGACGGATGCTCCGAGACGCCGGCCGATCGCACGGCCATGGCAGAAGAGCGGCCGTGCGCCCGACTCGAAACGCCGGATCGCCTCGGCGCGGCCGATGGTCTCGACGTCGCCCTCGGGGTTCAGCCAGACCACGCCCGAGGCGCGCAGCACCATCGCCGGCGCCTCCGGCAGGAGCACGCGGCGCGCGAGCGGGCGCGAAGGCGGGACCGGCATGGTCATGAGGCGGCGATCATAGCGGCGGGTGGTTCGGGCTGCGGCACAATTCGATGCGGCGATCGCGCCCTCACGCCCCTGGAACCGCGCGCGCGGTCATGGCATTTCCTTCGTCCATGCACGTGCTTGCGATCCTCGCCCATCCGTCCGCCGCCAGCTTCGATGCGGCGGTATTTCAGCAGTCGGTGGCGACGCTGAAGGAGAGCGGGCACGAGGTCCGGACGCTCGACCTCTACGGCGAAGGCTTCGAGGCACGCCTTTCGGAACCTGAATGGCGGATGAACGGCAAGGTGCCCGAGAACCGGGCGCCCGTCGAACCGCTGGTCGGCGATCTGCTGTGGGCGGACGCGCTGGTCTTCGTGTTCCCGACCTGGTGGTCGGGGATGCCGGCGATCCTGAAGGGCTGGCTCGACCGGGTGTTCCTGCCGGGCGTGGTGTTCGAGCTGAAGGACGGCCCGGTCCGGCCGCTGCTGACCCGGATCAAGGTCTGGGCGGTCATCACCACCTGCGGCTCGGCCTGGTGGCAGGTGCTGGGGCTGCTCGATCCGGTGCGCGTGCTGATGCGGGCGCTCCGGGTCGCGGTATCGCCGCAGGCGAAACCGGTCTTCCTCAGGCTCTACAAGATGGATACGACGACGCCGGAGGAGCGCGCACGCTTCCTCGAGCGGGTCACGCGCCGGCTGAAGGCCCTGTAGCCGTATCGGGACCCGGGGCGGGCGGACGCGAGGCGCTTGTCTTCTGCTTCTGATGGAAGCGCCACATCAGCGCCGGCAACAGGTAGCGGCGCATCAGCCGGTAGCGGAAGCGGCCCTCGGCCATCGGCGCCATGCCGTTCTTCTCGGCGACGCGGACGGACGCCACATTTTCCGGCTCGACGCAGGCGATGACGTAGTCGAGCCCGGCCTTGTCGAAGGCGAATCCCAGCACCCCGTCGACGGCCTCGGTCGCATAGCCCTGGCGCTGATAGGGCGCGTCGATGGCATAGGAAAGTTCGGCCGTCCGGCCCGACTTGGCGTCGGCGAGCCATTTGAGATGCACGTGGCCGATCGGCTGACCGTCGTCGCGCCGGAGGATCATCAGGTGGCCCATGCCCTGGAACCGCCACTCCGCATCGAAGCGCGCGCAGAGTTCGTCCAGCGCCTCGTGGTCGAGGGCCGGCAGGTTGACGTCCTTCTGCAGCAGCAGGTCGTTGAGGGCCGAGATCCGGACCACGTCGGCTCGATCCATCGCTCTCAGCACCAAACGCGCCGTCGTCAGAACCACCCTGGGGGTGGCCCGGCGATTGGGCGATTGAGAGCTGAAGGCGGTGCCGAGAAGCATGGTCCCCCTTTCTAGGGCCAACTTTTTAGCAAGTCATTAATACGCGTTTAACGGGCGCCGATCAACAGCTATTTCGAGTACAATCTATATGAGAGTTCACGAACCCGTCACCGGTTCCGGCAAAAAGCCGCGGCGGCCCTTGTCCCGGGCGGCGTCCGGTGTCATTTCCGAACTCGTCCCCCGCTCCGGAGCCCCCATGGACTCGCTGCTCGCCCTCACCGCCGACCCCACCGTCTGGGCGGCGCTCGCCACGTTGATCGTCATGGAGGTGGTCCTCGGCATCGACAACCTGATCTTCATCTCGATCCTGACCAACAAGCTGCCGGAGGAGCAACGCAACCGGGCACGCCGGATCGGCATCGGGCTCGCCCTCTGGCTTCGTCTTCTGCTGCTCGGCACCATCGCGTGGATCGTCCAGCTCACCCAGCCGCTGTTCGAGCTGTTCGGCAACGCTTTCTCCTGGCGCGACCTGATCCTGATCGCCGGCGGTCTGTTCCTGGTGTGGAAGGCGACACGGGAGATCCATCACACCGTCGATCCCGATCCCGAGTCGGCCGTGTTCGGCGTCGCGGGCGCGTCGATCGGCTTCGGCACGGCGATCGTGCAGATCCTGCTCCTCGACCTGGTCTTCTCGCTCGATAGCATCATCACCGCAGTCGGCATGACCGACCACGTGCCGGTCATGGTGATCGCCGTCGTCGTCGCCGTGCTGGTGATGCTGGCCGCGGCCAGTCCGCTCGCGGCCTTCCTGCAGGACAATCCCACCATCGTCATGCTGGCTCTGGGATTCCTGATGATGATCGGCATGGTCTTGATCGCCGACGGCTTTGGGGTGCATGTGCCGAAGGGCTACATCTACGCGGCGATGTCGTTCTCGGCCGTGATCGAAGGCCTCAACATGCTGTCGCGCCGGGCGAAGCGGCGGCGGGAGCAGGTGAGGCGAGCCATAGATGAAGTTTCGTAAGGCCGCAGCCGCACGTAAGGCCACGGTCGATCAAAATGAAAGACCCTCCCTCGCGTCAGCGAGGGAGGGTTTCGTTTACCGCGAGCGCGCGCCGCGGAGCTAAGGCGCAAGTGCGCGCTTGCGCACGTCAGCCTTGGCGGAAGCGGAGCGCACCAAGCTCGCGTCCGTGGCCTTAGGTCTCAGTTCTTGGTCACATTCCAGAACACCGGCAGATGCGTCGACACCATGCCCACGACGTTCTTCCGCCACGCTTCCGGCGATGCCGCCTGACCCAGGTTCACGGCCGGCTGCTGCTCCATCAATGCGCGATGATAGACCTCGATCGCGGCCTTACGCGACGCGTCGTCGGGGGCGTTGAGGAACTTGGTCCGGAGCGCCTCGGTCGCCTCGTCGCAGGGCCAGCCGAACCAGTTCTTGCCGTCGCATTGCATCGGCGTGCCGAGATTGGTCAGCGGATGATGGAAGGTCATCCCGGTGCCGTTGGTGGTGAAGAAATTCCAGCCGCCCTGGTCGATCGGGTCCTTCTTCTGGATGCGGCCGATGAAGCCGCTCCAGTCGACCACCTGCTCTTCGACGTTGAGCCCGATCTCCTTCATCTTCGGGATGGCGACCGAGGTCAGCGCGAAGATGACCGGGATCTCCTTGGTGTTGATGACGATGATCTTCTCGCCCTTGTAGCCCGACTCGGCGAGCAGCTGCTTCGCCTTGGCGATATCAGGCTTGGCGTAGGGCTCGGAACCGGCCTCGCTGCCATACGCGGTGCCGCAGACGAAGTAGGAGCCGCAGGTCCGCCACCAGCGCTGATCGCCATAGGCCGCCTGCATGAACTCGGTCTGGTCGAAGGCATATGCCAGCGCCTGACGCGCCTTCACGTTGTTGAAGGGCGGCAGCAGAGCGTTGGTGCGGCCGATGTTGATGAAGCCCAGCGGATGCAGGATCTGCAGCGTGATCTCGGGATTGGCTGACAGGATCTTCACGAAGTCGGCCGGCGGGTTGTTCCAGTAGTCGACCTCGCCGCGGCCCAGCGCCGCCGCCGTGGTGTTGGCGTCGGGAATGATGGTCCACTCGACCTTGTCGAGCTTCACCACCTTGCCGCCGGAGAAGAAGCTGGGCGCCTCGCTGCGCGGCACGTAGTCCTTGTTCTTCTCGTAGAGCACCTTGGCGCCGGGCTTCCATTCGGAGGCCACGAACTTGTAGGGGCCGGAGCCGACCGAGCTGGTGATCGACGTGTTGGGATCGGTCTCCGCCACCTTCTGCGGCATGTAGATGGGACCGGCAAGCCCGAGCGAGTACTCGGTCAGCGCATAGGGCTCCTTCAGCTTGATGACGAAGGTGTTCGGGTCCGGCGCCTCCATCGAGGCGATCGACGGCGCCATCTTCTGGCCGACCGGGGCCCGCGCCATCCAGCGCTTCACCGACGGCACGATGTCGGCGGACGTCACGGGCGTGCCGTCATGCCACTTCAGGCCGGGCCTGAGCGTGAACGTGTAGGTGAGCTTGTCGGCCGAGACCTGGACGCCCTGGGCCATCTGCGGCTGCGGCACCAGGTTGGCGTCCAGCGCCATCAGGCTGTCGTAGATCATCAGGCCGTGGATGTAGGTGATGGCCGCGGTGACGTTGACCGGATCGAGCACCTTGAGATCGGCATGCGGCACGACCTTCAGCACCTTCTCCTGCGCCCTTGCCGGCGAAGCGGCGAAGGCCGCAAGCGCGGCAGCGCCGAGCACCAGACACGATAGATATTTCATAGTCCTTGCCTCCTGATATTTAGGGATTGTTCGCAGTATTATTGTATTCGTCTCGGTTTGTCCTTGACGTATTCTGAACCCGACAAGTATCGTCGTGGCCGTTCATTCGAACGGAGACAGTCATGGAAAGCCATCCTCCCTATCCCGACATCGAGCCCTGGGAGACCGGCTTTCTCGACGTCGACCCGCCGCACCGCCTCTACTGGGAGCGGGTCGGGAAGAAGGGCGGCATTCCGGCGGTGCATCTGCATGGCGGCCCGGGCCGCGGCTCGGTGCCGGCGAACCGCCGCACCTTCGATCCCCAGGTCTACGACCTGATCCTGTTCGACCAGCGCGGCGGCGGCCGCTCGCTGCCCTTCGGCGAGATGTCCGGCAACGACACCCAGGGGCACATCCGGGATCTCGAGCGGCTCCGACTCCATTTCGGCTTCGAGCGCTGGGTGGTGGGCGGCGGCTCCTGGGGCGCGTTCCTGGGCCTGGCCTACACCGAGGCGCATCCCGACAGCGTCGCCAGCCTGGTGCTGCGCGGCGTCACCACCGGCGCCGACGCGGCGATCCACTGGTGGTCGAACGGCGTGCAGAACCTGTTCCCCGACCTGTGGGCACCCTTCGCCCGTGCGATTCCCGAGGCCGAGCGCGGCGACCTGGTCGCGGCATATCACCGGCGCATCGCCGATCCCGATCCCAAGGTCCACGGTCCGGCGGCGGAGGCGTTCTGGGAGTACTCGACCCGCCTCACCAGCTTCAGGACGCCGGCGAAGTCGCCCGACGCCACGATCGAGCAGAAGCGCCAAGGCACGCTGATGTTCTTCCACTACGTCGCCAGCAAGTTCTTCGTGAAGCCCGGCCAGCTGCTGGCCGAGATCCCGAAGATCCGCCACATCCCCTGCATCATGGTGCAGGGGCGCTACGACGTGGTGACCCGTCCGCTCAACGCCTTCGAGGTCAAGGAAGCCTGGCCCGAAGCCGAGCTCCGCTTCGTGCATGCCGCCGGCCACGACGCCAGCGAGCCCGAGCTGATGGCGGCGCTGACGGCCGCCTTCGAGGACATGAAGTCGCGGGTTCGGGTCTAGGCGGCAGCCACCCCCCATCCCAGCCTTCCCCCACGCTCCGCGGGGGGGAAGGAGCACGACGTCGGGTCCCCTCCCCCCTCAGTAGGGGAGGTAAGCGCGACGCCGAAGGCGTCGTCGCGCCAGGGTGGGGGGCTTCTCTCTCATGCCTCACGCGAACGCCCCGCCCAGCGGCGGGGTCCGCAATGCCTCGGCGACGATCTCGGGCACCGCGTTGGCGCCGGAGACGACCAGCACCACGCGCTTGCCGCGGATCGCGTGCCGTTCCTTCCAGGCACCGACCAGGGGGGCCGCCGATCCCAGCTCGATCAGCAGGTGCGCGCGGGCGAGATAGGTGTGCACCGCCGCCAGCATCTCGGCATCGGTGACCAGAAGCGCGTCGTCGACCGCGGCGATCAGGGTGGAGAGCGCCTGCGCTGCCGGAATCCGGCAGACGAGGCAGTCGGCGCGGGTCGCGATCGGCCGCTCGACCGCGCGGCGGGCGAGGAAGCTCTCGACCATCGCCGGTGCGCCGGCCGCCTGGACCGCGACCACGCGCACCTTCGGCTGAACCGCCTTGATCCCGGTCGCGGTGCCGCTGGCGAGCGAGCCCGAGCCCATCGGCACGTAGAGCACGTCGATGTCTTCGAGGCCCTTGCCGATCTCGAGGCCGACGGTGCCGGCGCCGGCAATCAGATGAGGATTCTCGCCGTCGTCGACGAAGGTGCCGCCATGCGTCGCCTGATGCGCGTAGGCGCGCTCCTTGGCGGCGTCGATGTCGTGGCCGCCGACATGCACCCGCCCGCCCAGCAGCTCGATCATCCGGACCTTCACCGGGTTGGGATCGACGGGGACGAAGATGTCGGCGGGGATGCCGAGCCGGCGGGCGGCCAGCGCCACGCCCTGGCCGTGATTGCCGGTCGAGGATGTGAGCGCGCTGCCCGGATCCATGACCGACATGAGCGCGTTCAGCGCGCCCCGGAGCTTGAAGCTGGCGATCTCGGAGACGGTCTCCAGCTTCAGCCAGATATCGGCTGAGAGGAGATCGGAGAGCGCCGGCGAGTAGACCAGCGGGGTCGGCGCCATGTGCGGGGCGAGGCGGCGAGCGGCCGCCTCCACATCGCGCCCGGTGATCTGAACGACCTTCGGGGCCAGCTCTGTCATGGATTAATGCTACCTCCGGCCGCTCACCGGGGGATTTCTGATTTATCCGGATTTCAGATCAAAAATTCCGAAAGGCGGGGCAACATGGAATCCATGATCGAACTTGATGCCGTCGACCGGCGAATCCTGGACCGCCTGCAGCGGGACAACCTGGTTACCAACCTGGATCTGGCCCAGCAGGTCGGGATCTCGCCGCCGGCGTGCCTTAGGCGCGTCAGGCGGCTCCGCGAGGCCGGCGTGATCCAGGGCGACGTCTCGGTGCTGGCGCCCGCCTATGCCGGCCGGCACATGACCGCGCTGGTCGAGGTGACCATGGAGCGCGACCGCATCGACATGATCGACAACTTCAAGCGCGCCGCGATGGCCGAGCCCGCCGTCCGGCAATGCTACTTCGTCACCGGCGACCCGGATTTCGCGCTGGTGGTGCAGGTGCCCGACGTCGCCGCCTACGAGGCCTTCACCCGGCGCTTCCTCTATGCCAACCCCGACGTCGCCAAGTTCCGCACCATGGTGGTGCTGGACCCGGTGAAGTTCGAGTTCCGCTACGACGTCCTGGAGGAGCCGGCGGGGTAGATCGGAACCCTCCCCCGCTGCGCGGGAGAGGGGGCACGATAAGATGGCGCTCGGGAAAATTTCTGATCACCTGTCGAACGCCCGCGACCTCGAACGTCATCGGAGTCGGCGGCGCATGAGGCCCGCCTCAACCGCGAGGGACCCGACATGAAGTACATGCTGCTGATCTACAGCGACGAGACCGGCTACGACAAATCGACCAAGGCCGACATCGAGAAGGTGATGGCCGCCTATGGCGCCTATGGCGAGGCGATGCGGAAGGCCGGTGTCTATGTCGGCGCCGATCGCCTGAAGCCGACCGCGGCGGGATCGACGGTGCGCGTTGCCGGCGGCAAGACCAAGGTGCAGGACGGGCCTTATGCCGACACCAAGGAGCAGCTCGGCGGCTACTACATCATCGATGTGTCCGATCTCGACCAGGCGCTCACCTGGGCCGCGCGCTGTCCCGCCGCCGCGCATGGCGCGGTCGAGGTGCGCCCGATCTGGGAAATGTAGCCATCGCGCCGCGAGGAACCGGCGACGACGCCCGCGCCGCCGCCAAAGCGGTGGCCCGGCAGAGCTACGGCCGGCTCGTCGCCTTCCTCGCGGCACGGACCCGCGACGTCGCAGGAGCCGAGGATGCGCTGGCCGACGCCTTCGCCGCCGCGCTGGCGCATTGGCCGGTCTCGGGCGTGCCTGAAAAGCCGGAAGCCTGGCTGCTGGCGGCGGCGCGCCGGAAGCTGATCGACGCGGCGCGGCGACGGCGGACGGCAACGGAGGCATCCGGCCATCTCCATCTGCTGGCCGACGAGATGAGCCAGGGCGACGACAGGCAGATCCCCGACGACCGCCTCGCCCTCATGTTCGCCTGCGCCCATCCGGCGATCGACCCCGCCATCCGCGCGCCGCTGATCCTGCAGACGATCCTGGGCTTCGATGCCGCCGCCATCGGTTCGGCCTTCCTGGTCTCGCCGGCGGCGATGGGCCAGCGGCTGGTGCGCGCCAAGACCCGGATCAAGGAAGCCGGCATCCCGTTCCGGATACCGGACGCGGCCGATCTGCCCGACCGGCTGGAGGCGGTACTGGAGGCGATCTACGCCGCCTTCGCCGAGGGCTGGACCGATCCGGCCGGCACCGAGGCACGCCGCCGCGATCTCGCCGAGGAGGCGATCTGGCTCGGACGCCTGGTGGTGTCGCTGCTGCCGGACGAGCCGGAAGCCCAGGGCCTGCTGGCGCTGATGCTGTATGCGGAGGCGAGGCGGCGCGCCCGGCGCACGGTCGATGGCGACTACGTGCCCTTGGCCGAGCAGGACCCCGCGTCCTGGGATCCGCGACTGATCGAGGAAGCCGAGCGGTTGCTGAGCCACGCCAGCCGCGCCGGCGTCACCGGACGCTATCAGCTGGAAGCGGCGGTTCAGTCCGCGCATGTCGTCCGCCGCGTAACCGGCAGTGCCGACTGGGATGCGATCGCGGCGCTCTACGGCGCATTGCAGTCGATGACGGGATCGCCGGTGGTGGCGATCAACCGTGCCGTGGCCCTCGCCGAATCCGAAGGCGCCGCGGCGGGGCTCGCCGTGCTCGACGAAGCGGCGGCGGATGCGCGGCTCGCCGACTATCAACCCTATTGGGCGGCGCGCGCCGACCTCCTCGCCCGAATCGGCGACGCGACGGCGGCCGACACCGCCTATGAGCGCGCCATCGGCCTCGAAGCCGATCCCGCCGTCCGCCGCTTCCTGCAGCGAAGGCGCGACGAGCTCAGCTAGCGACGGTCGCCGAGGGCAGCGAGCGGCTGCAGCGCCGGAGCGCGACGACGCCGGCGACGTTCAGAAGCCCGATCAGGACCAGGATCATCAGCGTCCCCGACGCACCGACCTCGTCCATCAGCACGGCGCCGACCGACGGCGATACCGCCTGCACCACCAGGATCGGCGTCGCCAGGCGCCCCATCAGCACGGCGTAGCCGGCGGCGCCGAACAGGGCCAGCGGTACCGTCCCGCGCGCGATCGACCAGATGCCGTTGCCCGCGCCATAACTGATGAGCGCCAAAGCGGGCAGCGGAAGGCCGAGCCAGAGCAGCACGAGGCCGGCAGCGATCAGGACGACGGCGGCGGCGAGGGTCCACATCGGATGGTGCCGGCCGCCGAACGACATCTCGACGACGCGCCCCGCGACCTGGGCCGGGCCGATCAGCGCGCCGATCGCGACCGCGGCGGCGAGCGTGAGGCCGCCGGCCTGAAGGATGGCGATGACGTGCACGGACAGGAGGGCCGAGATGGTGCCCCCGGCGGTCAGCACCGCCGCCAGGATCGCGAATGTGAGCGCGCGGCGCGCGGCCGGCACCTCGCCGGCGATCGGGGCGGCGGTCTCCGGCGGCTTCGCCGTAGCCTCTCGCCGCTCCTCGCCTGGAAGCACGAAGAGATAGAGCGGCAGCACGACCGCGAGCTGGATCGCCGCGTAGACGCCGGCGGCGCCGCGCCAGCCGACGGTCTCGACCAGATATGCGGAGAGCGGCCAGCACACCGTGCTGGCGAATCCGCCCCAGAGCGTGAGCGTGGTGATGGCACCGCGCGCGCCGGCGCCGAAGATGCGGGCGAGCGTCGAGAAGGCGGCGTCGTAGAGGCCGGCCGCCATGCCGAGGCCGAGCACGACCCAGGCGGCGACATAGACCGGGAGGTTCGGCGCCAGCGCGAGCATCGCGAGGCCCAGCGCGAGCAGCAGCGCACTCGCCGCCAGCACCGGTCGTCCGCCGTGACGCTCGATCGTGTGGCCGACCTGCCGCGAGGCGAGGCCGGCGACCAGGAGGCCGAGCGAGAGCCCGCCGATCACCCAGGCAAACGGCCAGCCGGTATCGGCTGCGATCGGCTGGGCGAGGATCGCCGGCAGGTAGTAGGACGTGCCGTAGCCGAGGATCTGGGCGATACCGAGCGCGCCGATGATCCGATGACGCCGGCCGTTCGATATCGTCTCCCTCACTCGCGCAGGACCTCGCTCAGTCGCCGCCACAGCAACCGGAACCGCCGGCCGGAACCCTGAGCCGCGGCTTCACCGCGACGACCACAGCGGCCTGCGCCGGTGCGGGGCAGCCGCAGCCCTCCTCGCCCGCGGCCTTGGCCTCGACATCGGCGACGCAGCAGGCATCCGCCTCGGCCGGCGCCGGGCCGCCGCAGCATCCGGCGGCTTCGGCCTCCGCGCCGGCCAGCGCCTTGCCCACTTTCGGCGTCGAATGGCAGACGCCGGTTTCCGGCAGCTCGAGCTCGACGCGCGCCGCCGCCTCGTGGTCGCCGGCCAGCGCTGCCGCGATCGAGCGCACCTGCTCGTGCCCGGTAGCCAGGAGGAAGGTGGGCGCGCGGCCATAGCTCTTCATGCCGGCGATGTAGAATCCCGCTTCCGGATGCGCGAGCTCCTTGGCGCCGTGCGGACGCACGGTGCCGCAGCTGTGCAGGTTGGGATCGATCAGCGGTCCCAGCGCGCGCGTGGATTCGAGCCACGGATCGAGATCGAGCCGGATCTCGCGGAGCAGATCGAAGTCGGGGCGGAAGCCGGTGGCGACGATCAGCCGGTCGGCCTCGACCGACACATGATGATCGCGCAGCGTACCTTCGACCGCGACGCGGCCGTCGGCCTTGCGCGAGAGCGCGGAGACGCGGAACGGCGACAGCACCTCGATGCGGCCGTCGGCGACCGCCCGCTTCGCGCGGGTGCCGAGCGCGCCCCGCGCCGGCAACGCGTCACCCTCTCCGCCGCCGAAGGCGCTTTCGACCTGGTCGCGGCGGGTGACCCAGAGGATGCGCGTCGCCGGCGCCGACTCCTGGAGTTCGGTCAGCTCGAGCAGTGCGTTGAGAGCGGAGTGGCCGGCACCGACCACCATCACCGCCTTGTCGCGATAGGTCTCGCGCTCGGATCCCAGCAGGTCGGGAATGCCATAGGCGATGCGGTCGCGGCAGTCGCCTTCGCCCGGCACCGGCAGACCGCCGGAGCCGATCGGGTTCGGCGTCGCCCAGGTGCCGGACGCGTCGATGACCGCGGCCGCCTCGACCGAGGAGCGCGTGCCGTCGGCGCTTTCGATCTGCAGCACGAAGGGCTGGGCGTCGCGGCCGGCGGTCTTCACCTTGTCGAAGTCCTTGCGGCCGACGGCGACCACTTTCGCGCCGAAGCGGAGATGCGGCGCGATCGCGGGAAGGGCTGCCAGCGGCTCGAGATATCGCGTCACCAGATCGCCGCCGGTCGGCACCTCGTCGGCGGCAGGCGCGGTCCAGCCCGAGGCTTCGAGCAGCGCGCGGGCGGCGCGGTCGATGGTGAAGCCCCAGGGCGAGAACATATGGACATGCGCCCATTGACGGACGGTGTGGCCGACCCTGGGGCCGGACTCCAGCACCAGCGGCGTCAGGCCGCGGCCGAGCAGATGGGCGGCGGCAGCGAGGCCGACGGGGCCGGCGCCGATGACGGCGATCGGAAGCGGGTTCATGGGGACTCCTCTTTCAAGTCAGGCAGCGCGGGCGCGCGGGGCGGCCGGCGGAGCGGAGAAGGGAGCGAGCGCGGCGACGACCTCGGCGAAGGCGGCCGGCTCGAGCCGGTAGTACATCCAGCGCCCCTGCTTCTCGCCGCTGACCAGGCCGGCCTGGGTCAGGATCTTCATGTGATGGCTGATCGAGGGCTGCGAGAGGCCGAGCAGGGTCTCGATGTCGCAGGCGCAGACCCGGTCGGGCTGCGCGCAGCAGCCGGCATCGGGCTGATGCAGGAACTCGACGATGCGGAGCCGGGCCGGGTCGGCGAGCGCCTTGAGCTGGGAGCTGATGTCCATGCCGGCTTATATATAGATGAATTCGAATGTGTCAATGTGTGAGCCCGGAAATCCCCTCCGGCAACGGACGGGGTCGGCATGGGTTTTGTAAGTACGACCGCTCACCGGACCGCATTTAAGGACCGCCATGCCTGGCAAGACTCTCGCCCGCTACCTGGGAACAGCCGCTTTGACCGTCGTGCTGGCGGTCGCTCCCTATGCCTGGAAAGGCTCCTTCGAGCCGCCCTCCGTCCTCGCCGCGGGCGCCAAGGACGAGGCGGTGGCCAAGGCCGCGCATGCGCTCGGCAGCCTGAGCGCCGCCCGCGCCTCCACCTCGGCGCGCCAGAACGCCTCGCTGAACGCGATGGTCGGCTACATCGAGGCCTATGAGACGGAAATGAAGGCGGCGCTCCGCCTCAAGGATCCGGCGAGGCAAGCGACCGCGATCAAGGTCGCCCGCGAAAACCTGGCGCTCACCGCCAACAAGCTGCTGACGCCGGCGGCGATCGCCCGCGTCGACAGCCTGATCGGGCTGCCGGAATCGCCGGCCGCGCTCGGAACGACGGGGCGGTAGCGCCGCTCGCCTTCGCCTGCCCCCCCGGTCATCGCCTCGCTGCCGCCCGCCGCTTCGGCGCGCAGGCCGCGGCCTTCGGCAAGCATAGCTCCGGGCGCCCGCCGCAGCAGTCCTCGGTGAGGAAGCGGATGAGGTCGTTCACGCGCTCGACGTTCACCGCATAGATGACCAGCCGGCTCTCCCGGCGCGACACCACCAGGCCGGCATGGCTCAGCTGCATCAGGTGGAACGACATGGTGGCGGCGGGAACGCCCAGCCGCTCGGCGATCTTGCCGGCCGGCAGCCCGTCCGGCCCTTGCTCGACCAGGAGACGGAAGATGGCGAGGCGCGTCTCCTGGGCGAGCGCGCCGAGCGCGGGAACCGCCTCTCTCGATTCCATCATCCGACAATCATAGGGCAATTGCCGGGGGCGCGTTCCGCGATTTGGCGATACGCGGCCCGCGGTCGTGCGCTATCAGGGCCGCGCTCCCCAGGCCGGCTGCCCATCCGCGGTCTTGATCCCGCGCCACGATTCCTGGATCTGACGCTGGACATCGGTTGGGATGGTCACATAGTCGAGCTTGTCGGCGAGCCCCCCGCCCTTGCGATAGGCCCAATCGAAGAAGCGCAGAGCCGCGGGGATTCGTTCGCGGTCGGCGCGGCTCCGGCCCATCAGAATGAAGACGGAGCCGGCGATCGGCCAAGTCTGCGCCCCCGGCTGATCGGTGAGGACGAGGTAGTAGCCGGGCGCCTTCGACCAGTCGGCAGAGGCCGCGGCTGCCTGAAAGCTGGCGGCGGTCGGGAGGACGTACTCGCCGGCGCTGTTCCTGACCCGGGCGTAGCTGAGGCTGCTGCGCTTGGCGTAAGTGTACTCGACATAGCCGATCGAACCGGCGGTACGACCGATGGTCTGGGCCACACCGTCATTGCCGTTGCGGCCGACGCCCGTCGGGAACTTGACCGTGGTGCCGGCGCCGACCCGCTCGCGCCATTCCGGGCTCATCTTCGACAGATACTCGGTGAGGATGAAGGTCGTTCCCGACCCGTCGGAGCGGAAGACGACGACGATAGGCAGATCCGGCAGCTTCGCCGCCGGATTGAGGATGGCGATGGCGGGCGCATTCCACTTCGTGATGCGACCCATAAAAATGCTGACCAGCGTGGCCGCATCCAGCTTGAGCTCGCCGGGCGCAATGGCGCCGACATTGAGCACCGGCACGACCCCGCCGATCATCACGGGGAACTGGATCAGGTCCATCTGCTCGAGTTCGGCCGGCTTGAGCGGCATGTCGGACGCGCCGAAGTCGACCGCCCGACGCTCGATCTGCTTGATGCCGGCGCCCGAGCCGACCGATTGGTACTTCACGACCTCGCCGGTCTCGGCCTTGTACGCCTCCGCCCATCGCGACATGAGGGGGTGGGCGAAGGTCGAGCCGGCGCCGTTGATCTCGGCCGTGGCGGTCTCCGGTCCGAAAGCGATCAACAAGGCGGCGGCTGCCGCCCGCATCGTCGTCCGCACCATGCTCGGGTCCTCCCCTCGGTGATCCCTCATTGGTTCGATTATTCGATAGATATGGAAATATAGGAACCGTTCTATCGTGAATTTTCAATGACGCTCGCGCAGCTCGGCGTCACGAGCCGCGGAGCACGACCACCTCGCCATCCTCCTTGGTGAAGCTCGCGGGCTGACGCTCGAGAAGCTGAAGCACGACCTCCGAAGGACGCGCCAGGCGCACGCCCTTCGGTGTGACGACGATCGGGCGATTCACCAGGATGGGATGCGCGACCATCTCCTGCAGAATGCGCTCGTCGGGCACGTCCGGCGCCGTTAACCCCAGCTCCGCCGCCGGCGTGCCCTTTTCGCGCATGATGTCGCGCGGACGGGCGTTCATCGCGGCGAGGAGGCTCGCGAGCTGCGGGATTGTCCAGCCCGCCTTCACATACTCGACCACTGCCGGCTCGTAGCCGGCGGCCCGGATCATCGCGAGCGCGTTGCGGGACGTGCCGCAGGCGGGGTTGTGGAAGATCGTGATCGGAAAGTCGGCGCTCATGAGGGACGCTCCTCCTTTAAGAGCCAGCGCAGAAGCCAGGCCGCGGCGAGTGCGCCGATGACCTGGGCCAGGATGAAGGCCGGCACCGACGAAGGCGCGATGCCGGCGAAGGTGTCGCTCAATGACCGCGCGATCGTCACCGCCGGATTGGCGAAGGAGGTCGACGCGGTGAACCAGTAGGCCGCGGTGATGTAGAGCCCGACCATCATCGGCGTGGCCTCGGCGCGGGCGCGCAGCGATCCCAGGATGGTGAGGAGAAGCCCGAAGCTCGCGACCGCTTCGGCGAAGGCCTGGGCGGGCCCGTCCCGCAGCTTCGCCGACACCTGGAAGACCGGCTCGGCGAACATCAGATGCGCGACCCAGACGCCGAGGATCGCGCCGAGAGTCTGCGCCGCGGCATAGGCGATCGCGGCGCCGCGGCCGATCTCGCCCCTGAGCGCGAAGACCAGCGTCACCACGGGATTGAAATGCGCGCCCGAGATCGGCGCGAACACGGTGATCAGCACCACCAGGCCTGCGCCGGTCGCGAGCGTGTTGCCGAGCAGCGCGATCGCCCCGTTGCCGCCCGCCAGACGCTCGCCCATGATCCCGGAGCCGACGACGACCGCGAGCAGCAGCGCGGTGCCGAGCGCCTCGGCGGCGAGCCGCCGCGGCATATCGGCGGATATCCCGCTCACTTGGCTTCCGTTCCGAGTTCGCCGATGCGGCGCTTGATCTCCGGCGCCGACAGATTGGAAAGCGGCAGGTCGACGAAGAGCCGGATGCGGCGTTCGATCATGCGAAAGACGTCGGCGGCGAAGGCGGCTTTCTCGGCGTCGCTGCCCTCGAAGCTGGACGGATCGGGAAAGCCCCAATGCCCGGTCACCGGCTGGCCCGGCCACACCGGACAGGATTCGCCCGCCGCCTGGTCGCAGACGGTGAAGACGAAGTCCATCACCGGCGCGCCGGGCCTGACGAACTCCTCCCAGTCCTTCGAGCGGATGCCCTCGGTCGGCAGGTTCATCGCCTTCAGCAGCCGTTCGACGAACGGGTTGATCCGTCCCGACGGATGGCTGCCGGCGCTGAAGGCGCGATAGCGCCCCGTCCCATGCGCGTTCAGCAGCACCTCGGCCATGACGCTCCGTGCCGAGTTGTGGGTGCAGAGGAACAGGACGTCTCTGATGGGGTCAGGCATGAAAGACGTCCGAGGGTTGGAATCAGAGTCTATATTTCGATAACTATCAAATTATAAACCATGCGGCAACAGGCTGCGCCTCGATGAAAGGGATCTCTCGAAACGAGCGGCTCAGGCGGTTCGCGCTACGTCCCGCCCTTGATGAAGCGCCGCCATCATCTGCACGTAGTGCTGATGAGCCTCGGCGAACTTCGGATGGTTGACGTAGATCGTGTTGCCGTCGGCGACGAACATCCTGAAGATCGGATCGACGTCGATATTGATGCTGCGCAACTCCTGGGTGTTCCACCCTTGCCCGTAGCGGGCTCCCCACAGGCCCATGAACGTACCCATGTCTCGCTTCAACGACTCGTTGCGGGCGCTGGCGAGACGCGTAGCCGTGTCTGAGAATCCGGCAGTCTCGCGCGGCTTCCTTTCGACGTAGTCGCGCTCGGTGTAGCCGCAGGCGCCTCCGATTGACCAGATTCGGAAGGCGAAGTCGGCATCGGTGAAATGATGCTTGTAGTGCGGCGAGAAGAAGCCGCCGACCTTATCGAGCGTCGCGCGCCTGACCATGGGGAAGAATGGGTAGTAGATGCCGAAAACGGTCCCGACGATCTGGTTGGTCTGCCCGATCCCGATCGCATAGGGACGGCCGCGCTCGAACTTGGCGAGCGCCCCGATGCCTTCCTCCGCCCAGCCCGGCTTGAATTCGGCGTCATCCGCCAACGGGCAGATGACATCACCCGTCGAGTGCTCGTAGGCCGTCGCCGACGCCGCCGCGCTTCCTCTCGGCGTTTCCTCCCGCACCCACCGGATGTCCGGCCCGCTCACCTCGAACGGCCCGACGACGACGATCTCGTAGTCGAGATCGCGGACCGTAGCGCGCACGTTCTCGATGATGCGCGCCGCCGGCCCCGGGAAGAGCGTCGGCAGCGTCAGGCTCAGCTTCATGCCGGCAACTTCATCGACTGCGTATCCGCGGTCAAGCGCCGCGCCGTCATCCTTCGCGCTGGATCGCGCTCTCGTGCCAGCGCCGCAGCAGGAGATTGGTGAGGGCGGTGAAGAACAGGAAGATCAGGATGCCAGTGGCGGAGATGAGGAAGAGGGCGGCGTACATGCGCGGGATCTCGAGCCGGTAGCTCGCCTCCAGGATGCGGAACGCCAGGCCCGATCCCGCACCGGCACCGCCGGCGACGAACTCGGCGACGATGGCGCCGATCAGCGCCAGGCCGCCGGAGATGCGAAGCCCGCCGAGGAAGAACGGCAGCGCGCCCGGGATGCGGATGAAGCGCAGCACCTGCCAGCGTTTCGCCCCGTAGAGCCGCATCAGGTCGAGCAGGTTGTGGTCGGCCGAGTTCAGCCCGATCGTGGTGTTGGAGAGGATCGGGAAGAAGGCGACGATCCAGGCGCAGACCAGCAGCGCGATGGTCAGGTTGTCGATGTAGATGATGATGAGCGGCGCAATGGCGACGATCGGCGTCACCTGCAGGATCACCGCATAGGGAAAGAAGCTGAGCTCGATCCAGCGCGCCGAGGCGAAGAGGACGGCGAGCGAGAATCCGCCGACCACGGCGACGATCAGCGCCAGCACGGTCACTCTCAGCGTGCCCAGAAGCGACGGCCACAGCATGTGCCAGTCGCGCACCAGCGTCTTCGCGATCGCGACCGGCCCCGGCAGGATGTACCAGGGGACCTCGTTGATGGTGACCATCGCTTCCCAGCCGCCCAGCGCCAGTATGCCGATCAGCAGCGGCGCGCCGAACTTGAGCCAGAGCGGATCGCCGCGGCGGCGGGGCAGAGGCTCGTCGCTCATGCGGCGATCGCCTCGTGCAGGTGGCGCGAGACGACGCGGCAGAGATCGCCATAGGCGTCGGAGACGCGGAAGCGGTCGTCGCGCGGATAGGGCGCGTCGATCGGCACGTCGGCGACGATGCGACCGGGCCGGGCCGACATCACCAGGATGCGGTTCGAGAGATAGACGGATTCGAAGACGCTGTGGGTGACGAAGACGACGGTCCAGCCCAGCCGCTGCCAGAGTTCCAGCAGGTCGTTGTTCAGCTTGAAGCGGGTGATCTCGTCCAGCGCCGCGAAGGGCTCGTCCATCAGCAGCAGCTTCGGCCGCGTGACCAGCGCGCGTGCGATCGAGACCCGCATCTTCATGCCGCCGGAAAGCTCGCGCGGATAGACATGGGCGAAGCCCTCGAGGCCGACCATGGCGATCGCCTCGTCGATGCGCTTCTTCACGTCGGCCTTGGCGTAGCCCGCCACTTTCAGCGGCAGCGCCACGTTGTCGGCGACGTTGGCCCAGGGCATCAGCGTCGGCTCCTGGAAGACGAATCCCAGTTCCGGATGCCCGCCGTTCCTCCCCGCCTCCGGCAGCCCCGGCCGCTCGATACGGCCGGCACTGGGCCGGACCAGCTCCGCGATCATGCGCAAGACCGTCGACTTGCCGCAGCCCGACGGGCCCAGCAGCGTGACGAAGCTGCCGGCCTCGATCGCGAGGTCGACGTGATCGACGGCCAGCGTGCCGTTCGGAAATCGCTTGGCGACGCCCGTCAGCCGGACGAGCGGGTCCATCTTCAGGGCGCGATCAGAGGCCGACCTTCTTGTTCACGAACCTGGTGGTGTAGGCCTTGGTGAAGTCCATCGACGGCGCATAGACGCCGAGCGAGGCCGCGTCGTCGAACGCCTCTTTCCATCGCTTGTCGGTCATGGCGCCGATGCCGAGTTCCTTGGCGTCGCCGGAATCGACGATGCCGTACTTCTTCATCGCCTCGATCGAGAAGGCGATGAGCTCGTCGGTCATGTCCGGGTTGTCTTTCTTGATCAGCGCATTGCCGGCCGAGGGATCGCCGTAGATGTAGTCCTTCCAGCCGAGGATCGAGGCGTCGACGAAGCGCTGCACCAGGTCGGGCTTCTCGTCGATCAGCTTCTGGCTGACCTCGATCGTGGTCGAATAGGTGCGATAGCCGTTGTCGGCGAGCAGATGCACGACCGGCGTCACGCCCGCCTTGATCGCCTGGAACGGCTCGGAGGTGGCGTAGCCCTGCTGGCTGATCTGCTTGTCGGCGAGGAACGGCGCCAGGTTGAAGGTGTAGGGCACCACCTGCTCGTCGGTGAAGCCGAAGCGCTTCTTCAGGTACGGATAGAAGCTGACCTGCCCCGCCTTGCTGATCAGGATCTTCTTGCCCTTGAGCGCCGCCAGGCTGTCGTTGCCGACACCGGGGTGGGACATGATGACCTGCGGGTCCTTCTGGAAGATCGCGGCGACCGCGCGGAACGGCACGTTCTTCTCGGCGAAGGCGAAGACGCTGTCGGAGTTGCCGCCCATGTTGAAGTCGATGCGGCCGGCCAGCATCAACAGGTTGTTGTCGATCTGCGGGCCGCCCTGGCGGATGGTCACGTCCAGGCCGTACTTGGCGTAGATGCCCTTGCCGACGGCCTGGTAGTAGCCGCCATGCTCGGCCTGGGCCTTCCAGTTGGTGGCCTTGGTGACCTTGTCCTGGGCGATGGACGGGGACGAGAGGCCGATCGCGGCGAGGGCCGCGAGGACGGCGAACGAGCGGGTCAAAGTGCCTCCATGGCATTCATGGGTCGGGGGATGACGCTCGGGCCTGACTGGTGACCGTCGCGGTCTCGAAACTATCGCCGGGTTCGGCCGGCGAAATCAACCGCGCTCGCCCCCCTGCCCAAAGTTAAGTCAGCTGTCGTAGGAAACCAGCGCGGAGAACGGCACGTCCAGGCGCTTGCGGCCGCCCAAGAAGGTGAGTTCGATGATGCAGGCGGCCGCCGGAACGATGCCGCCCATGTCGCGCACCAGGCCGATCGAGGCCGCGAGCGTGCCGCCGGTCGCCAGCAGATCGTCCAGAACGACCACGCGCTGGCCCGGCTGAACCGCGTCGGCCTGCACCTCGATGGTGTCGGCGCCGTATTCGAGCTTGTAGCTGAAGGCCTTGGTCTTGCCCGGAAGCTTGCCCTTCTTGCGGACCATGATGAAGCCGCAGCCGAGCTTGAAGGCCAGCGGCGCCGCCACCAGGAAGCCCCGCGATTCGATTCCCGCCAGGAGGTCGGGCTTGTGCGGTGCAACCAGCTCGGCCAGCCGGTCGACCGTCGCCTGCCAGGCCGGCGGATTCTTCAGCAGGGTCGAGATGTCGTAGAAGAGAATCCCGGGCTTGGGAAAGTCCGGGATACCGCGGATATGGGTTTTCAGATCCATCGAAGGGGTCCGGCTGCAAGGGCGGTCGCTGAAGGCCGCGCACCCTAGCAAGGCCATGCTGCGCCGCGCCAGCCCTTCGCGGTTGCAGCGAATCGAATCGCCGCGTCAACAAGCTGCATGGGCGAGGGATCGAGTTTAGGAACGCTTCATAAGCTTCTGATTTAATTCATTATTTCTGTCAAATCTCATTTGTTAGATGACTTTGCAATTACAAGACCATAAAAATATTGACGTTTTTAAGTTCGTTCACAGGCATCGGCGACGCTCTTGACGGGGAC
>CAMDFP010000041.1 GCA_945897335.1 Asaia bogorensis | reverse complement strand
GGTCGACCGCCTGCATCGCGCCGGCCTCGTCCGTCATGTCACCGGGGAGGCCGCGCCCATCCTCCTCAAGGGACGGCGCGTCGGCGCCATCGAGCGGGGCGCGCTCGACGTGTTCGGTATCGAGAGCGCCGGCTGCCACGTGAACGGGGTGGTCCGCCGGCCCGGCGGGCCGCATCTCTGGATCACCCGGCGCTCGCCGACCAAGCGCACCTTCCCGAACCTGCTCGACAACTTCGTCGCCGGCGGCCAGCCGGACGGGCTCTCGGTCGTCGAGAACCTGGTCAAGGAATGCGGCGAGGAAGCCGGCGTACCGCCCGATCTCGCACGGCGGGCCGTGCCCGTCGGCATCATCAGCTACGTGATGGCGAACGAGCCCGACATCGGTGACGGTCTCAGCCGCCATGTCCTGCATTGCTTCGACCTGGAGTTGCCGGAGGATTTCCGTCCGACGGCGGTCGACGGCGAGATCGCCGAGTTCCGGCTGATGCCCGTCCAGGAGGTTGCGAAAATCGTCGAGAGCGGCTGGAGCTTCAAGTTCAACTGCGCTTTGGTCGCTATCGACTACATGGTCAGGCACGGGCGGATCGCCCCCGATCACCCCGATTACCTGGAGATCTGCCGCGGGCTCAGGCGCTGATTCGACAAAATAAGTAAAATTAACTTTGCTTTGAAAAACTACGTCAGGTTGACGACTCCGGACGAGCGTGGTTCTATGACCACAATGGGCGAACTGATTCGTTCGCCTCAAGACTGGCGTTCAGGTCCAAGAAGCGGGTGCCAATGACCGGCCAGGCAGACTTGATGTCCCGCGCCACGGAACCAAGATCTGGGAGGCTGCGGACCTGTCGCGCAGCAAGCAAGCGGCTGTCCTTGCCTCAAGCCCGCATGTCGGATCACAGCCGCTACTTTTCATCGGGTTTCGGGGAGGTTCCTGTCCGGTGAAGGCCACGATGCCGGCGCCGTCGGGCAGACAGCAAGGCTGAGGGAGACGCCGTGGCCAGACTCCTCGTTATCGACGACGATGATGATGTCAGGCGGACGCTCGTCCGCATGCTCCAGAGCGCAGGGCATGAGGTCCACGAGGCCGGCGACGGCGATTCCGGAATCGCGCTGTGCCAGTCGGTTCTGCCCGACCTCGTCATCACCGACATCCTGATGCCCGAGAAGGAGGGCATCGAGACCATCATGGTGCTGAAGCGCGCTCATCCCACGCTGAAGATCATCGCCATCTCCGGCGGCGGACGATCGGGAGCCATGGATTTCCTCGAGATGGCGCGCGCCCTCGGCGCGGATGAGGCCTTGCAGAAGCCGTTCCGGCGCGCCGAGCTGGTCGCCGTCATCGATCGATTGATCGGATCCTAGTCGGCAAATCCCGCCATTGCCCGGACCTCGGCAGGGCTTCGGCCCTGGTCCCGCAACGCCGCCAGCGTCGGCGCGCCCTCGCGCTTGGCCAGCCGCCTCCCTGTCGCGTCCAAAATCAGCGGGTGATGCTCGTACGCCGGCGTCGGCAGGCCAAAAAGCGCCTGCAGCAGCCGATGCACGTCGGTCGATGCCAGGAGGTCCTCGCCGCGCGTGACCAGGGTGACGCCCTGCAACGCATCGTCGAGCGTGACGGCAAGGTGATAGCTGGCCGGCGTCTCCTTGCGTCCGAGGATCACGTCGCCGAAACGCTCCGGCTCGGCCTGCCGCTCGCCGAGCCGGCGATCGTGCCAGGAAAGCGGGCCGGCGCCTGCACACGCCTTCGCCATGTCGAGCCTGAACGCATAGGCACGGCCGGCCGCGATCCGATCCCGTCGCTCCTCGTCGCCTAGACCACGACACGTCCCCGGGTAGAGCGGGCCGTCCGGGCCATGCGGCGCGGCACCCGACCGCTCGATCTCGGCCTTGATCTCCGCCCGCGTGCAGAAGCAGGGATAGAGCAGGCGGGCCGCCTGGAGGCGGTCGAGCCCGCCCCGGTAATCGGCCATGTGCTGTGACTGGCGCCGGACCTCGCCATCCCAGTCGAGGCCGAGCCAGGCGAGATCCTCGCCGATGGCCTCGACGAATTCCGGCCGGCAACGTGTGCCGTCGATGTCCTCGATGCGCAGGAGAAAGCGTCCGCCCGCCTCCCGCGCCCGGCGATGGCCGAGGAGGGCCGAATGGGCATGGCCGAGATGGAGACGCCCGGTCGGGCTCGGCGCGAAGCGGGTGACGATCATGGGTCTGCCGGTTCAGGTTGCCGGCTGCGGCGGGGGCCGTCTACAACTCTCGGCCATGCAAGACCCTTTCGCCCTCGACGGTCCCCGCCTGCCGGCGCGCAGCGGCAAGACCCGGAGCCTCGTCATCCTTCTCCACGGTCTCGGTTCCGACGGCAACGACCTGATCGGGCTCGCCCCCTACTGGGCGCCGGGGCTGCCGGACACCGCCTTCGTCTCGCCCAATGCCCCCTTCCCCTGCGACATGGCGCCCTACGGCTACCAGTGGTTCAGCCTGCAGGACCGCTCGCCGAACCGCATCCTGGCCGGCGTCCAGGCGGCGGCCCCGATCCTCGATGCCTTCATCACCCAGGAACTCGAACGCCACGGCCTGGACGAGTCCCGTCTCGCGCTCGCCGGGTTTTCCCAGGGCTGCATGATGTCGCTGTTCGTAGCGCCCCGGCGGGAGAAGCCGGTGGCCCAGGTGCTGGGCTACTCCGGCCGGCTGATCGGGGCCGAGCTCCTGAAGACCGAAACACGATCCAAACCGCCGGTCCTGCTGGTCCATGGCACGGCCGACGAGATGGTGCCTTTCGATTCGCTGGCGGCTTCGGAAGCGGGATTGAAGGCCGCGGGCATCCCGGTCGAGACCCTGGTCCGGCCCGGCTTGGCGCATTCGATCGACGAGCGCGGGCTGAGCGAGGGCGGAAAACGCCTCGCCAAAGTCTTCGGTCATGATTCTGTAAACGAGATCAAGCCATAAGGAGATCCGGGCGGCCCCACATATTGTGCCGCCCGGATAGATACGGTATGTAGATCGTAGGCGTCCCGCAGGGGATCGTCCCCGCCGGGATCGTCCGTCAGGAGGATCGGCGTGGGGCTTGTGTCGCCCGAAAGCTGTCCCGCTCTGGTGCTGAACGCCGACTTCCGGCCGCTCAGCTATTTCCCCCTGTCGCTCTGGTCGTGGCAGGACACGGTCAAGGCCGTGTTCATGGGCCGGGTCAACATCATCCACGAATACGACCGCACGGTGCGCTCGCCGAATTTCGAGATGCGGCTGCCGTCGGTCATCTCGCTGAAGGACTACATCGCCTCGGCCCGCCGGCCGGCCTTCACCCGGTTCAACGTGTTCCTGCGGGATCGCTTCGGCTGCCAGTATTGCGGCCAGGGCTTCCCGACCCAGGACCTGACCTTCGACCACGTCACGCCGCGCTCCAAGGGCGGGCGGACGACCTGGACCAACGTCGTCACCGCCTGCTCGGAGTGCAATCTCCTGAAGGGCAACCGGCTACCGCGGGAAGCAGGCATGCATCTGCGCACCAAGCCCTACCAGCCGACGGTCTACCAGTTACAGGAGAACGGCCGGGCCTTTCCGCCCAACTTCCTGCATGAGAGCTGGCGTGACTTCCTCTACTGGGATTCGGAACTGGAGTCCGCCTAGACCCGCTCGGAGAGCCAGATCGCAAGCCGGGATGCGCCCTTGATCGCCTGCGACAGAACGGCATAGCCCGGCGCATCCTCGGCCCCGGCAGCCAATGCCGTATCGCGGTGAGCCACCTCGTCTTGGCGGAAGCTCTCGAGGGTCTCGCCGAGCGCCGCCTCGCCGCCGGCGAGCGAGGCGATCTGCCCTCGATAGTGCTCGTCGATCACTTCCTCGACCGCCACCGTGCAGGCCATCGCCGCCCGCTCGCCGAGCAGCGCGGTCGCCGCCCCCAGGGCGTATCCGGCCAGATGCCAGACCGGCAGCAGCGCCGTCGGCCGCGCCCGTCTCTCGACCATCAGCGACTCGAAGGCCTTGAGGTGCTGGCTTTCCTGCTCGGCCATATGGCGGAGGGTCGGCGCGCTCGCCGACTTGCCGAGCACCGCGAGCTGGCCCTCGTAGATGCGCCGTGCACCATATTCGCCGGCATGGTCGACGCGGAGGATGCGGTCGACCAGTTCCGCGCCGGAGAGATCGCCGGGAAGACGCTTGTTCATCGGACGAGTGCCAGGCTGCCCTTAACGCCGATCAACGCCAATGCGCCCGAGACCACGAAGTTCCACCCGGCCATCGAGATGCCGAACAGCGACCAGGCGATCTCGTCGCAGCGGACCACGGGGGCGGCCAGCAGCCGGTCGCGAAGGGCGGCGGCGCTGGTCCCGGTCGGGCCGGTCGCCCCGCAGGCGGCCGTTCCCTCCCACCAATGCAGCTCGACGCCGGCATGATAGACGCCGATGCCGGCGGTGACCGAGAGGGCCAGGGCTGAGACCAGGGTCGCCCAGCCGGCCGGGGCCTGCCGGCCCTGGCGGATCAGGAACATGCCGACGAAGCCGGCGGCGATGGCGACGACGTGCGGCCAGCGCTGCCAGAGGCAGAGCACGCAGGGCGCCAGCCCGCCCCAATGCTGGAAGGCGAGCGCACCCAACAGCAGGGCCGCCGATCCATGGGCGAGGAGCGCCGGGGCGGCGCGGGGCGAGAGGAACGCCATGGCTAGACGATATAGCGCACGACGACGAAGCCGCCGACCAGCAGGATCGTCCCGACCAGGGCAACGAGTCCCAGCCGCTCCTCGACGAAGCGGCGGACCGGCGGGCCGAACCACCACAGCAGCAGCGCCACCGCGTAGAAGCGGATGCCGCGCGACAGGATCGAAGCGGTGAAGAACTCGAGGAGGTCGAAGGAGGCGGCGCCGCTGGCGATGGTCACGAGCTTGTAGGGGATCGGCGTCGCCCCCTTGAGCACGATGATCCACCAGCCGTATTCGGCGAAGGCCTGCTCGAACTGCCGGATGGCATCGCCATAGCCGTAGAAGGTCAGGACCGGCCGGCCGATCGCCTCGAAACCCCAATGGCCGATGGCGTAGCCGAGCAATCCGCCCAGCACGGAGGCGACCAGGCAGACGGTGGCGTAGAAGAAGGCCCGGTCGCGCCGCGCCAGGATCATCGGGATCAGCAGGACGTCCGGCGGAATCGGGAAGACCGAGCTCTCGACGAAGGAGACGACGGCGAGCCACGGCAACGCCCGCGGGTCGGCGGCGATGTGCAGCAGCCAGTCATAGAAGCGACGAAGCATCGGCATTCCAGGAAAGGGAACCGTCGTCATAGAGGCGGACACCGTTCGCCGCAATCGTCTTCGCCGCCGGTGCTTCGAGGTCCGGCGGTGTTGACATGCCTTACCGACGCCCCCATGGATCGCCGCGTCGGCTCCACGATGGCGAGGGGCGCGTGGGATGGGGATGAGCCGGCCGGTTCAAGGTGTGCTCCGGGCGGCCGTCCTGGCCGGGCCGGCAGCCGTCGTTCTCTACCTCGTTCTCCGCTACGGGGTGAACGTCCCCTCCTGGGACCAGTGGACCCTCGTCGACTCGATGGTGCAGCTCGATCTCGGCAGCCTCCCGCGGGCAGGCATCATCGGCCAGCACAACGAGCATCGGATGATCTTTCCGAAGCTCCTCATGCTGTTGCTCGCCCTGCTTACGCGCTGGAACATCGTCGCCGAAATGCTGGCCGGCGTGTTGCTGACCGGCTGCAGCCTCCTCATTCTGCTCGCCCTGCTGCGTCCGATCCTCCGTGAGACCAGCCAGGCGGCTACGGTCTGGGCCTCGTTCATCATCGCGGCCACGTTGTTCTCCCTCGGCCAGTGGGAGAACTGGCTGTGGGGCTGGCAGGTGCAATGGTTCCTCGGCGTGACGGCGGCCGTCTCGACAGTGGCGCTGGCGACGCGGAGCCTGGGCAGCCGGCGACCATGGCCCTGGTTCCGCTCGGTCTCCTGGCGTACCGCGCCTGGCCCGCCGGCCGCTGGGCGCGGCTTCGGCGCGTCGTCGTCCTCGGCGGCGCGATGCTGCTGACGGTCCTGGTGATCCGAACCGACGTCCGAAGCCTGACGCCGCTCGCCGCCGAAAGCCGTAAAATGGCCGAGGCCCGCGAGTGCCTCATCCGGATCGACGAGGCGACCGACGAATGCCTCGGCAAGATCTTCTCGCATTCCGCGCCAGTGCGCGACCGGACGAAGAAGCTGCAGGCCTTCGGCTGGAGCGGCTTTCCGGCCCATGCGTCGCAACCCGCCGGCACCCTCCTGATTGCCGGGCCGACAGGCGCGCGCCTCTGGCGTCTGCGGCCGGATTACCGGGAGATCGGCTGGCTCGACAAGGCGCATCTCGCCGGCGGCACCCTTGCCGTCAGCGGGTGGGCGCGCCCGCCCCGTGACGACGGCGGCGGTGCGCCCAGAGTCGTCGTGACCGTGGGTGACGCCATGGCCGGCGAGGCAAGGCATGTCGGCGAAGCGACGATCGGCGAGGAGAGCCCTCTCGTTGCCGCCCACTACAACGACCCTGCCCTTCGGCGCAGCGGGTGGACCTTGCGCTCGGAGAGCTTTCGTCAGCCGACCGGCCGCTGCGGTTCCGCGCCTATCTGGTCGTCGGCGATGGCGAGCTCTCGCCGGTCGGAGGCGGCGCGACGGTCGAGCAGCGGTGATCGTCCCCGCCGGGGCGCGCCGTTGACAAGGATTGCCGACGGCCCCAAGCATCGCCGCGGCCGGGCGGGCTCGAGTCTGCGAAGGGATCGGAATGGATCGGTTGCCGCGTATCGCCTTCTGGAGCGCCCTGCTCGGGCCTGCGGCGGTCATCCTCCTCCTCGTGCTTCGCTTCGGCGTGAATGTCCCGTTCTGGGACGATTGGGAGCTCGCCCGTCCGCTGATCCGGCTGACGAACGGAAGCATGCCGGGATGGACCGAACTCGCCAGCCAGCACAACGAGCACAGGATGCTGTTCCCGCGGCTCCTCATGCTGGCGCTCGCCTACGTCTCGCGCTGGAACGTCCACGTCAACATGGTCGTCAGCGTGGCACTCGCCGGCATGAGCCTGGCGATTCTGATGGCGCTGGCGCGCCCGATCCTCACCCAGGCAAGCACCATCGGCCGGGTATGGGCCGCGCTGACCCTGTCCGCCATCGTGTTCTCGCTGACCCAATGGGAGAACTGGCTGTGGGGCTGGCAGGTGCAGTGGTTCCTGGCCGTCCTCGGGGCGATCGCGGCGATCGCGTTCGCGACCTGGAGCCTTCGCAGCACCCGGCCCTGGGCCCATCTCGCGGGCGCCGCGGGGGCCGCCTTCGTCTGCCAGTACAGCATCGCCAGCGGCGCCGCGATCTGGGTCTGCGTCGTCTTCATTCTCGCCTTTCACCCGCTCCGGCGCCAGGTCCTGCCCGCCATGCTGGCCGTAGCCGCGGCCGCCATCGCCCTCTACCTGGTCGGCTACAACCGCCCGCTCCACCACCCGTCGCCCCTCGTGGTGCTGGAGCGCCCGCTCGCGTTCCTCACATATCTCGGGAACTACGCATCAGGCCCCCTTGGCCGGGACACCGTGCTCGGTCTCGGAGCGATGGCGGCGTTCCTTGCGCTCGCCCTCATCGCCCTCCGCCGCTTCCGTACCGCGCCCGAACAGGTCGTGCCGTGGATCGCGATGGGGGCCTTCGCCGGGGCGAATGCCGTGCTCACCGGGATCGGCCGGGTCGGTTTCGGCGCCGATCAGGGATTCATGAGCCGCTACGTGACCGTGTCACTGCTCCTGTCGGTCGCTCTGGTGCCTCTCGGGATGCTCGCCTTTAGCGCCTGGCCGGCCGGGCGCTGGCCCGCGACCCGGACGATCACAGCGGTCTTTGCGGCAGGTCTGATGACCGTGCTGGTCGCCTGGGCCGACCTCAGGGCCTGGGCGGGCTTCACCGAGCGCAGCGCGCAGATGGTCGAGAACCGCCGCTGCCTCTTGCTGATCGAGCGGGCGACGGACGAGTGCCTGAAGCTGGTCTATCCGGATCCCCTGCTGCTGCGCCTCAGGATCAAGCAGCTTCAGGCCATCGGCTGGAGCGGATTTCCAAAGGACCCGATGCGGCCTCGGGGAACAATTCGCCTGAAGGATCCCGAAGGCCTGTTTCTCTGGCGCCTGAAGGCGGAGGACAGCCCGGTCGGCTGGATCCACGCGGCCACGCTCGACAACGGAAGGCTCACGGTGACCGGCTGGGCTAATCATCCGCGCGGGAACCTGGAAGAGACGAGAAAGGTCCTGGTCGCCGCCGACGGCGTCGTCCTCGGCGAAGCCGAGATCGTCGGCGAGCGGCCGGATGTGGCCGCCGTATTCAAGAACGCCTCGTTCCTCCGCACCGGCTGGACGCTTAAAGTCGAAGCGCCCCCGGCAGCGAGCCGTCTTGGTCCGTTACAGGCCTATCTGTTGTACGGCGAAGATGTACTGATCGCCCTCGAGGGCTATGCGAAAATCGAGGCGGCGCGCTAGAAGGGGAGACGAGGGGCGAACGATGAGCCGACTCGGCCGTATAGTCGAATGGATCGCTCTGCTCGGCCCGCTCGTCGCCATTCTCCATGTCGTGCTGCGCTACGGCGTGAACTTCCCTTTCGCCGATCAGTGGGATTTCGTCGCCTTTTTCGTCGTCCAGGAGAGAGGCGAGCTTCGCTGGAGCGACATCTGGGCGCTACACAACGAGCACCGGATGGTCGCGCCCAAGCTGGCCATGCTGGGGCTCGCCTGGCTGACGCGCTGGAATATCGTCGCGGAGATGCTGGTGAGCGTCTCGCTGGCTCTCGCGAGCATTTTCACTCTGCGGGCGCTCGCCCGCCCGATCCTCGATGAGGCGGGCCAGGCGACCCGGATCTGGATCATCCTCGCGCTCTCGCTTCATGTCTTCTCGCTCGCCCAGGGAACAAACTGGCTCTGGGGCTGGCAGATCCAATGGTTCCTCAGCCTGTTTGCGGCGGTTCTCTCCATCGCCCTCGCGACCTGGAGCCTCCAGGCCCAGCGGCCATGGGTGCATGTCATCGGCTCGGCGGCCGCCGCCTTGGTGTGCCAGTACAGCATCGCCAGCGGCCTCGTGGCGTGGGGCGCCAGCGCCCTGGTCCTCGCCTTTCACCCGCTTCGACGCCGGATCCTTCCGCTCTGGCTCGGGTTGATCGCCATCGCCAGCACGGTCTACTTCATCGGCTATGTCCGTCATGACGGGCTGCCGTCACTGCTCGTCGTGCTCGACCGCCCTCTGGCGTTCCTCGAGTATGTCGGCAACTATCTGTCCGGCCCGCTCGGTCGGCATGCGGCGGTCGGCATCTTCGTCGCCATCGCCTTCGTCGTCATCACACCGATCGCAGCAAGGCACCAGTGGCGCAAACCGGAACTGTTCATGCCATGGGCCGCGCTCGGCGCCTTCGCCGGCGGCAACGCGCTGCTGACCGGCATCGGCCGACTCGGCATGGGTGCGGAGCAGGGCCTGGCGAGCCGCTACGCCACCATCGGCCTGCTGATGTCGGTCGCGCTTGTGCCGCTCGGGATCCTGGCGATTCGAACCTGGTCGGCCGGGCCGCTCAGGCTCGTTGCCGCCGTCGCCGGTGCCATTCTGCTGACGCTCCCGGCGATTGTGGTCGATGCCCGCAGCATGACCGAACTTAAGAACTTCAGCCGTCAGATCATCGCCGGCCGGAAATGCGTTACCGGCACCGAGCCGGAGACGGACGCCTGCCTCGTTCTCCTGCACCCCGATCCGTCCGTGGTGCGCCTAAGGGCCCCACAGCTGAAAGCGCTCGGCCTCAGCAGCTTCGCGACGAATTCCCGATGATGCCCTAGAGGCTCAGCCGCTTGAACACGCGTTCCGGAATGTGCCGGATGATCAGCATGATCGGTCCCCAGAACCAGGGGAGATAGACGACGTCTCGGCGCTTCTCGATCGCCGAGAGGATTCCGGCGGCGATGGTTTCCGGTTTCGCCCAGAGCGGTCCGCCCTTGGCGATGCCCGCCGTCATCGGCGTATCGACGAATCCCGGCTTGATCGTGAGCACCTGCACTCCGGCGCCGGCAAGGCGGTTGCGCAGCCCCTGCAAGAACAGGCTGACCATGCCCTTGGCCGCGCCATAGACGTAATTGCTCTTGCGACCGCGGTCGCCGGCGACCGAGGAGATGACGGCGATGGTTCCAGCGCGCGCCGTCTCGAAGCGGTTCGCGACCAGCGTCAGGAAGGCGACCACACCGAGCGCATTGGTCTCGATGTCGGCCAGCATGCGGTCGACCGATGCCTCGCAGGCCTTCTGGTCGGAAAGCACGCCATGGGCGATCAGCACGATGTCGAGGCCGCCCATCGCCTGATCCGCGGCCGCCAGCAGGGCCGCGTGGCGGCTGCGGTCGTTGGCATCGAGCGCCATCACCTCGACGGAGCCGGCGCCACGGGCGGCCAGGTCCTGACGCACCATCTCCAGTCGCTCGGCGTTGCGCGCGGCCAGGAACAGCCGGTCGCCGCGCTTGGTGAAAAGCCGCGCCGTCGCCTGGGCGATGGCGGAGGTCGCGCCGACGATCAGCACCTTCTGCATGGAGCGTCTCCGATCATCTGGGCGTGTCGTGGGTGACCCGGCGCCAGAACGCCGACATCACCTGGGGATCTCGCATCGACTCGAGCTTATGCCAATCGGGAAAGGTCCGGCGGAAGACCTCGCCCGACATACGGGCATCCTTGGCCGGATAGACGCCGCCACCGGCATCCATGACGACGCGATCGAGGCGATCGAGCAGGGCCAGAGTCGCCTCGCCATGGAAGGGGAAGTCGAGAGCCAGCGTGGCGCCCGGCCGCGGAAACGACAGCAGGCCGAGGCTGGGCATCGCTCCGAACATCTTCAGCACGGAGAGGAAGGAGCCTCTTCCGGCGGCGGCGATGAGGTTGAGGATCTCGCGGATCGCCGCGGGCGCGGCCGCCGGCGGCACCACGCATTGGTACTGCACGAACCCGCGCGGGCCATAGAGACGGTTCCAGTCGAGAAGCGAGTCGAGCGGATAGAAATACGTGAGGTAGTGCTGAAGCGACTGTCGGGGCCGCGGAAGGCGGTAGTAGAGCTCGTTGAAGGCGCGCAGGGTCAACGCGTTGACCGGCGAGATCGGCGGGGTAAACGGAATCCGGCGGGCGGCACGCGGCGCCTCCCGCTTGCCGCCGGGCGTCGGTGCGTGATTGGCGCGCATGAAGAGGCCGCGGCCGAGGCGGCGGCCGCGGGCGAGGCAATCGATCCAGGCAACCGTGTAGTCATGGCTCCGGTCGGATTCGGCCGCGATCGCGAAGAAGGCATCAAGGTCGGAGAAGCGCAGCGTTTCGACGTCGAGCCAGGGGCCTTGGACCGGAATGAGCTGAAGCTCGGCCCAGGTGACGAGGCCGGTCAGTCCGAGGCCTCCGACCGTCGCTCGGAACCAGTCCGGCTCCAGGTCCGGCCCGCAGAGGAGGCGCCGGCCGTCGGAGCGCAGCAGTTCCAGCTTCAGCACGTGGTTGCCGAAATTGCCGCGCCGGTGGTGGTTCTTGCCGTGAACGTCGTTGGCGATGGCGCCGCCGACGGTGACCAGGCGGGTTCCCGGCGTCACCGGGAGGAACCAGCCCTTCGGCACTGTCAGTTCCAGGATGTCGCCGAGGAGCACGCCGGCCTCGCAGGCGAGCCGCCCGGTCGAAGCATCGAAGGCGATGAGGCGGTCGAGGCCTCGCGCATCGATGAGGGTGCCGCCGTCGGAAAGGCAGCTGTCGCCATAGCTGCGGCCATTGCCGCGCGGCAGCACCTCGCCCGCGACCGCCGGCCATCCCTGATCGCGCCAGGACAGTGCGACCGCCCGCTGGGGCAGGGTCGGATAGAGCCCCCAGCTCGCGTAGGCGTCAGCCATGCGTCAGAAGGCGAGAAGAATGACGACGGCCATCGCCAGCGCCACGGCGCGGCTCACCCGGTCCTTCACAGCGAAGACGATCGGATCGTCATGCATGTTGCCGCGATGGGCGACCAGCCAGGCGCGGCTGACCCAGTAGAGCAGCAGCGGGCACAGAAGCCAGAGCGCATCGGGCCGGCCATAGAGCGGCAGTACAGCCGGGCTGTTCACGTAGAGCGCCAGCACCAGGACCGAGAGATAGCCCGCGCCGCCGCCGAGGGCCGCCAGGAGTCCGAGGTCGTCCGTACGGTAGCCGCGGCCGGGGGCGGCTGCCGCGCCGGCCTCGCGCACGCCGAGGAGTTCGGTATAGCGCTTCAGCATCGCCAGGCTGAGGAAGATGAACATGGAGAAGGCCAGCAGCCAGAACGACGGCCAGAGGCCGAGCGCCGCAGAGCCGCCGATCAGCCGGAGCGTGTAGAGGCCGGCGAGCGTGAAGACGTCGATCAGCACGAGACGCTTCAGAGCGAAGGAATAGGCGGTGGTGACCACGACATATGTGGCGAGCACGGCGACGAACGCAGGCGAGACCGCGAGCGCGAGCGCGCCGGCCACGGCCAGCAGCATCGGCGCCATGACGATGCCGTTCACCGCCGGGACATTGCCGGCCGCGAACACGCGCCGGCGCTTCCGCGGGTGGCGGCGATCGTCGGCGAGATCCAGCAGATCGTTCACCACATAGATCGCCGAGGCACAGATGCCGAAGGCGATGAAGGCCAGCACCGCCAGCAGAACCTGGCTCGGATCCACGAGAGCGTGCGAGGTCACCAGCGGCACGAAGACCAGCAGGTTCTTCAGCCATTGTTGCGGCCGGAGCGCCTTCAGATGGCTCTTCAGGGAATCGGGGCGATCGTCGAACCTGGCCGCGACGTTTGTGAGCGCCTCGACCTTGCCGGCGACGCCGGGATCGGGATTGACGACCACTGCCGCGCGCGCCGACGGCCAGACCGCGAGATCGGCACGGCCGTTCGCGGCGTAGTCGAAGCCCTTCTCGCCGAAACGCTCGACCAGGCGCCCGCGTTTGGCGTCGGCACTGAGATTGGTCGCGCCGTCGCTTGCCAGGATTTCGTCGAACAGGCCGACATGGTCGGCGACCGGCTGGGCCGCCTCGCGGTCCGAGGCGGTCGCGAGCACCAGGGGCTGGCCCGCCGCCTTCCGTTCCTTGAGGAAGGTGAGAAGCGGCTCGTTATAGGGCAGCGTCGCCGGGTCGATCGCGGCTTCGCGCGCCACCTCGGCCTTGAGGCGCGCCTTCCCCCCGCCGGAGAGCCAGGAGACCATGTCGAAGACGGCGAGCGGACGCCGGCGAAGCAGGACCAGCGCGCCCTCGACCAGGAGGTCGGTCTTGATCAGGGTGCCGTCGAGATCGACGACGAGTGGAAGCGGCGCCGAAACCGTGCCTTGCTGTCCTGGAGCCGACATGTCCTCAGCGTCGATGATTGCGGAAGGTCCAGTACTTGTGGCCGACGAAGCTGGTGAAGACCGGCACGATCACGCCCACCACATGGGCCAGCGTCTCGGCGTGCTGAACCACCCCGAACGCGGGCAGGGCATAGTAGGCGAGAGCCAGGCTGATGACGAGGGTCTGCGCCACCGCCAGCAGGTTGACGAGCGCGAAGGCCAGCATCTCGCCCGAGACGCCTCGGTCGCCGGGCCCGAAGACCAAGAGCCGATTGAGCACATAGGCCGTCGCCATGCCGGTGAGATAGGCGGCCACGACCGCAACGGTGTAGGAGACGGCTTGGCTGTAGAGCAGCCGCGACAGCACGTTGACCAGGGCCGCGACGCCGCCGGCCAGGAGGAAGCGCATGAAGCCGGAAGGACCGAAGGCGCCGCCGAGCGTCATCGGCCGGCAACGACCTCCGCCAGGCGCCAGCCGACGGCGACGCTCTCGGAGATCGAGCGATCCTCCGGGTAGTAGTAGGAGGTGTCCGCCATGAAAAAGCCGGGGAGCTTGCTCTCCATCGGCGGCAGCTTGTCGTAGAAGCCCGGCGTGCAAACGGTCTGCGCGAACTCGTAGCGCGACACCTTGGCGGCGAGCACCTGGCCGTCCTCGAACGACGGGTTGATGCGCTTGAGGCAGGCCTTCACCTCGGCGATGAGCTCCTCGTCCGGCCGCTTCCAGTTCGGGTGCGCCTTCGGCATGTAATAGGGCGCATAGAGGATATGCGCCTCGCCCGGATGCAGGTTCGAATATTCGATGACGCCGGGTATCGGGATCTCCGGGTCGGTGATGTTCATCCAGAAATAGGGCGACACGGGGCGCGTCATCTTCAGGATCACGCAGGCGACCGCGATGTTGTCGATCGCGGCAACGAGGCGGCGCTCATCCTCCGGCAACGCCGGCACCAGCCGCGTCACATAGGGCAGCGGCACGGTCGAGACCACCTGGTCGTGCCGCTCGACGCCGCTTTCTAGGCGGACCCCGACCGCACGGTCATTCTCCGTCACCACCTCGCGCACCGGGCTCTTGAGGCGGATGCTGCCGCCTGCCGCCAGGATCCGCGCCTCCATGGCGTTGAGAAGCGTGTCGGAGCCGCCGTCGAGCGTGCCGAGGCGCTCCTGAAACAGGCTCTTTCTGGATCTGGCGACGCGCTGGATGCGGGTGCCGATCCATGCGGCCGAGAGGCTCTTCGTGTACTCGAAGAACTTGAGCTCGAACAGGCTGCGCCAGAGGACCTCGTAGGCCTCGGCGCCGACCCAGCGGCGGAGCCAGTCCGTCGCCTCGACCTTGTCCAGCGGCCGCCAGTCCTTGATCCCCTTGGTGTAGAGGACGTGGAGCGCGTAGCGGATCTTGGCGACCAGGCTGAGATGGGGGAACAGCAGCAGCCGGTCGGGCCGTCCCCACTCGTACAGCTTGCCGCGATAGAAGAATCCCATCCGGGTGTCGACCCATTTCAGCGTGCCGGAGAGGCCGAGCTCGTCCAGCAGCTTGAACAGCGCGTGGTCGGTCGCGCAGATGAAGTGGTAGTAGCGCTCGATCTTCAGGCCGTCGAAGTCGAAGGAGGCCGACATGCCGCCGATGCGGTCGTCGGCCTCGTAGATCGTCACCTTGTGGCCGCGCTTCAGCAGCTCCTGGGCGCAGGCGAGCCCCATCGGGCCGGCGCCGAGCACGGCGATGCTGCGGGCCTCAGACATAGGGCTTCACCTGCACGGTGCTGTAGACGGGATCGCAGAAGGTCTCGCGGATCGCGTCGACGAAGGGCGTCGGCCGCACACCGAAGGTGGCCTCGATGTCGACGCCGGTGAACTCGTCCCCGGCGGTCAGCGCCTTCAGCTGATCGGCGGTGAAGGGCGGGTTGGCGCTGAACAACGCATAGACCCGGAGCAGCAGGGAAAACAGGCCGACCGGGATATGCACGATCGGCGTCTTCAGGCCCTTGGCGCTGCGGATCGCCCTGATGATGTCGACATAGTCGACCCGTTCGGCCCCGGCGAGGTCGTAGACCGTCCCCTGCGGGCGGCGTTCCAGGCAGACTTGGATCACCCGGCAGAAGTCGCGGTTGTAGAGAGGCTGGCGCATGTAGCGGCCATGGCCGGGGATGGGGAACACCGGCACGCGCTCGAGGAAGCGGGCGAGCCATCCCAGGTGCTTCGGGTCGAACCAGCCGAACATCAGGGTCGGGCGCAGCACGCAGTGAGGGAGCCCGGATGCCCGGACCAGTTCCTCCTGCGCCCGTTTGGTGCGGGTGTAGTCGTCGTCGGCGACCGAGTTCAGCACCGAGGAGCTGATATGGACGATGTAGGGGACGGCCGAGCGACGGCACTCGTCCAGTACCAGCTTGGTTGCCTCGATGTTGTTGCGGATGAAAGGCCCCTCGCCCTTGCCGGTGATCTGGGCATGGAGCTGGACCAGCGCATCGGCGCCGGTGAAATGACTTTGCCAGGCGCCGGGCTCGGCCAGATCGGCCTCGACCGCGGTGACCTTTGGATGCAGCCGGACGAGGACGCCGAGATTATGGGCATGCCGGTCGATGGCGACCAGGTCGAGGTCGGGGCGGTCGGCGAGCAGGGTCACGAGGTTCTGCCCGACCAGCCCGGCGGCGCCGGTGATGACGATCTTCTTCCTTTGCGGCAACGAACAGCCCTCTCGGCCGTGGGTCCGGCGTCATGCCGATGCTCGCGGGGGCGACCGGCCGCCGCTGAGGCGAGCCAATCGCACAGGCAGGGACGGCTGTCAAAGCGCGGATCCCTTGTCGCCCGGGCCCCCCGGCTTTATGGTCCGCGCCTGAGTGCCCCAGTGGCGAAACGGTAGACGCGGCAGACTCAAAATCTGTTGCCGGCAACGGCGTGCTGGTTCAAGTCCGGCCTGGGGCACCAACCCGACTCGACCGCGGCGAATCCGCCCCTAGAACGTCCCCGGGTACTGGCCGCCGTCGATCAGCAGGTTCTGGCCGGTGATGTAGCCGGCATGGGCCGAGCAGAGGAAGGCGCAATAGGCGGCGAACTCCCTCACATCGCCATAGCGCCCGGCCGGGTTCAGCGCCTTCCGTTCCTCCCAGATCGTCTCGAACGGCCTACCGGTGATCTTCACCAGGCCCTGGATGTGGCGGCGCTGGGCGTCGCTGTCGAAGACGCCCGGCAGCAGCGTGTTGACCGTGACGTTGTGGCGGACGGTGGTGCGCGCGAGGCCGGCGACGAAGCCGACGAGACCGGACCTGGCGCCATTCGACAATCCCAGGTCCAGCTGGGCGACCTTCACGCTGCGGGACGAGATGTTGATGATCCGTCCGAACTTCCTCGCCATCATCCCGTCGACCGTCGCCTTGATCAGCTCGATCGGCGTCAGCATCAGGGCGTCGATCGCGGCGATCCAGTCGTCGCGGGTCCAGTCGCGGAAGTCGCCCGGATGCGGCCCGTCGGCATTGGTGATCAGGATGTCCGGTTCCGGGCACGCCGCCAGCGCCTTCGCCCGCCCCTCTGGCGTGGTGATGTCGACCGCGACCGTGCCGACCTCGACCCCGGTCTCGGTCCGGATCGCCGCCGCCGCCGCCTCCAGCCGCTCGGGATTGCGCGCGATCATCACCAGGTTCACGCCCTCGCGGGCGAGCAGCTGGGCAGTCGCATGCGCCATGCCGCGGCTGGCGCCGGAGATCAGCGCCGTCCGGCCCTTGATGCCGAGATCCATCGGAAGACTCCTGTCGCGGACGTCAGCCGTTCGGGCCTGAGAACTTGCCGAAGGAGCGGCTGGGGGTGCCGCGGAACAGCGACATATGCGTGTGAACGGCGACCCAGTCCTCGCCGACGGACTTGCGGGCAAAGGCGACCGTCGCCCGTCCCGGCCGGTCGAAGCGGCTGCCGTCCTGGTTGAAACCGTCGGAGTCGAAGATCGCCATGCCGACCGCGCTCAAGCGGTCCGGTGAGACGATGGCCTCGACCCCGTCAAGCCGCCAACGGAAATTCCGGATAGTGGGCCAGACATTGCTCCACTGTTCTTTGACCACGGTCGGGCGCTCGGAGACGAAGTCGCTGAAGGTGCCGAAGGCGATCAGGTCCTCGGCGAAGAGCGGAAAGGCGGCCTCGAAGTCGACGGCCTGCACGCAGTCCGACAGCCGCTTGAACCAGCGGCGGATGCCATCGACGTCCTTCGCATCCGGGGTCGTTCTCAGGCGCATCGCTCGTCTTCCGTGTCAGCGTTTCAGGATCGCCGGCGGCATGATGGCACCGACCGTCGGCGCCTCGCCGGCGAAGCGTTCGATTTCGACCAGCGTGGTCAAGGCGGCACAGCCCTGCCCCAGCCGCGAGGTGCCACGGTCGTAGGTCAGCACGTTCGGATTGCCGCGATTGTCGGTGCCGCCGTCGAGCGGATCGAACCAGGCGCCGGCCGCGAGCTGCACGACGCCGGGGCGCACCGCATCGGTGACGGTGGCGCCAGTAAGGCAGGCGCCGCGGCCGTTGAAGACGCGGACGACATCGCCGGAGGAGATTCCGCGCTTCGCCGCATCCAGCGGATTGACCAGCAGCGCCTCGCGGCCGCCGACCTTGTCGGCGACGCTGACCGGCGACATCTCCAATTGGCTGTGGAGTCGTGTCCGCGGCTGATTGGAGACGAGATGCAACGGATGATCGGCGACCTGCGGCGAGCCCAGCCACTCCGCCGGCTCGAGCCAGGCCGGATGGCCCGGACAGTCGTCATAGCCGAAGGCGGCGATCGCCTCTGAGTAGAGCTCGATCCGGCCGGACAGAGTCCTCAGCGGATGGGCGACGGGATCGGATCGAAAGTCCTGGAACAGGATGAAGTCGTCCGCAGGAGCCAGGATCTCGGCGAAGCCCTGCTCCCAGAACGTGTCGAAGTCGGGCATCGGCAGGTTCTGTTCCAGCGCGCCGCGCCGGGCGCGGTCGTAGAGGAAGCGGATCCACTCGCGCTTGCCGCGGCCTTCGGTGAAAGCGTCCTTGGTCCCGAGCCGTTCGGCGAGGTCGGAGAAGATGTCGAAGTCGTCGCGCGCTTCGCCGACCGGCGGAATCGCCTGCTGCATCGCCAGGATGTAGCGATCGCGCGAGGAGGCGCCGACATCGTCGCGCTCCAAGGTCGTCGTCGCCGGCAGCACGATGTCGGCATGGCGCGCGGTCGCCGTCCACCAGGGCTCGTTCACGATTACCGTCTCCGGCCGGCGGAACGCCCGCTGCAGCCGGTTGAGGTCCTGGTGATGATGGAACGGATTGCCGCCGGCCCAGTAGACCAGCCTGATGTCCGGATAGGTCTCGCGGCGGCCGTTGAACTCGAAACTGCCGCCGGGTTCCAGCAGCAGGTCGGCGACGCGTGCCACCGGAACGGCGAGGCTGCCGAGCGGATTGACGCCGGCCGGCATGCTGGGCACGGCGACCTTGTGGCAGTGGTTGCCCATGCCGTTGATCGAGCCGTAGCCGAAGCCGAAGCCGCCGCCGGGAAGGCCGATCTGGCCCAGCAGCGACGCCAGCGCGATCAGCATCCAGAACGGCTGCTCGCCGTGATCGGCCCGCTGCAGCGACCAGGCGGCAGTGAGCATGGTCCGGCCGGCCGCCATGCGCCGCGCCAGCGCCTTGATGGTCGCCGCATCGATCTCGGTGATCGCCGCCGCCCACTCCGCCGTCTTCGGCTGGCCGTCGCTCTCGCCCAGCACATAGGCGATCAGGCGGTCGGCACCCACGGTGTAGCGATCGAGGAAGGCGCGATCGTGCAGGTTCTCGATCACCAGCGTGTGCGCCAGGCCCAGCATCAGCGCCGTGTCGGTGTTCGGCCGGACCGCCAGCCAGTCGGCGCCGATGAAGTCAGGCGCGTCCTCACGGACGGGGCTGACCGAAACGAACTCGACGCCCGCGGCCTTGGCCCGGTGAAGCACCGGTTCGAAGGAATGCTCGCCGGCGCCGCCGGACGTCACCTTGCCGTTCTTCAGCGGCGCGCCGCCGAACATCACCAAGAGGTCGGTGTGCTTGTTGATGCTGCGCCAGTCGGTCACCGGGCCGGTGACCGCCTCCAGGCTGCCGATGATCCGGGGCAGCAGCACCATGGCGGCGCCATAGCTGTAGTTGGTCAACTGGCCGACGAAGCCGCCGAGGCCGTTGAAGAAGCGGTGCAGCAAGGTGCGCGCGTGGTTGAAGCGACCGGCGCTGGACCAGCCATAGGAACCGGCGAAGATCGCCTGGTTGCCATGGGTCTCGCGCACCCGCCTGATCTCGCGTTCGACAAGATCGAGGGCGGTTGGCCAGTCGACCGGTACGAACGGATCGCGTCCCCGCCCTTCCCCGTTCCCGGGATCGTCGAGCCAGCCCTTCCGCACCATCGGCCGTTCGATCCGGCTCGGTGCGTGAACGGCTGCCGGAAGCCCGGCGACGAGGTCGTTCGGCTGCGGATCGCGCTCGAACGGCAGAACGTCGACGAAGCGGCCATCCTCGACCACCGCCTTGAAGGCGCCCCAATGCGAGCTCGAATGGACGGTCCGGCGGCTCATACGGTCATCTTTTCACTGATCGTCCGGGGGGTCACCCGGCTTCACCGCAGGGAGAAACCGCCGCCTCACTGCAACGGTCGATCCGACAACGCAGCTGGCCCTGGGTCCGGCTGGAGGGATCGGATGAGAATAAATACAAGCTAAAACAATTAGTTATGGGAACTGTCCCGGCTTCAGGCCGGGACGGCGACGACCTGCTTCTCCTCGAAGCTGCGATAGGCGGCCATCAGCACTTCGAGCGCCACCAGACCCGCTTCGCCCGGCACTTCGACCGGCTCGCCATCGAGGACGCTGCGGGCGCAGGATTCCATCTGGGCTGCGAAGTGGCCCGGCGCCGGCCGGCCGGGCAGCTCGATCTGGCGCGTGCCGTCGCGGTCGGTCAGGAACAGCGCATGCGCGTAGTGATGGATGCGGAGAGCACCCTTGGTGCCATGGACATGGATGGTTCCGGGCGCCGACTGCCAGCGTCCCGGCGGCACATAGCCGTCTAGGCTCCAGGCCGAGCCCCAGCTGAAGATGCCCTCGCCCGGCAGACTGGTCGGGAATGTGCAGTCCTCATAGAGAAGATGGCCGAGGCCGCCGTTCCGGAAGTTCATCAGCAGGTATTCGGTCGACGGCGCGGCGCCCGAGATGTTGCCGCGGCCGAACACCGAGCCGATGGTGCTGCCGGTCATCCAGCCGAAGGCATCGATCAGGTGGATGCCGTGATCCACCAGCCCGAGCCCCGAGCCTCCCGGCCCGCCCGGCGGATAATGCGCGAAGCCCATGATCTGGCGGCCGTCGGGGCCGGTGCCGCCGATCTCCTGCTCGCGCAGCAGCAGCACCTCGCCGATCGCACCACTCTGGATCAGGTCCCGGGCGTGACGGATCGCCGGCAGGAAGCGATACGACGCGCCGTAGAATAGATTCACGCCGGCGGCGGCGCAGGCGGCGATCATGCGCCGTGCCGAGGCGACCTCGACCGCCAGCGGCTTCTCGCAGAGCACGTGCTTGCCCGCCTCGGCACAGGCGATCGCCACCGACTCGTGCGTGACGACCGGCGTCGCCACGCAGACGAGATCCAGAGCCTCGTCACGGAGCATCTGTCTGAAATCGGCATAGGGGCGGAAGCCGTAGCGGGCCTGCAGGTTCGCTCGCTTCGCATCGTCGATCTCGGCCGCCGCGACCAGCTCGATCACCGAGCTGTCGCGGTAGGCTTCGAGATGGATGGAACCGACGCCGCCGAGTCCGACGAGGCCGACACGCAGCTTCCGCTTCGTCATGCCCGACTCCGCCGTCCTAGCCTTGGATCCACGTCTCCGAGAAGGCCAGCATGGCGGTTGAGATCGAGTGACCGGCGATCTCGCGCGGCACCGGCTTGCCCGGCAGCTTCCTGCCGTTGATCGTCACCGAGGCATCGGCGCAGCCGACGAAGAGGCTGGGCATGTAGTGCCTGCCGGTCGCGGACTTGTCCGGCGGCAACGCGAAACAGAAGGGCTTCCCGAGCCCGGTCCATTTGAGCTCGATGGTCTCGCCGCCCGCCTTCACGATCTCGCTGTAGGTGCTGCCCGGATCGCCCGCGGCGACAACCGAGTCGAGCGTCTTGTAGGTCAGCCCCTTCAGGCCCGGCAGCCCCTTATAGGCGCCGAAATTGGCGACGAAGTCGCTGACCAGGTAGCGCGCCAGCTTCTCGTTGTCGTGATAGCAGACGTTGCCGGCGGACGCGCCATCCTGCGGCGCTTGCAGCAGCACCAGCGCGTGGCCGCGGCCATGCGGCGACAGCACGACGCGAAAGAAGCTGGCGAGCGTGACAAACGGTCCGTCGGGCGTCTCCTTCAGCGAGACGCCGGGATTCTCGCCCGACCATTCGACGGTGCCGGGAAAATTGATGGGATCGGCCATGGGGTCCTCCTTCTTTTGTCTATCGATTATGCACGACTCGGCGCGGGAGCGAGCGTCATTCCGCCACCCGTCCCGATCAGGTAGCGCCTGAGGCCGGGATCTGTCACCGTCCGCCCGTCTCCGCCGAAACCGACGAGCGTAATGGCGCTTCCTCCCTGGCTTCCGCCGTTGGCGGCGGTCCTCCTGATGCAGATCGTCGCGGCGTTCCAATCCCAGTCGATCTGGGTCCTGGCGCCGGTCCTGACCCACGCGGCGGGGGTGACGCCGGAGCGCGTCGGTGAACTGGCCGGCCTGGTGTCGCTGGGCTCGGCCTGGTTCTTCCTCAGCGGCCACCCGATCCTGCAGCGACTCGGATCGCTGCGGGCGCTTCAGCTCGGCGCGCTGATGGCGTCCGCCAGCCTGATGATCTTCTTCGCGCCGTGGTGGCCGGCGATGATGCTGGCGGCGCTGCTGGTCGGCGTCGGCTACGGGCCGACGACGCCGGCCGGGAGCGATGTACTCGCCCGCTACACGCCACCCCGCCACAAGAGCGCGATGTTCTCGATCAAGCAGGCGGGCGCGCCGCTGGGAGGCGCCATCGCCGGCTTGAGCCTGCCGACCATCGCCGCCGTCATCGGCTGGCAGTTCGCGCTGGCAGCGACCGCCCTCATCGGCCTCGTCGCCATCCTCGTGGTCCAGCGCGTCCGACGCGAACTCGATGCCGACCGCGACGACAGCGTGGCACTCTCGGCCAGGATCCTGGTGTCGCCGGCCAATCTCCGGCAGCCGGTCGAGGCGCTGGCGCTCTCGCCCGGCCTGCCGCTCCTGACCGTAGCCTCGTTCTGCCTCGCCGCCATCCAGGGCAACCTCTTCTCCTTCGGCGTCACCTACCTCACCGACGAGATCGGGCTCACCCTGGTCCAGGCCGGTGCCGCCTCCTCCGCGATGCTGTTCACCGGCATGTTCGGGCGCGTGCTGATGGGCTGGATCGCCGACCGCATCGGCTCGGCGATCACGGTCCTGAAGACTCTCGCCGTCACGGCGACACTCTCGACGCTGGCGCTCTCGACCATCCGCCCCGGCTGGTCCTATGGGGCGATCGTCGCGGTCTTCGCCGTGACCGGAATCGCCGCCACCACCTGGAACGGCGTCTTCCTGGCCGAGGTCGCGCGCATCGCGCCCAAGGGCAAGGTCGGGATGGCGACCGCCGGCTCCGCCTTCTTCACCTTCCTGGCATACACCAGCGGCCCCTTCATCTTCGCCAAGGCGGTCTCGCTGGTCGGCGCTTACGGGCCGGTCTTCACCGGCGTCGCGGGCTTGGGCGTGCTCGCCGGCATCACGCTGATTTTGGCCGGCCGCCGAACCGCCGCCTAGCGCAGCATGAACGACATCGCCGAGAAGCAATTCAGCGTGCGGATCACCGACTTCATCGATCCGGCGGTGAAGGTCACCACCTCCGGCGCCGGGCGCTCGGTGCCCGGCATCAGCGACATGAGGTCGGCCAGCGCCACGTTGGTCAACTCGACCCGCACGTTCATCGGCGGCGCGATACGGAACGGCCTGATCTCCTTCACTCGTCCGAGCGCGCGGGTCGCCGCCGCACGGATCAGCTCATGCGCCCTCTTGGGGGCGATCGAGTCGGCGGCCGAGCTCATGATCGCGCGCTTGACCTCGACGATCTCGGCGCCCTCGAACAGCGGCGCCACCTCCGCCTTCAGGCAGTCGTCGCCCGAGACCAGGATCACCGGCACCCCGACCTCGCCGGCATAGGAGCCGTAGAGCCCGGACTCGCCGACCTCGCGGCCGTTTACCGTGACCCGTCCGAAGGCGAAGCCGTTGATGGTATGCGCGAGTATGCCGTGCGAGCGGGCACGGGCATGGAATCCGAGCGCGAAGACGCCGGCATAGTCGGCAGTCAGCCCCTCCATCATCGAGACGGGCTTCGGCTTGCCGGAGATCAGCCGGGCGCGGGCGTCGAGATCCTCGATCAGGAGGTTGCGCATCGGGCCGTGCGAATCGTTGACCAGGATCTCGGTCGCACCGCCCTCGAAGGCACCGGCGATGGCGGCGTTCACCTCCGCCGTCATCAGTCGGCGGGCGCGCTCGTATTCAGGGTTTCCCGGCTGTCCCTGCTGGCCATGCACGACGCCGGCAACGCCCTCGATGTCCGACGAGATGTAGATCCGCATTCAAGTTCCCTCCGATGGCGAGCGGCACGGTAAGCCGAAATGAGGCGGGGCGACAATTGTCCAGCGGGCCGCTAGTGTTTCCCCTTCTGATGACCGATCGCGCCCTCATCGAAACCTTCACCCGCGCCGTCCTCGCCGAAGCCCCGTCGGCGCTGATCCCGCATTTCTTCGCCCACGACATCGCGCCGCCGATCTTCCGCTGGAATCCGCAGATCGGAACCCTCGTCGAGGCGCCGCTCAAGGTGCTGTTCCGCTGGTGGCGATCCCAAAGGGTGGACGGCAGCATCCCATCAGTCGATGCTGTCGACCCGCTGGCGCTCAAGGAGGCGCTCGGATACCTGATGATCCTCGACGTGCTGGAGGACGGCTGGGACTTCCGCTACCGCCTCTACGGCAGCGAGATCGCCCAGCACGCCAAGCGCGACTACACAGGCCAGCGCACCTCCGAGCTCAAGGTCGTCTCGCCCATACCCACCTTCTATATCGCCTGCTACCGCGCCGTGCTGGTGCGCCCGGAGCCGCTGATGACGCGGAACCAGCCGCCGACCGACG
>CAMDFP010000040.1 GCA_945897335.1 Asaia bogorensis | reverse complement strand
GATCGATGCAGACGGAAGACCTCGCTTCGCTCGGCCCCCACCCCAACCCTCCCCCGGCTGCGCCGGGAGAGGGGGCACGACGAATGCTTCGCGGCGGCATCCTTGCGCTCGCTCTCCTTCTCTCGGCCTGCGGATTCCAGCCGCTCTATGGCGAGCGCAGCGGTGGCACGGGTGCGGCGGCGCAGGCGATGGCGGAGACGCGCATCGCCCTGATCGCCGATCGCCCGGGGCAGGAGCTTCGCAACAACCTGCTCGATCGTCTGACGCCGCGGGGCCAGCCGGCGCGGCCGCGCTATGAGCTCGTGGTGACGCTGGCCGAGCGCCGCGACAATCTCGGCATCGCCCGCGACGACTCCGCCACTTATGGGCGCCTCACGATCACCGCCGGATTCACGCTGCGCGATGTCGCCAGCGGGCAGCCGGTGTTGAGCGGGCAGAGCCGCTGGGCGAACGGCTTCACCGTGGTCGCCTCGCACTTCGCCAATATTGCCTCCGAAGCCGATGCGCGGAGCCGCGTCTTGCGCGAGATCAGCGACGACATCCGCCAGCAGCTCGGTCTTCATTTCTCCAAGCCGGCCTCGTGAAGATCGCCGACCGCTCGGTCGATGGATTTCTCCGAAAGCCGGATCCGAAGCTTCGCGCCGTCCTTTTCTATGGCGCCGATGTCGGGCTGATGCGCGAGCGTGCCAAGGCGCTGGCGAGGACAGTGGTCGATGATCTCGGCGATCCGTTCCGCGTCGTCGAGCTTGCGGCGAAGACCGTGCGCGAGGATCCCGCGCGTCTCTCCGACGAGGCCGCCGCGATCGCCTTCACCGGCGGGCGCAAGGTGGTGTGGGTGAGGGATGGCGGCGACGGTCTCGCCGAGTCCGTCCGCTCGCTGTTTGCACAGACGGGCTGGGAGGCGCTGGTCGTCGTCGAGGCGGCGGACCTCACTCGCCGCTCGAAACTGGTCGAGGCCTTCGAGGACGATGACGGCGCTGCGGCGATCGCCTGCTATCCCGATCGCGAGGAGGCGATCGAGCGCGTGGTCGAGGAGACGCTGGCGGCACGTGGCCTCGACATCGCCCCGGATGCGTTGGCCTTCCTCTCCGAGCATCTCGGCGGCGACCGCGGCATGACCCGAGCGGAAGCCGAGAAGCTGGCGCTCTACTGCGCCGGACAGACGTCCGTGAGCAAGGCCGACGCCATGGCGGCGATCGGCGACAGCGCCGCGGTGGGCCTCGACGATGCGGTCCTCGGCGCCTTCGACGGGGACCTTGGCCGATTGTCGCGGGCGCTGGCCCGGCTTCGGGGTGAGGGCATGTCGCCGGTCGCCATCCTCATCGCCGCCCAGCGTCACTGTCAGCGCCTGCAACTCGTCGTCCAGGCGGTGGCGGCAGGCACCCAGCCCGCGGCGGCGGTCCGCGCCCTGAAGCCGCCAGTCTACTTCGACACGGCCGCGAGCTTCGAGCGGCAGGCGCGGCGCTGGAGCCTCGCCCTGGTCGGGCGCGCGCTCGGGCTGCTCACCGAGGCGGATCTTCGCGTGCGTTCGACCGGCTCGCCCGCCCAGGCCCTGACCGGCCAGGTTCTTCAGTCGATTGCCGGCCTCGCCAGAAGGGCGTAGGAGAGCTCTGACGGGTTGCCCTTAACTTTGGATCGTCGTGAGTTATGCACAGGTCTTCGGCCCAAAAACCGGCCTGAGATACCGCGCCGAGCGCGTTATATCGGCTCGATATTTAATAGAATCAATGGATTAGAAGGTTGGTTTTTAGCGCGACATCAGGCGCTCGGCGGAGCGCTCTGGGTGATCCGCGAGAGCAGTCCGTCGAGCTGGTCCAAGGTGCCATAGTATATGGTCAGCGAGCCGGTCTTGCCATCATAGGCAACCTTGACTCTCAGTCCGAGCAAAGTTTCGAGGTCGCGCTCGAGCGCTGCGGTGTTCGGATCGGTCGGGGCCGCAATTTTGGCGGTAGGGCCGGAGGCCTTCTCCGGTGTGACCAGCTTCTCGGTCTGCCTGACGGTAAGACCTTTGTCGACGATCCGCTTCGCCAGCACTTCCGCATCCGGGTTGCCGACCAGGGCGCGGGCATGCCCTGCGGTCAGCTGGCCGGTCTCGACCAGCTTCCGGACCGGCTCCGGCAGGGTCAGGAGGCGCAGAAGATTGGCGACGTGGCTCCGGCTCTTGCCCACGACCTTCGCCAGGTCTTCCTGGGTATGGCCGAACTCGTCGACCAGGCGACGGTAGCCCTCGGCCTCCTCGACCGCGTTCAGATCCTGCCTTTGGATGTTCTCGACCAGCGCCACCTCGAGCGCGTCGCGGTCGGGAAGGTCCTTGATCAGGATCGGTACTTCGTGGAGCTGGGCGAGCTGGGCCGCCCGCCAGCGGCGCTCGCCGGCGATGATCTCGTAGGCGTTGGCGGATTCCGGATGCCGTCGGACCAGGATGGGCTGAAGTATGCCCTGGGCCTTGATCGATTCGACCAGGGTGGCGAGCGCCTCCTCGTCGAAATGTTTCCGGGGCTGGAAGCGTCCGGGATAGATCTGGTCGATCGGGACGCTCTTGGCCTGGCGATGCTTGTCGAGCTCGGCGTAGTCCTGCGCGTCGTCGCCGAACAGCTGGCCGAGGCCCCGGCCGAGACCCCGGCGACGCCCCTGGCCTTCCTGCTCCTCGATCACGCCGCGATCCGCCTTTCGCGCCGCATGACCTCGCCGGCGAGATGCAGGTAGGCCTGCGAGCCGACGCATTTGAGGTCGTAGACCAGCACCGGCTTGCCGTGCGACGGCGCCTCGGAGACCCGGACATTGCGCGGAATCACGGTCTCGTAGACCTTTTCGCCGAGATATCCACGGACATCGGCGGCAACCATGTCGGAGAGGTTGTTGCGCTTATCGTACATGGTCAGCACTACGCCCTGGATCTCGAGCCGTGGATTCAGCGCCCGCTTCACCCGCTCGATGGTCTTGATCAGGTGGCTGAGGCCCTCCAGCGCATAGAACTCGCACTGGAGCGGGACCAGCACCGCGTCGGCCGCGACCAGCGCGTTCAGCGTCAGCAGGCCCAGCGACGGCGGGCAGTCGATCAGGATGTAGTCCGCGCCATGCGCGTCGCCCAGCACGTCGGCGAGCTTGAACTCGCGCCTGCCCTGCTCGACCAGTTCGATCTCCGCACCGGAGAGGTCGACCGAGGCCGGCACGATCGACAGGCCCGGAATGGCCGTCGGCTGCATCGCCTTCGAGATCGGCAGGCCCTCGCAGAGCACCGCATAGGTGTCGCGCTCGCGCGCGGTCCTGGCAATACCGAGCCCGGTCGAGGCGTTGCCCTGGGGATCGAGATCGATGATGAGGACGCGCTTGTCGCAGGCGGCGAGCGCGGTCGCCAGGTTGATCGTCGTCGTCGTCTTGCCGACACCGCCCTTCTGGTTGGCGACAGCGATGATACGGGGTCGATCGGACGCAAGGCCCATCAATTCGATCATGTCTTTCGCTCCACCCTGGTCAGCCTGAGGATTACGCCGGTAGGACTGGTCCGACTTGGAAGGCGTTCCACGGCCATATTCCACCCTTTCCGCGCCTCCGTCAATTCCTGATCGGCCGTCTCTCCCTTCGGGAACAGGCAGACCGTCTCCGGCCCGAGGAACTCCCCGGTCATATCGAGGAGTCGGGGCAGGGGAGCGAGAGCGCGTGAAGTCACACTCCGGGCCTTCCAGGGCGTTAGAGACTCGGCGCGGGCCTCATGGATTGTCATACCCAGCACGAGCTGGCGGTCGAGCTCGCGGAGGAAGGCGCATTTCCGGCTGTCCGACTCGATGAGGTGGACATCCTTGACCCCGAGCGCCGCCAGGACCGCTCCCGGGAAGCCCGCGCCGCTGCCGAAATCGACCAAACCCGGTCCTTCGGCCAGGTAAGGATGGATTTGAGCCGAATCCAGGAAGTGCCGCTCCCAGATATCCGCCGCTGTCGACTTGCCAATCAGGTTCACCGCCCGCTGCCAGCGGATCAGGAGCGAGGCGTAGAGGCGCAGCCGGTCCAATGTTTCACGTGAAACACCGGTCGCGACAGCAAAATCCTCCGGAGTCATGACCGAGCGTGGCGCAGAAGTGCGATGACTGCCGCCGGCGTGACCCCCGACAACCGCGCCGCGGCCCCGATCGTCGCCGGCCGGGAGGTCTTAAGGATGGTCCGGACCTCCGTCGAAAGGCCGCCGATGGCATTCACGTCCAGATCGTCAGGCAGGGTCAGGTTCTCATCGCGGCGGAAGGCGGCGATATCCGCCTCCTGGCGCTGCAGATAGCCGGCATATCGGCCGTCGATCTCCAGCTGTGCCCGGATATCGGGGGCGATGGCGGCGATTTCCGGCCAGATCGCGGACAAGCGGTCAAGCGTGACCTCGGGGAAAGATAGAAGCGCGAAGGCCGAGCGAACCTGGCCGTCCTGGGTGACCTGGAATCCCTGGCGAAGCAGGGCCGAGGGGCTGGCGGAGAGACGATCGAGGAGAGCGCGGCCCTCGCCGAGCCTTTGGGATCGGGCTTCGAAGACTTGGCGGCGGGCGCTGCCCACACATCCTGCGACTAGACCGAGGCGCGTGAGGCGGAGATCGGCGTTGTCGGCCCGAAGGCTGAGTCGATACTCGGCCCGCGAGGTGAACATCCGATAGGGCTCCGTCACGCCGCGGCTCACCAGGTCATCGACCATGACCCCGACATAGGCGTCGGCACGGCCCAGAACGAAGGTCCGCCCAGGACTTCCCGCGGCCAGCGCGGCATTGATCCCGGCGATCAGACCCTGGCCGGCCGCTTCCTCGTAACCGGTCGTACCATTGATCTGGCCTGCCAGGAAAAGCCCGGAAATCCGCCGCGTTTCCAGGGTAGGGCGCAGCTCGCGCGGGTCGACATGGTCATATTCGATGGCGTAGCCGGCCTGGAGAATGGTCACGCGCTCGAGGCCGGGAATGGTCCGCACCAGCTCGGCCTGGACATCGGCCGGAAGCGAGGTCGAGATCCCATTGGGGTAGATCGTCGGGTCGTCCAGCCCCTCGGGCTCCAGGAAGATCTGATGGCGGTCGCGGTCGCCGAAGCGCACCACCTTGTCCTCGATCGACGGGCAATAGCGGGGCCCGACACTTTCTATTTGTCCAGAGTACATCGGCGCCCGATGCAGGTTCGCCCGGATCAGCGCATGGGTCGCCGGGGTCGTCTGGGTGATATGGCAGGGGATCTGGGGCGTAGAGATGCACTCGGTGAGGGCCGAGAACGGCTCCGGCGGGTCGTCGCCATGTTGAACCTCGAGGCCTGACCAATCGATCGTGCGCCCATCGAGGCGCGGAGGGGTGCCGGTCTTGAGCCGGCCCAGGGCAAAGCCGAGGCGGGAAAGGGACGCCGACAGGCCGAGGGATGGAGGCTCGCCGATGCGGCCGGCGGACTCCGTCGCCTCTCCCCGATGGATCAGGCCCCGGAGGAAGGTCCCGGTCGTGACCACGACCGCGCCGGCCCGGATCTCCCGGCCGTCGCCGAGGCGGAGGCCGGTCATCCGGCCGTCTTCCGTCAGAAGGTCTTCGACCCCACCCTCGACGATGTCGAGATTGGCCTGCTCGGCCAGGAGGGCCTGGACAGCCTCCCGATAAAGCCGCCGATCGGCCTGGGCCCGAGGCCCGCGGACGGCGGGTCCCTTGCTGCGGTTGAGGACCCGGAACTGGATGCCGCCCCGGTCGATCGCCCGGGCCATGATCCCGTCCAGCGCATCGATCTCGCGGACCAGGTGACCCTTGCCGAGGCCTCCGATCGCGGGGTTGCAGGACATGGACCCGATGGTGTCGCGGCGATGGGTGACGAGCGCCGTCCGGGCGCCCATCCGGGCTGCCGCCGCCGCCGCTTCCGTCCCGGCATGCCCGCCGCCGATCACCACAACGTCGTAGATCATGAATTCAATTTTACTCCTCGAATGTTTCACGTGAAACATCCGCTTCACTTTCCGATGCAGAAAGTCCGGAACAGGGCATCCAGGACATCCTCTACGTCGATGCGACCCGTAAGTCGTCCAAGTGCTTGAGCTGCAACGCGTAATTCCTCGGCGCGAAGCTCCGTCGCGACCTCGCCCAAGCCTCGATCTATCGCCTCGATACAAGCGGAAAGTCCCTCGCGGTGCCGGGCGCGGGTGAGGGGCGGCGCCTCGCTCTCTCCCGCCAACCGGCTTACCTCCGTGGTCAGTCGCTCGATCAAGGCGTCCATCCCCTCTCCGGAATGGACTGATACGGCGATCACCGGCAGCCCGTCCCAGATTGGGGGAACCGGCTTCAGATCGGCCTTGTTGCCGACGACGATGATCCCCGGGGTGACCACTGCCCGCACCTCCGGGGTGTAGAGAGAGGTCCAGGCGTCGGTCGCCCCGACCAGGATCTTGAGGTCGGCACCTCTCCCCCAGGCGGTCGCCCGGCGCACCCCCTCCGCCTCGAGGGCGTCCGCCGCCTGGCGGAGGCCCGCGGTGTCGGCGAGGATCGTCGGCACTCCGCCCAGATCCAGGTGGACCTCGATCACGTCCCGGGTGGTCCCGGCGACGGTCGAGACGATGGCGGCCTCGCGCCGAGCCAGTGCGTTCAGCAGACTCGATTTTCCGGCATTCGGTGGACCCAAAATCGCCACCCGGACCCCGTCACGGAGGCGCTCTCCTCGGCCTTGGAGGCCCAAATAGTTTGATATATCGTTTCTTAACAACAACAGCTCGCTGGTGACCCTTTCCTCAACCCCCGCCGGTAGTTCCTCGTCGGAAAAGTCCAGAACCGCCTCGGTCAGGGCCATCGCCGCGATCAGGCGCCGACGCCACCCCTCGAACTGCTCGCCGAGCCCCCCTTGCATCTGCCGGAGCGCCTGCCGGCGCTGCCCGGACGTCTCGGCATCGACCAGGTCGGCGATCGCCTCGGCCTGGGTCAGGTCCATCTTGCCGTTGTGGAAGGCGCGGCGGGTGAACTCGCCGGGTTCGGCCGCGCGCAGCCCGCGCTGGCCCAGGGTCTCCACCATCGCCGCGACCGTGGCCCGTCCGCCATGCAGGTGGAACTCGGCCACGTCCTCCCCGGTATAGCTCTGCGGGGCCGGGAACCAAAAAAGCAGCCCCCGATCGATCACGCCTCCACTCGTCCCGCTTCCGGGACGAGTGGAGAACTCGGTCAGACGGGCGGCCCGGGGCGGGGGCAGCTCGCCTGCGAGGGCCTCGACCACGGTGCGGATTCCGCTCCCGGAGAGGCGCATCACCGCCACCGCCGAGCGGCCGGCCGGCGTCGCCAGGGCATAGATGCCTGGCTGCTGGGGAAGCACCTTTCCCTTATGATCTCCGGTCATGTCCAGGAGCCCGCGTTGAACCGTCTCGCCGAAGCGACCAGTCCGTACCTGCTACAGCACCAGGACAACCCCGTCCATTGGCAGACCTGGAGCCCGGCCGCCTTCGCCGAGGCCCAGCGCCGCGACGTGCCGGTGCTGCTCTCGGTCGGCTATGCCGCCTGCCATTGGTGCCACGTCATGGCCCATGAGAGCTTCGAGGACCCGGCGACGGCCGCGGTGATGAACGAGCTCTTCGTCAACATCAAGGTCGACCGCGAGGAGAGGCCCGACGTCGACACCATCTATCAGTCGGCGCTGTCGCTACTGGGCGAGTCCGGCGGCTGGCCGCTTACCATGTTCCTCACCCCCACCGGCGAACCCTTCTGGGGCGGCACCTATTTTCCCCCCAGCGCGCGCTATGGCCGCCCGGGCTTCGTCGACGTGCTGCGCAGCGTCCATGGCACCTACAAGCGCCAGCCCGAGACGGTCGCGAAGAACGTCGGCGCACTGAAAGAAGCACTCGCCAAACTCTCGGTCTCGCGCCCCGGCGACCTGCCGTCGCTCGCCGTCATCGACCGTGCCGCACGGCGCCTCGTCCGCGAAGTCGACCCGTTCTTCGGCGGCTTCGGCTCGGCGCCGAAGTTTCCCAACGTCGCCGGCTTCCTGCTTCTCTGGCGCGCCTGGGTCAGGACCGGCCAGCGGCCGTTCCTGGAGGCGGTCACCACCACCCTCGACCGCATGAGCCAGGGCGGCATCTACGATCATCTCGGCGGCGGCTTCTCGCGCTACTCGGTCGACGAAGAGTGGCTGGTCCCGCATTTCGAGAAGATGCTCTACGACAATGCCGAGCTGATCGAGCTGCTAACTCTCGCCTGGCAGGACCTGAAGTCGCCGCTCTACCGCCAGCGGGTCGAGGAGACCGTCGGCTGGCTATTCCGCGAGATGATCGTCGAGGATGGCGGCTTCGCCTCCTCGCTCGATGCCGACAGCGAGGGCGAGGAGGGCCGCTTCTACGTCTGGACCGAGGCGGAGATCGACGCCGTCCTCGGCGAAGCCAACCCCGCCTTCAAGCGCGCCTATGACGTGACCGCTCTCGGCAACTGGGAACACCACACCATTCTCAACCGCTCACGCTCGCCCGAAGCGCTGTCGGATGCGGAGGAGGGGCTGCTCGCCCGCGCGCGCGCGAAGCTTCTCGAGGTGCGTGCCGGCCGGGTGCGTCCCGGCTTCGACGACAAGACGCCGGCCGACTGGAACGGACTGATGATCGCCGCGCTCGCCAATGCCGCGCTCGCCTTCCAGCGTCCCGACTGGATGGAGAAGGCACGCGCCGGCTTCGCTTACATTGAAAGGGTCCACGGCCGCGGCGATCGCCTGCTGCACAGCGCCCGCCTCGGCAAGGCGCAGCATTCCGGCCTGCTCGACGACTATGCGCAGATGACCCGAGCCGCGCTGGCGCTCTATGAAGCCAGCGGCGAGGCCGCCTATCTCGCCCGCGCCCGCGCCTGGACCGCCGTGCTCGATAAACACTTCTGGGATGCCAAGGCCGGCGGCTACTACCTCACGCCCGACGACGGCGAGGCGCTGATCACGCGCACCCGCAACGCACATGACAACGCGACGCCATCCGGCAACGGCACCCAGGCGGCCAATCTGGCGCGGCTCCATTTCATCACCGGCGAGGCAGGGTATCGAGACCGGGCCGAGGCGGTCATCGCCGCGTTCTCAGGCGACGTCGAGCGCAGCGTCATGGCCTTCTCGACCCTGCTGAACGCAGCCGAGCTGCTGCGTAGCGCGGTGCAGGTGGTCATCGTCGGCTTCCGCGACCAGCACGACACCAAGGTGATGATCGATGCGGTGGCCGACCTCAGCCTCCCGGACCGCGTGCTGCAGGTGATCAAACCGGGCGAAGGGCTCGCATCAAACCATCCCGCCCATGGCAAGGGCCAGGTCGACGACCGCGCCACCACCTATGTCTGTCGCGGCACCACCTGCTCGCTGCCGGTCAACGACGCGGCAGCGCTGCCTGCCGTGCTGCTCAAGGCGTGAAGGCCGAGCTCACCGTTACGAGCCCGCTCGGACCTCTCCTGCTGACAGAGGAGGACGGCGCGCTGATCTCGCTCGGCTGGGGCGAGGGCGGGACCGACGAGACCCCGCTGCTCATCGAGGCGCGGCGCCAGCTCGATCTCTACTTCTCAGGCAAGCTGCGCAGCTTCGACCTGCCGCTGGCAGCTCGCGGCACGCCGTTCCAGCGCCGCGTCTGGGAAGCGCTGCTGGCCATCCCCTATGGCGAGGTGCTGCGCTACAACGACATCGCGCGGACCGCCGGCGGCGTCGCGCGTGCGGTCGGCGGTGCCTGCGGCTCCAACCCCATCGCCATCGTCATACCCTGCCACCGCGTGATCGGCTCGGCCGGGCTGACCGGCTTCTCCGGCGGCAAGGGCGTGGAAACCAAACAGGCGCTGCTCGACCTCGAGCGCGGCCAGACAAGGCTCGGAGTCTAAGATGGACGACAGCGCGCGGCGCGTCTTCGACGACCGTCATCTCTTCAGCTATCGCGAGCTCGCCGCCGTGCCCGTCGCCGAATGCGGCGAGCCGCTGGTGGCGATGACTGCCGATCCCGCCTCCGGCCTCGCCACGGCCAAGCTCGCCTGGCCCTGGATCCGCTCGGGCGCGCTCGATCGCCTCCGTCGTGCCGGCCACACGCTCCGCCGCCGCGAGCCAAAGCTGAACCTCCTGGTGCTGGAGACCTACCGCTCGCTCGCCCGCCAGCGGAAGGGATACGAGCACTACCTCGCCGAGTTCGGCCGCACCCGCCCGGAGCTCGATCGCGACGCGCTGATGGAATACGTCCATCTGCATGTCGCCGTGCCCGACGTCGCCGGCCATCCGACCGGGGGCGCCATCGACCTGACGCTGGCCGACCAAAACGATGCGCTCGACATGGGTAGTGCCTATGGCGACTTCTCGACGCCGCTCTACCACGCCTTCGCCGAAGGCACGACCGAGGCCCAGCGCGCCAACCGCATGCTGCTGCGCCAGGTGATGGTCGAAGCCGGCTTCGCGCCCTTCACCGGCGAGTGGTGGCACTTCTCCTATGGCGACCGCGAATGGGCCGCCATCTGGGACCAGCCCGCCGCGCTCTACGAGCAGCTGGAAGAGCCCGGCACCGAGGCATCGCCGCATACCGGCTGACACATTCCTATGCTCTATTCCCTTTCCGAATCCACGGAGCACCCCACATGACGACCGGCAACGCACAGCCCGACGATCACGGCGTCGATGCTCTGTTGCCCGCCGCGATCGCGCTCAAGGCCGAAGCGGTCGGCGTCCAGAAGTCCGGGCTCGACGCGCTGACGCTCACGGCACTCGGCGTGCTGGCGGGCGCCTTCATCGGCCTCGGCGCGATGTTCGCGACCACGGTGCTCGCCGGCGCCGACGGCGCGCTGCCCTTCGGTGTCGCCCGCCTGCTGGCAGGGATCGTGTTCTGCCTCGGCCTCATCCTCGTCATCCTCGGCGGCGCCGAGCTGTTCACCGGCAACGCGCTGATCGTGATGGCCTGGGCGGCGGGCAAGGTGCCGCTCCGGCGGATGCTGCGGGTCTGGGCGATCGTCTATGTCGGCAATTTCGTCGGCGCGGCCGGAACCGCGCTGCTGGTCTTCCTCTCCGGCCAGTATCAGGGCGGACAAGGCGCGGTCGCCCGCGTCGTGCTGTCCCTCGCGCTCGCCAAGGCGACGCTTCCCTTCGACCAGGCGCTGTTCCTCGGCATCCTCTGCAACGTGCTGGTCTGCCTCGCGGTGTGGCTGGCGCTGGGCGCCCGCACCACCACCGACAAGGTGCTGGCCATCCTATTCCCGGTCTCGGCTTTCGTCGTCGCCGGCTTCGAACATTCGGTCGCCAACATGTACCTCATCCCGCTGGGCCTGCTCGCGAAGGCCTGGGGACCGGCCGCGATGTGGACGCAGCTCGGCACCGATCCCACCACCTACGCGGCGCTGACCTGGCCCGCCTTCTTCGCCAGCCTCATCCCCGTCACCCTCGGCAACATCATCGGCGGCAGCGTGCTGGTCGGCGGCGTCTACTGGTTCATCTATCTCCGCCGGCGCGCCCCGGCCTAGCTCCGCTGAAAGTAGAGCAGGTCGAGCTCCGGCGCACGGCCGGCGAGCTGGGTCAGGAGACCATGCGCCTGGCCGCGGTGATGGGTCTGGTGGTTGAAGAAGTGGGCAAGGGCGAGGGCCAGCGGCTGCTCGACGGTTTCCGGCGAGGTCACCCGGCGATAGCGGATGAGCCCGGCGATGCGGGCCTCATCCAGCCCCTTCGCATAGTCGACGATCCGCCCGTCCTCCGCTTCGCGCGCCGCACGCAAGCCAGCGAAGTCCTCGAACAGGATCTGGTCCAGCCGCGCCGGCGGCGTGCCCTCGCCGGTGAAGCGATGCATCCACACGCGGTCGCCGACCAGAAGATGGTTCAGCGTCCCATGCACCGACTTGAAGAAGGCTCCGCGGTCATCGCGGTACTGCGCGTCGCTCAACGCCGCCGCCGCCTCGTAGAGCCGCTTATTGGCCCAGGCGTTGTACCCGGCGAACATGTCGAAATGGGCTTTGAGCATGATCGGCCTCTTGTTCCATTTTCCGGAACATACTAGCATGCGCGATGATCATCGTCGGCTTCGATCACATCGCCGCCCTGATCGCACGTGAAATCCGCCTTCGACCTAAGCTGGGCAGGACGCTCGACCGCCGCATCGCCTCCTGGAAAGAGGAGGTCGAGAAGGCGGCTTGGCGGAAACCGACCGAGATCAAGGCGACATATGGCAGCGCGGACGTGATCGGCGGTAGTCGGGTCGTCTTCGAAATCTGCGGCAACAGCTATCGGCTTGTGGTTCAGATCAACTATGCCGCCGGAGTCGTACGAGTCCGTTTCGCCGGCGACCGCGGGGAGTACGACAAGATCGATGCGTCGACCGTCTAGCTCCTTTCGTTGAGGAATAGTCATGCTCAGGCCGATCAAGACGAAAGCCCAGCACAAGGCGGCGCTCCGGCGGATCGACCGCCTCATGGACGCCGCTGAGCCCGACGATGTCGCCGAGCTGTCGGTCCTCGCCATCCTCGTCGAGAAATACGAGCGCGAAGCCTTTCCGATCGCGCCGCCGTCGGCGCTCGACGCCATCCGCTTCCGCATGGAGCAGATGGGCTATACGCAGGCCGATCTCGGGCGGCTGCTCCACAGCCGGAGCCGGGCCTCGGAGATTCTGAACGGAAGCGGGCAGCTCTCGCTCAAGATGATCCGCCGCCTGCACGAGCACTGGTTGATTCCGGCGGAGGCCCTGATCCGCGACGCCGCCTGACGACAGCATGGCCGATCTGTTCCCGCCGATCGAACCATATGACAGCGGCCGGCTCGACGTCGGCGACGGTCATCAGCTGTATTGGGAAGCTTGCGGCAATCCCACAGGCAAGCCGGCGCTGGTCCTCCATGGCGGCCCGGGATCCGGCTGCACGCCGAGCGCGCGGCGCTATTTCGACCCGCGCGCCTATCGCGTCATCCTGTTCGACCAGAGGGGGGCAGGGCGCAGCACGCCGCATGCGGGCGAACCCGGCATCGACCTCTCGACCAACACCACCGCCCACCTGCTGGCTGACATCGAACGGCTCAGGGCGCATCTCGGCATCGAGCGCTGGCTGGTGTTCGGCGGGTCCTGGGGCTCGACCCTGGCGCTCGCCTATGCCGAGCGGCATCCGGCGTGCGTGACCGAGATGGTGCTGGTCGCCATCGCCACCACCACACCGGCCGAGATCGACTGGATCACGCGCGGCGTCGGCATGTTCTTCCCCGAAGCCTGGGAACGGTTTCAGGGCGGCGTGCCCGCGAGCGATCGCGGCGGCCGCCTCGTCGACGCCTATCACAAGCTCCTGATGCACCCGGACCCGGCCGTACACGAAAAGGCCGCGCGCGACTGGTGCGATTGGGAGATGACGCTGGTCGCCGTGCATCCGAGCCACACGCCAAGCCCTCGATACGAGAACCCGTCGTTTCGCCTCGGCTTCGCCCGCCTGGTCACGCATTACTGGGGTAACGATGCTTGGCTCGAGGACGGCAGCCTCCTCCGCGACGCCGGCCGCCTTGCCGGCATTCCCGGCGTCCTGATCCACGGCCGGCTCGACATCGGCGGTCCTCTCGTCACGCCCTGGCGGCTCGCGCAGGCCTGGCCGGCAAGCCAGCTCGTCATCGTCGGCGAGGCCGGGCACGATGCCCGCGACCCCGGCATGGCCGAGAGCATCGTCGGCGCCACCAACCGCTTCGCGCGCTAGGTCATCCCTCTACCCGCAGCGTCCGGTAAAACTCCTCCGGCCCGTCGATCTCCTTCAGCTTCGTGCCGTCGATCAGCAGGAAGCGCGTGCCGATGGATGCTACGAAGCTGCGGTCGTGCGAGACCGCGACCGTGGTCGCCTCATGCGCCAGGATCTCCGCCTCCAGCGACTCCTGGCCGGGGATGTCGACATGGGTGGTGGGCTCGTCCATCAAATAGAGGTTGGGCTCGGCGAGCCGCAGCGCCAGCAATCCGAGCCGCGCCTTCTGGCCGGGCGAGAATTGCTGGATCAGCTTGTCCTGGCGGTCGACCGGGAAACCCGCGCCGGCGAGCAGGCTGCGGCTTCGCTGATCCCCTAAGCGAAAGGTGCCGGCGATGAAGTCGAACGGGGTCTGTTTCGCCGGTAGCTGCGACATGTGCTGGTCGACATAGGCCAGTACCACCGACGGGCTGATGCGGATGCCGGGGAGCCCGGCCTCGCCCGCAAGAGCCGCGCGGTGCAGCAGCTTCACCAGCTGCGACTTGCCGACGCCGTTCAATCCCAGCAGCACGACGCGGTCGCCCTGCAGCAGGTTCAGCTTGCCGGTGCGGAACAGCGGCCGGCCATCGGGCGTGGTGACGGAAACATCGTCGAGCTGGATCAGCACCTTCGCATGCGTGCCGCGGTTGGCGAGCCTGATGTCGCCGGAACGCTCGACATGGACGGGTTTGAGGCGCTGCTCGATCTTCTCCGCCCGGTCCTCCAGCTGCATCGACTTCTTCTGCAGCAGGTCGCTGCCGCTGTTGACGCCGATGTTCTTCAGCTCGGCGGCGTTGCGGCGAAGGCGCACGGCCTCCTTCGCCTCTTTCGCCTGCCTCGCTTCCTCGGCCGCGTCCTCGTCCGCCAGCAGTTTCCGGGCAACGGTGAAGGGATGAGCGAAGCTGCGCGAGATCTCGGGCCTGAGGAACAGCGTGCGCGTGGTCGCCGCGTCGAGGAACTGGCGGTCGTGGCTGGCGATCACCATCGGCACGCGGCCGGTGCCGGCGATCCAGCGCTCCAGCAGCTGGATCTTCGCCAGGTCCAGATGGTTGGTCGGCTCGTCCAGAAGCAGCGCGTCCGGCTCGGTGATCCAGGCGCGCGCGATCAGCGCGAGGCGCTGCCAGCCGCCGCTGAGCGCCTTCACCGGCCGCTCGCGAAGCTCCGCCGGTGTCTCGAACTCGTCCAGCACCACGTCGACCCGCCAGCTCTCGGCCTCGCGGCCGGCCGGCGGCAGCGCGCGCCGTACCGCTTCCGCCAGCGTGAGGTCTGCGAGGTTGGCCGGCATGTCCTGCTCGACCATGCCGACGCGGAGCCCCCGCGAGCGGGTGATCTCGCCCGAGGTCGGCTCGGCGAGGCCGGCGAGACACTTCAGCAGCGTGGTCTTGCCGGCGCCGTTGCCGGCGACGAGGCCGAGCCGGTCGGTCTCGCCGATGACCAGGGTCAGGTTTTTGAAGAGTGGGACGGAGGCGACGACGGTGACGTCGCGGAGACTGATCGAACCCATGATGATCTCACCCGAAGACAGAAAACGAAGGACGGTCGGGCGCCGGGCAGCCGAGGCTTAAGGGCGCGGAGCGTCGTTCGGGGCGGATCAGAACGGACTGATTTAAGGACGGAAGCGTCAGGTCCGGCGTCTGGTCGGCCCCACGACGACGATGTGTCGTGGGGCGAAGACAGACCCGCGCGGGTGATACTGATTATGCGCTCTCATGCATCCCTCCCGCGCTCGATGGTTGAACCCTCGGGCCGGAGAATAACCGCAAGCGAGCCGGCATGGCTAGCCTCCGCCGCGCTCTTCGCGTTACGCTCCCGCCTTCCTTCCGGACGGAGCCTCCCCATGACCGACATCAAGATCGCCGCCCGCGACCAAGGTTCGTTCGCGGCATATGTCGCCACGCCCGCCTCCGGTACCGGCGGGCCGGGCGTCCTGGTCATCCAGGAGATCTTCGGCGTCAACCAGGTGATGCGCGACCTCTGCGACGGCTTTGCCAAGCAGGGCTACATCGCCATGTGCCCCGATCTCTTCTGGCGCCAGGAGCCGGGCATCCAGATCACCGACAAGACCGAGGCCGAATGGGCCAAGGCCTTCTCGCTCTACAAGGGCTTCGACGAGGCCAAGGGCGTCGCCGACCTGGTCGCCAGCCTGGAGGCGCTGCGCAAATATCCCGGATGCTCCGGCCGCGTCGGCACGGTGGGCTTCTGCCTCGGCGGCAAGCTCGCCTACCTGATGGCGACCCGCTCGGACGCCGACTGCAACGTCAGCTACTACGGCGTCGGCATCGAAGGCGCGCTCGGCGAGGCGGCCGCGATCACCAAGCCCTATCTCTGCCACATCGCCGCCAAGGACAAGTTCGTGCCGCCGGCGGCGCAAGATCAGGTCAAGGCGACGCTGGCCCGCGTGCCGGCGGCGACCGTGCATTCCTACGAGAACTGCGACCATGCTTTCGCACGCGTCGGCGGCGAGCATTACGACGCCGCGGCCGCCAAGCTCGCCAACGAGCGCAGCGACGCCTTCTTCCGTACCAACCTCCGCTAGATCCCAGGGGAATGACCATGGCGACCACGCACGCGATCCGCATCCATCAGCCCGGCGGGCCCGAGGCGATGAAGTGGGAAGAGGTCGAGCTCGGGGCACCCGGCCCCGGCGAGATGCTCATCCGCAACACCGCCGTCGGCCTCAATTACATCGACACCTATCACCGCTCCGGCCTCTACCCGTTGCCGACCCCGGCGGTGATCGGCATGGAAGGCGCCGGCGTGGTCGAGAAGCTCGGGCCCAAGGTGAAGGAGTTCAAGGTCGGCGACCGCGTGGCATATGCCCAGCCGATCGGGGCATATGCCGAGCGCCGCATCGTGCCGGCCGAGCGCATGGTCAAGGTCCCGTCGGGGATCGACGACAAGACCGCGGCGGCGATGATGCTGAAAGGCATGACCGCCGAATACCTGATCCGCCGCACCTACAAGGTGAAGGAAGGCGACACCATCCTGGTGCATGCCGCCGCCGGCGGCGTCGGCCTCATCCTCTGCCAGTGGGGCAAGTTCCTCGGCGCCAAGGTCATCGGCACGGTCTCGAACGAGGAGAAGGCGGCGCTGGCGAAGAAGCATGGCTGCCACCACCCGATCGTGGTGAAGCCGGGCGACGACTTCGCCAAGCAGGTGCGCGAGATCACCAAGGGGAAGGGCGTGCCGGTCGTCTATGACGGCATCGGCAAGGACTCGTTCACGGGATCTCTCGACAGCCTGCGGCCCCTCGGCCTGATGGTCTCCTACGGCAACGCCTCGGGGCCGGTGGCGCCCTTCAGCCCGGCGATCCTCTCGGCCAAGGGCTCGCTGTTCCTCACCCGCCCGACGCTGATGACCTATGTCGCGGCGCGGGAAGACCTGGTGAAGTCGGCCAATGCCCTCTTCAGCGTGGTGAAGAAGGGCGCGGTCAAGATCCGCATCAACCAGACCTACCCGCTCTCCGAGGCGGAGCGCGCACACCAGGATCTCGAAGGCCGCAAGACCACGGGCTCGACGGTTCTGCTGCCGTAAGACCCCCCACCCTATCCCTCCCCCACAAAGGGGGGGAGGGGACACGACGTCATAAACCCTCCCCCTCGATGGGGGAGGGTAGGGTGGGGGTGATGTCGCAACTCCCCTTGCGCTGAAGCGCTCATCAGCGATAGACCCGGCCCATGGCAGCGATCAACCAGCTCGTCTCCGGCTTCAAGGTCTTCAAGGCCCGCTACTACGAGCACCGCCCGGAGCTTTACGAGAATCTCCGCACGCTCGGGCAGAATCCCGAGGTGATGGTGGTCGCCTGTTCCGACAGCCGCGTCGACCCGGCGATCCTCCTGGGTGCCGAGCCGGGCGAGCTGTTCGTCATCCGCAACGTCGCCAACCTGATCCCGCCCTATCAGCCGGACGGGCGCCTCCACGGCACCTCGGCGGCGCTGGAGTTCGGCATCCGCGACCTGAAGGTCCGCCAGCTGATCGTGCTCGGCCATTCCGGCTGCGGCGGTATCCAGGCGCTGCGCCGCTGCTGCGCCGGCGATCCCTTGCGCGAGCGCGAGTTCATCGGCCCCTGGGTCTCGCTCGGCATGCGCGCCTGCGAGCTGGTTTCGGACGACGGCGACAACGGCCCGATCGAGCGCGCCGCGATCGAGATCTCGCTCGAGAACATCGCGACGTTCCCCTGGGTCGCGGACGGCATCGCCGCCGGCACGCTCGCCATCCACGGCTGGTGGTTCGACCTGCAGAAGGGCGAGCTCTGGGGTTACGACGAGAAGGCGAAGGCGTTCACGCTGATGGCATGACGCGCGCCGACAGCATCAAGATGCGCCATGTCTTCGTCCGCTCGCGGCGGGACTGGTCGGAACTGTCGCCGCTGGTCGAGACCTACGAGCGCCATTTCCGCAGCTAGTGGCATCCCCCCACCCTAACCCTCCCCCACAGAGGGGGGAGGGGACACGAAAGAAGCGCCTCGTATTCCCTCCCACCTTCGTGGGGGAGGGTTAGGGTGGGGGGCGATGCCGGAGCTCGCTCGTCAGCTCACCCCCACGGGTTCGCGTCCAGCGGCCAGATCGGGCGTTTCACCTTGGTGTAGGGCACCAGGTTGAAGTTGCGGGGAAGCGCGCCCGGCCCGTCCATGTAGAGGACGTCGCTGGCGATCTTCGAATACTCGGCGAAGAAGTGGTTGGTCGACTTCACCACCACGATCTTCCGCTTGGTCGGATCGACGCCGAGGTTGGAGAAGAGATCCGGCCCCCAGGCCTGCTGGCGGTTGGTGATCAGGACGACGGCGATGCCCTCGATCTCGATCGACGCCGCGTCGCCGAGATAATGGATCGAGGAGCCCTGGCTCTGCGTCGCGTTGGCGACGCACTTGATCACGCGCACCTTGCCATCGACGGGCGTGCCCGAGAACGGCCCCATCTTGCCGCCGAAGCGAAGCTCGAACTCCGCGCCGTCGCCGGCGGCGAAGCACATCTTGACCGCGATCGGGTCCCACACCGGCGCGATCGCCGCGTCCCGGATGCCGCGCTCCATCATGCGCTTCAAGACGAAGGTCGAGTCCGACGGCGCGCCGCCGCCGGCATTGTCCGACGGCTCGGCGATCACCACCGGGCCCGAGTTGGCGGCGACGCCCTTGTCCAGCGCCGCGTCGATCGAGAGGAAGGGCGGGCGCACGGTGTCGCGCATGCCGATCAGTTCCTGGCCGAGGGTCTTGGCCAGCGCTGCCGCCTTGGCCGGGTCGTTGTCGGTGTAGACCAGGATCTTGGTGCCGAGATCGGGGACGTCGGCATAGGGATAGCAATGCGCCACCGAGATCGAGACGATGCCGTTCTTGCCCTCCATCGCCTGGATGCGGTCGACGTAGCTCCGCATCGGCTCGCGCGAGGTCGGGTAGGAATTGATCATCCGGCAGTCATAGACGCCGGCCGTCGGCTTGACCTTCTTCGCCGAGATCTCAGCGGAGATCGCCACCAGCTCCTCGGCGCGCTCGAGATAATCGGTATGCGGGAACTCCTTGTAGGCGATCAGGAGGTCGGCCGACTTCACCATCAGGTCGGAGAGGTGGCAGTGCGGGTCGAGCTCCGCCGAGACGACGACCCCAGGCCCGACGATCTCGCGCACGCGCTTCAAGACGTCGCCCTCGCAGTCGTCATAGCCGTCGGCGACCATGGCGCCGTGGAGTCCGAGCAGCACCATGTCGACGGGCATCGCCGCGCGGAGCTGGGACAGGATGTCGTCGCGGAACTCCTCGTAGACCGAGCGCACGATGGTGCCGGCCGGCTGCGCGCCGGTGACCAGACCCTCGATCACCGTCCAGCCCCTCTCCTTGCCCACGCGGCGGAGCACCCAGAGCGGCGAGGCGCTGATCACGGGATGGTTCGGGTGCTTCCCCGGCGGAAAGTAGCTGCGCTCCATGAACGCCTCGCGGCCGGTGATCATCGGCGAGAAGGTGTTGGTCTCGACGGCGAGCGAGGCGGTGAAGACGCGCATGGAGGACTCCGTTCGGGCGGGGATGAGGGGACGTTAGCGGTCGGAGGGGAGATCGCTCAAGGGGCGGCCGGTCCGAGCACGCGGCGCATGGTCTCGACGTAAGCCTCGGTGCCGTCCTGGAGCTTCACCCGGTTCGGGTCGCTGGTCATCTCGAAGATCTGGCCGCCCAGCACCATGAAGCGGGTTCCGAGAAACTGAAGGACCTTAAGGCAGCCTTGCCGAGGGAAGCGACTCCCGCCCGACACGATGGTGATCAGTCCGTGACAATCCCGGCAAGAGCCGACGGACGCGCGGCGGAAGGAAGCCTGCCGGTCCCTTCTCATATCATAGCGTATCCTTATACCGCGCCGTAAGCGTCTGAAAACGCTGGTGCCGAAGGGGAGGATCGAACTCCCGACCTACTGATTACGAATCAGTTGCTCTACCACTGAGCTACTTCGGCGCCCCTCGCGCGGCGGCGGAACATAGCGGCACGGGTCGGGGAGGGCAACTGTTCCGGCTTGGCAGACCGAGATAGCAGGCGTAGCATTTCAGGGTCGATGGAGGTCTGCCCGCCAACCATTCGGAGCAAGGGAATGCCAACGACGCACACCAGCCTGGACGATTTGAAGGCCAAGCACGCTTCGCTCGAGCACGAGCTCGAAAAAGAAGCCAACCGTCCGCACCCGGACGAGGTCGTGATCACCGATCTCAAACGCCAAAAACTGAAGGTCAAGGACCAGATCGCGGAGATCACCCGACACTGACGCGCCAGAACAGCGCGTTTCCAGATCAGGCCGCGCCTCGTGCCCTTGACCGGGTGCGGGGCGCGTTCGTTTTCTCGGCCTCGCTCTTGGCCGCTTCGGCCAGGATCCACTCGCGGAAGGCCTTGATCTTCGGCTCTTCGGCCCGGCCCGTCGGGCAGACCAGGAAGAACGCCTCGTCGGTTTCGATATAGACCTCGAAGGGCTGGATCAACTTTCCGCTCTCGAGCTCGTCGGCAAAATACTCGGGCGGGCCGAGGGCGACGCCGAGGCCCTCGATCGCCGCCTGCACCGCCATCTGCGTGGTGTCGAACTCGACCATCCGCCGGTGCGGCCGCCAGGCGCATCCGGAGGCTTCGAACCACGCCCGCCAGTCGACATTGTCGTCGGACTCGACCAGCAGCGGCAGGCGCTGCAGATCGCTCGGCTTCTCCAGCGTCTGATCCTTGATCAGCCGCGGATTCAACAGCGCCGTATAGACCGGGCAGATGACCCGCCAGGAGTCGAGCCCCGGCCAGGTGCCGTCGCCATGGCGGATCGCGGCGTCGACGTCCTCGCGGGCGAAGTCGACCATGCGGTCGGTGGTGGTCAGCTTGACGTCGATTTCCGGATGCGCCTTCAGGAAATTGCCAAGCCGCGGCACCAGCCAGCGGGCGGCGAAGGAGACCGTCAGGCTGAGCGTCAGCACGCCGCCGTCACGGCTCGCCTCGACCTTCTGCACAGCCTGCGCCAGTCGATCGAAGCCGTCGCGGACGCCCGGCCACAAGGTCTGGCCGGCATCGGTCAAGAGAAGGCGGCGGGTGAGGCGGCGGAACAGCGGCTGGCCCAGCTGATCCTCCAGGAGCTTCACCTGATGGCTGATCGCGGCCTGGGTGACGCCGAGCTCGGCGGCGGCGCGCGTGAAGCTCAGATGGCGGGCCGCGGCCTCGAAGGCGCGGAGCGCTGACAAGGGGGGCAGGCGGCGGCTCATGGCGGGCGAAATATGCATTAGTTCTGCTCATCGACGCAATGCACAAAGCTCATTTGTCGGCCGGACGCGCAGCCCTCATCCTCGCGCGCCCGCCTCTCCCCTGGGAGACGTCGCTCATGGCCACCCACCACTACAAAACCACCGTCGAATGGACCGGCAATACCGGGGCCGGCACCGCGTCGTACAAAGCCTACGAGCGCGCGCACGAGATCCGGATATCCGGCAAGCCGCCGATTCCGGGCTCTTCCGATCCCGCCTTCCGCGGCGATCCGGCCCGCTACAATCCCGAGGACCTGCTGGTCGCCTCGCTGTCGACCTGTCACATGCTGTGGTTTCTGCACCTGGCGGCGACATCCAAGCTGGTGGTCACCGCCTATGTCGACGAGGCCTCGGGCACCATGATCGAGGAGGCCACGGGCGCCGGCCGCTTCACCGAGGTCGTGCTGGCGCCGGCGGTCACCGTGAAGGGGCCGGTGGACGCGGCGAAGATCGAGGCGCTGCACCATCAGGCGCACGAGAAGTGCTTCATCGCCAACTCGGTGAATTTCCCCGTGCGGTGCCAGGGGACCGTCCGCGATGCGGCTACGGATTAGTTCGCTTCATGATGCAGATGCGAAAAGATCGTTTGTCGGACGCGGCCGGCGGGATCACCTTCAGATCACCAGACGCGAAGGAATCCTCCCCATGACCCGCCCCTCAGCCTCTTGTGAGACCGCCCCCCGGTCCCCGCTCGCTTCCCGGATCGGGTTCGCCCCCAGCCGCTCAGGCCTCCTCGCCGCCATCGTCGATCGCGTGATCGACTGGCAGGAGCGGGCCCGCTCGCGGGTGCTTCTCGGCCGCCTCGATGACCGCATGCTGCGCGACATGGGCATCAGCCGCGCCGATGTCGATCTCGAGGCCGGCAAGCCGTTCTGGCGCCCGTAAAAGGGTCCGGACCCTTGAGCCGGACCGGCAAAGGCCAGGGTGGCTGTCTCTGCGGCGCCGTCCGCTTCCGGGCGGACGGCGCCCCCGTCCACGTCAATTTCTGCCACTGCCGGATGTGCCAGAAGGCGTCCGGCGCCCCGATGATGGCCTGGGCGACCTTCGCCCGGGACAAGGTGACGTTCCCGAAGATGCAGCCCCGTATCCGCAAATCCTCGGCCAAGGCAGAGCGCGGCTTCTGCGGCGAGTGCGGCTCGGCGCTCATCTGGCAGCGCCCGGGCGCGACCACGCTCGACCTTGCCGTCGCATCCTTCGACGATCCGGATGCACTCACGCCCAGCGAGCACATCTGGACCGAGAGTCGTGCCCGCTGGCTCAAGCTCACCGATCAATTGCCGCGCTACCGCCATCAGCACGGCAGCGACCCCGATCAGGACAGGGAGGCATCGTGAAGCTCTACGACTACGCGCCGTCCGGCAACGGCTACAAGGTGCGCCTGCTGCTCGCCCATCTCGGGATCAAATACGAGCGCATCGAGGTCGACTCGAACGCCGGCGGCACGCAGACGCCCGAGTTCCTGAAACTGAACGCCAACGGCAAGATCCCGACGGTGGTGCTGGACGACGGCAACGTGCTGCCGGAGTCGAACGCCATCCTCTACTACTTCGCCGAAGGCACGCCCTACCTGCCGGAGAAGAAGCTCGACCGCGCCCAGGCGCTGCGCTGGATGTTCTTCGAACAATACAGCCACGAGCCCTACATCGCGGTCTTGAGGAACTGGCTGCATCACCTGGACTCGATCACGCCGGAACAGAAGGCCCGCGTGCCCGATCTGAAGACGCGCGGCGAGCGCGCGCTTAAGGTGATGGACGAGCATCTGGCGAAGGAGCCCTACTTCGCCGCCGGCCGCTACACCATCGCCGACATCGCGCTCTATGCCTACACGCATGTCGCCGACGAAGGCGAGTTCGACCTCAAGAAGTACCCGGCGATCCTCGCCTGGATGGGGCGGGTGAAAGCCCAGCCCGGCCACATCCCGCTCGCGAAAGTTTAGCTCCGTGGCCCGGGCGTTCGAAGGCGGATGCCTCTGCGGCCAGGTGCGCTACCGCGTCACCGCCGAGCCCAGGGCCGCCGCCTATTGCCATTGCCGGATGTGCCAGCGCGCCACCGGCGCCCCGGTCGTCGCCTGGGTCCGCTTCCCCACATCCGCCGTGCGCTTCACCGGCGAGATGAAGGCGTATGAATCCTCTCCCGGAACGCATCGTTGCTTCTGCCCGAATTGCGGGTCATCACTGGCCACCATGAACGCGGAGTCCGAGCGCGTCGCGCTCACCATCCCGACCTTGGACGAGCCCGAGCGGGTGCCGCCGGCGGCGCATGGCTGGACGTCCAGCCAGATGCCCTGGCTCTGGATCGACGACGGGCTCGAGCATCGCGAACGCTGACGCGGAAAGGACCAAGGGATGTACAGGCTCTTCTACTATCCGGGGAACGCCAACCTGGCGCCGCACATGCTGCTGGAGGAGATCGGCGCGCCTTATGAGCTGGTCCTGGTCGACCGTGCGCAGAACGCCCACAAGAGCGCCGACTACATGAAGCTCAACCCGATGGGCCGGATCCCGACGCTCGTCGACGGCGATCTGGTGATCTCCGAGACCGCGGCGATCTGCCTGCATCTCGCCGACAGGCACCCGGAGGCGAAGCTGGCCCCGGCTCTGGGATCGGCCGAGCGCGGGCGCTTCTACTCCTGGCTGATGTATCTCACCAACACCGTGCAGGCCGAGCTCATCTTCTATTTTTATCCGGAGAAGATCGCCGGCAACGAGGCATCCCGCGCCGAGATCAAGGCGAACGAGGAGGCCCGCGTCGGCGGCATGTTCGACACCATCGAGACGACGCTGGCCGAACATGGCGGGCCGTATCTGCTTGGCCAGCACTACACGATCCTCGACCCGTATCTGTTGATGCTGGGCCGCTGGACCCGCGGCATGAAGCGGCCGGCGCGCACGCTCCCCCATGTCGGCGCGTTCATGACCCGCATGCTGGACCGCCCGGCGGTCAAGCGCGCGTTCGATCAGGAGGGACTGAAGGCGCCGCTGGTGTGAAATCTTCCCCCCTCTCCCGCGCAGCGGGGGAGGGACGGGGTGGGGGCGAGCAAAGCGAGGTCGGATGCTTCGCACTTTACAGAACGAGAGGTCCTCGCTTCGCTCG
>CAMDFP010000039.1 GCA_945897335.1 Asaia bogorensis | reverse complement strand
CGGCTGGCCGAGAGCCGCGACCTGCTTCAGGGTCTGCCGCCTGTCCGCCTCGCCGCCCGACAGCATCACGCAGATGGCGTCGGTCTCGATCCGCTGCAGCAGCGGCACCGCGCCGACGCCATCCTGCGAGGCGCCGTGGATCACCAGGCTGTAGCTGCGCGGCCCGAGATGGTCGGTCAGGCCAGCCAGCATCGCCGCGGTGAAGGGATCGGCAAGATAGTTCGGCGAGGGATCGACGATGACCACGCCGATCGCCATGCGGCGGTTGGTGCGAAGCCGCCGGGCCGCCGCATGCGGCCGGTAGCCCAGCCGCACGCAGGCCTCCATCACGCGCTCGAAGGTCTCGCGCCCGACCTCGCGCGTGCGGCCGTTGACGACGTTGGAGACGGTCATCGGCGTGGTGCGGGCATCCGCCGCCACGTCGCGGAGAGTGACCGACCGCCCCCTGCCGACGGCCGCGGTCACCCCTTGAGGCCGCCGTGCCACCAATGCTCGAACGGGTTCGAATAGAGGATGCTGTCGATCGTCTCCTGAGTGACGCGCGGCAGCGGCGTGCCTTCGACGAAACGATTGACGTTCTTCAGATCGTCGATCGAGGCGCGCACGTTGGTGAACGGGAAATCCGTTCCCCAGAAGATCTTGTTGCGGTTATGGATCGTGTATTCCTGGGCGCAGATCAGGATGTTGTAGAACTGCCAGGGCCGGTAATGCAGCGCCGAAACCTCGCAATAGACGTTTGGCTGCTTGCGCGCGACGACGATGCACTCCTCGTACCAGGGGTGCGCCATGTGAGCCATGATCATCTTGAGATCGGGATAGCGCAGCGCAATAGTGTCGACGTTGACCGGGCGGCCTTCCTCGACCGGCGCGTTCCGCCCGAAGGTCGTGCCCATGTGCATGGTCAGCGGCAGGTTGTTCTTCTGCAGATAGGCGTAGATCGGCTCCAGGCGCGGATCGAGCAGCGACACGCCGTTGTAGATCGGCCCGAACTTGACGCCCTTCAGCTTCAGGTCCTCGATCGCATGGACCAGGAGATCCATGCAGTCGGGCATGCGCGGATCGATGCAGGCGAATCCCACGAACTTGTCCGGGTACTTGGCAACGGCGCGCGCCGTCACCTCGTCGTTGCCGTCGATGCCGGCCGAGTCCTTGTAGCGGAGCGAGAAGACGATCGCCTTGTCGACCTCCTTCATCGCCTCGTAGACGGTGTCGGCATCGGACTTGAACTTGAAGCCGCCGGGGACGGCGTTGCTGGCACCGGCCCCGAACAGCGGCAGGATCATGTCGTCGTCATAGACGTTTACATGGCAGTCGACGATCATGGTCAGAGGATCCCGTACTTGGCGAAGACCGAACCCAGCGACTCCCCTGCCTGGAGATCGCGAAGCGTGTTCTTCTCGCCTGCGATCTTCTGAAAGGCGAGCTTCAGCACCTTGTCCTCATCCGCCTTAGGGATCACGACGATGCCGTCGGCGTCGCCGAAGACCAGGTCGCCGGTGCTGACGGAGACGCCGGCGCACTCGATCGGCACGTCGATCGCCTTGCAAGTGCCGCGGCCCTTGGAATCCAGAGGCGCAATGCCGCCGTGGAAGACCGGGAACTTCATCTGGCGGATCGCCTTGATGTCGCGGACGCAGCCGTCCATCACCGCGCCAGCGGCGCCCCGGTACTTGGATGCCGTCGACAGCAGCTCGCCCCAGGGAGCGACGCGGCCGGTCATGCCGCAGGAAAAGACCGGGATCTCGCCCGGCTTCAGGCTGTCGATCAGCGCGATCTCCAGCTCATACGGATTCTCGCCGGGCGTCTCGGCATACACGTCCATGTAAAGGGCGGTGCGCGCGCGCCCGACCATCACCAGGCTCTCGTCGAGCGGCCGGATGCGGGTCGGAAATGCCTGCTTCCATATGCCCGCCTGGTCGAGACAGTCGGAGATGACGGCGCAGAAAAGCTTGTCGGCCAGCTCGGCCAGCGAATGGGTCGCCATGGGACACACAACTCCAAGTGAGAAGCTCGAATTTCTCTTTAACGATACAGCGTGGGCGCTGTCGAGCCTCGGGACCCAGGGACGAAACCGCGGGAAATCATCCGGCGCGCATAGCAAACCAGCAGCCTGCCGAAACGCTGAGCGAAGGCGGGGCTGCGAGACACAGTCGCGTGTGACCAACCGTCGCTCGCTCACAGCCCGCCTTGGCGCCGTCGGAGGAATGCGTGCTACGAGAAGATCCTCCTCCCCGCCGCCGAGACCTTAGGTGAGCACGACCCAGCCGAGCGATCGTCCGCTCTACCAGCGACCGCGCATTCTCGCCGTCATCGCTCTGCCGATCCTGCTCTGGATCGTCGATCTCGGGCGCATCGCCTGGCCGAGCCCGCAGCTGGCCAACATCAGCTACGGGCTTCTGGCGGTCTATCTGATCGTGACGCTGCCCCAGGTCCGCACCAGCAACCGGATCCTCGGCGGCATTCTCGCCGTCATCTGCATCGTGCTGCATCGCGGCCGCTTCCCGTTCGAGGTGATCGCCCGTGGTCTCGAGTTCGCCGTGGTCTTCGGCGCCTTCCTCGCGGTCCTGCAATTCGTCCGCGCCACCGTCGAGGCCCTTCCCGGCGCCACCGCGTCGCGCGGTCTTTTCGCCGGCATGGACGCGATCGGCCGCCGAGTCGCGATCCTGATCTCCTGCCATCTTCTTTCGGTGGTGCTGTCGATCGGCTCCTTCGCCATCGTCCGCCCGCTGGTTCCGCACGAGGACGACCCCGAGGAGCGCCGGCGCCAGGGGGTGATGGCGCTTCGCGGCGTCTGCACCGGCATCTACTGGTCGCCCTTCACCGTCGGCATCGGCTTTATCTTCTTCACCTACCCCAATCTGCCGGCCTGGCAGGTCTTCGGCACCGGCATGGGGGTGGCGATCCTCATCATCGGCTCCAGCGCCGTCGCCAGCGGCGGGCGCCGCGCCCCGGCAGCGTTCGTCGCCACGCTCGCCGCCTTCCGGCCGATCCTGGCTCCCCTTCTGGTGGCCACCGGCGCCGTCGTCCTCACCGTCGCCCTCTCCAACCTGTCGAACCTGCAGGCGACCATCGTCGTCATGCCGCTGTTCTGCCTCTACCAGATGCTTCGCGGCGGCCGCGAGCGCACCTGGCGGGTGACCAGCATTGCGATCGAGCGCATGGCGCGCTCCGGCGACGACATGCTGGTCTTCACCTTCGCGGTCGTGCTCGGCAGCATCCTCTTGGAGTCGAGCGAGGTCATCCATGTGCTCTCGCATCTACTGCCTCCGCACCTGCCGCCGCCGATCCTGATCGGCATTCTCTGTGCGCTCGGGATCCTGCTCGGGCTGCTCGGCCTCAACGCCATACTGGTCGGCACCATCCTGATCGCGCTCGCCGCCAGCAGCGCCGGCGACCTGCCGGAATTGGTCATGGCGATGATCGTGCTGTTCGGCTGGACGGCGGCGTCGATGCTGTCCTTCGCCTCGCTGGCGATCCTCACCACGGGGCAGATGTTCCAGGTCGACACCCGAAAGCTCTCCTGGAGCGACAACGTCACCTTTCTGGCACTGGTCGGCCTGGGCAACACCGTCGTGCTCTCCGCCGTGGTCTACGCAGTCCGTTGATCGGGCTTGCGATTGGCAGGGGACGGAGCATATGATGAGCTAGCTTATCATTTGCCCTCCCCCCAAATGCCGCCGCCTGAACGCAGCTTCGGATTCCTTCTCTATGACTCGGCCCGGCTTCTCCGGCGCGACTTCGATCGTCGCGCCCGCGCGATCGGGCTGACCCGTGCCCAGTGGTCGGTGCTCTCGCACCTCAACCGTTATGGGGGCGTGAACCAGGCGGCGCTCGCCGACCTGATGGAACTCCAGCCGATCACCCTGGTCCGCCTGCTCGACCGGCTGGAGGAGGCCGGCTGGATCGTGCGGGCGGCTGATCCCAGGGACCGGCGCTCCCGCGTGCCCCAGCTCACCGACAAGGCCCGCCCGGTGATCGAGAAGATGCAGGCGCTGGCTGCCCAGACCCGTGAGCTGGCGCTGACCGGGGTCGATGCCGACGACCGCGAGCGGCTGCTGGACGCGCTGCAGCGCATCCGCGCCAACCTCGCCGCCCGCGAGGACGAAAACGACCACACGGGGACCGACGGTGGCTGACGGAACCAACGCCCCCGCCCCTGTCCGCGCCGGCATCAGCCGCGGCCGCCGACGGCTGCGCGCCTTTCTGCTGCTGGCAGGCCCCATCCTGGTCGGCGGGATCTCGCTCAACCTGTATCTCAACGGCGGCCGCATCGTCTCGACCGACAACGCCTATGTGAAGGCGGCCAAGGCCACGGTCAGTGCCGACATCGCCGGCCGCGTCGTCGCCATCTCGGTCCGCGAGAACGAGACGGTGAAGGCGGGCCAGCCGCTGTTCCGGATCGACGACGAGCCGCTGAAGATCGCCGTCGCCAAGGCCGAGGCGCAGCTCCACGCGGTCCGCCTCGAGCTGGATGCGCTCCGCGCCGGCTACCGCCAGAAGCGCGAAGAGCTGAAGCTGGCGGAGACCAACGTCCCCTATGCCGAGCGCGAGTTCCGCCGCCAGTCGGACCTGGCAGAGCGCAAAGTGGCGACCGAGGCTCGCCTGGACGAATCCCGCAACCGCCTCGACGTGATGAAGCTGCAGGTCTCGGCTCTCCGCCAGGATCTCGCCCGCATCGTCGCCGCGCTCGCCGGCGATCCCGACATGCCGGCGGAGAAGCATCCGAAATTCCTGGAGACCCGGGCCGAGCTCGACGAGGCCAAGCTCAACCTCAAGCGCGCCGAGGTGCTGGCTCCCGACGACGGCATCGTCAGCCGCGTCGACTCGATCCGCCAGGGCGATTTCGTACGTGCCGGCGTCGCCGCCTTCAGCGTCGTCTCATCCAAGAAGCTCTGGATCGAGGCGAACCTGAAAGAGACGGACCTCACCAACCTGGTGCCCGGCCAGAAGGCACGCATCCGCGTCGATGCCTTCCCCGACGTAGTGTGGACCGCGAGCATCGACAGCATCGGTGCCGCCACCGGCTCCGAGTTCAGCATCCTGCCGCCGCAGAACGCCACCGGGAACTGGATCAAGGTGGTTCAGCGCGTGCCCGTCCGCCTGGTGATCGACGAGGCCGGCGACCGCCCGCAGCTCCGTGCGGGCTTAAGCGTGGTGGTCGAGATCGACACCGGCATCGAACGGTCCCTGCCCAATCTGATCAAGGCGGCGCTCGCCAAGGTCGGGGGAGGTCGTTGAGCCGAGGGCTGGTTACCGCCTCCATCATGGCGGCGACCGTGATGCATGCCCTCGACATGACCATCGCCAACGTGGCGCTCCCGCACATGCAGGGAACGCTGCTGGCGACCCAGGACCAGATCTCCTGGGTGCTGACCTCCTATGTCGTGGCCTCCGCCATCATGACGCCGCCGACCGGCATCCTCGCCGCCCGCCTCGGCCGCAAGCGCTTCTTCCTCTGGTCGGTCGCGGGCTTCACCGCCGCCTCGCTTCTGTGCGGCATCGCGTCTTCGCTGACCGAGATGGTGGTGTTCCGCGTGCTGCAGGGCGCCTGCGGTGCCGCCCTGATCCCGGTCTCCCAGGCGATCCTGCTCGACACATATCCCCGCGAACGCCACGCCCAGGCGATGGCGCTCTGGGGCGTCGGCGTCATGATCGGCCCGATCCTGGGGCCGACCCTCGGCGGCTACCTGACCGAGCTCTACGACTGGCGCTGGGTCTTCTTCATCAACCTGCCTGTCGGCATCATCGCCATGTTCGGCATTATGGCGAGCGTGCCGGAGACGCCAAAGGAGCCGAACCGCCGCTTCGACTTCACCGGCTTCGCGCTGCTCACCGTCGCGGTCGGCGCCTTCCAGCTGATGCTGGACAGGGGCGAGCTCGAGGGCTGGCTCGACTCCACCGAGATCGTGGCCGAGGCGACCATCGCCGGGCTCTGCTTCTACGGCTTCATCGTCCACACCTTCACCGTCGAGAAGCCGTTCCTCGACCTGGCGCTTCTGCGCGACCGCAACTACCCGATCGCGGTCCTGCTGATCTTCCTCATCAACCTCATGATGCTGGCGACGCTCGCCCTGCTGCCGGCGTTCATGCAGGGCCTGCTGGGCTACCCGATCATCGAGACCGGCCTGATGATGATGCCGCGTGGCATCGGCACCATGATCGCCATGCTGGTGGTCGGCCGAATCACCGGGAAGATCGACCCGCGCCTGATCGTCTCCGTCGGCCTCCTCCTGGCGTCGCTCTCGATGTGGGAGATGAGCCATTTCACGCTTCACGTCGACGAGCGTTCGATCGCCCTCATCGGCATGCTGCAGGGATTCGGCATGGGGCTGGTGTTCGTCCCCTTGAGCGCGCTCGCCTTCGCCACCCTGCCGGCGACGCTGCGGACCGACGGCGCCGCCGTGTTCAGCCTGATGCGCAATCTCGGCAGCTCGATCGGCGTCTCGGTGATGATGGCACTGCTCTCCCAGGGGCGCCAGCTGCACCGAGCCCATCTGGTCGAGCACGTAACTCCGTTCAGCCCGGTGACCCGGGACGGGGCCGACGGTTTCAACCTCGACACGCTGGCTGGCCTCGCCCGCCTCAGCGAGGAGATCTCCCGGCAGGCCGACGTCATGGCCTATCTCGGCGACTTCTACATGCTGATGCTGGTGACGCTGCTGCCGCTGCCGCTCCTGCTGATTCTGAAGCCGCCGCGCAGCCGCCGGCGCGCATAAAGCCGCCCGATTCTCGCAAACGGCGGCCGAATCGCAGTCATCGCGCCGGATGCGGCATGTGGAAAACCCAGGAAAAATCGGCCTGGAACGAGCGCGAGCCTCAAGATTCCTGCGGTTTTCGGGCATTTCGGCGCGAACGAGCGCGAAGACGCGTTGCGAGTCGCCGAGGCATGGTGTACGTGCGGATCACTGTTTCCTGTGGAGAATTGATCATGTCTGCTGCTGAGAAGCCCGTCATTGTTACCTCCAAGCACCTCGCCGATGCGCTCGCCGAAAAGCACGAGCTCCCGAAGAAGCAGGCCAAGGCCGTGCTCGAGGATCTCGTGGCGCTGCTCGGCAAGAACCTGAAGAAGGGCGCCAAGATCCGCGTCGCCGGTCTCGGCATCCTTCAGGTCCGCAAGCGTCCCGCCCGCATGGGTCGCAACCCGGCCACCGGCGAGCCGATCAAGATCAAGGCGAGCAAGAAGATCGCCTTCCGTCCGGCCAAGGAGCTCAAGGACTCGATCTAAGGTCGATCCTTCGTCGCTTCAAAGACGGGCGCGCCACGCAAGCGGCGCGCCCGTCGCCGTTTCAGGGGTACTCGGCGTTTCGCCGGCATCTGGTCAGCGCCGGCAATCCGTGATCTGCTTCCTTCGTTTCCGATACGACAGGCCGGGCTCATGCCGGTCGTCCAAGAAGGGAGAGGGATCATGTCTTTGACCAAGGCCGGCATCGTCCGGTCACTCGCCGTCGCCACGGCGCTGGCTGCGGCGATGGCCGCGGGCGATGCTTCGGCACAGAAGGTCCTGCGCTACGTGCCGCAGGCCAACATGGGCACGATGGACCCCGTGAACAATCTGTCGTCGGTCACGCATCAGCACAGCTGGCGCGTCTACGACAACCTGTTCGGGGAAGACACCGCCGGCAACGTCCATCCGCAGATGGCCGAGAGCTTCACGCTCAGCCCCGACGGACTGACCTACACGATCAAACTTCGACCGGGCCTCAAATTCCACGACGGCACGCCGGTCCGCTCCCAGGACGTCATCCCCTCGATCCAGCGCTGGGCGAAGCTGGACGGCGGCGGCAAGCGGCTGGCCGCGCTCGACATGAAGCTGACCGCGGTCGACCAGAACACCTTCACGCTGACGCTCCGCGAGCCCTTCCCCGCCACGCCGGGCGTGCTCGCCTATGGCTCGACCGCCATGTACGTGATGCGCGAGAAGGAGGCGACCACCGACGCCAACACGCCGATCACCGAGGTCGTCGGCTCCGGCCCCTTCGTGTTCAACAAGGCCGAGTACCAGCCGGGTAACAAGCTCGTCTACGACAAGAACAAGGACTACGTGCCGCGCTCGGAGCCGGTCAGCGCCTTCTCCGGCGGCCGCGTCGCCAAGGTCGACCGCATCGACGTCATGATCATCCCCGATGCGAACACCGCGATCGCCGCGCTGAACACCGGCGAGATCGACATGTACGAGACGCCGCCGCTCGACCTGCTGCCGGTGCTCAGGCGCAATCCGAACGTCAAAGTCGTCGTCTTCAACAAGGCGGGCGCCCTCGCCTTCGTCCGCCCCAACCATATCCACCCGCCGTTCAACAATCCGAAGGCGCGCCAGGCGCTGATGCACATGGTCGACCAGGAGGACTACCTCCGCGCCGCCATCGGCAGCGATCCGGCGAACTGGAAAGTGTGCTGGGCCATCCAGGTCTGCGGCACGCCGACCGCGAGCGAGGCCGGAAGCGAGCCCTATCGCAAGGCCGACCTCGCCAAGGCGAGGCAGCTGCTTCAGGAGTCGGGCTACAAGGGCGAGAAGATCGTCGTGCTGATCCCGATGGACCAGCAGGTGATCCGCGATCTGGCCCAGGTCACCGTCGAGAAGCTCAAGTCGATCGGCGCCAATGTCGAGCCGGTCGCCACCGACTGGGGCTCGGCGCTGACCCGCGGCAACAACAAGGCGGCGCCGGAAGCCGGCGGCTGGCACCTGTTCCACACCTGGACGGTCGGCCAGATCCTCGGCAGCGCCATCTCCGCCGTGCATCTGACCTCGCCCTGCGACCAGACCGGCTATCGCGGCTGGGCCTGCGATCCGAAGATGGAAGAGTACATGGCCGAATGGATCAAGGTCGGCACCACGGAGAAGCGGAAGCCGGTCGGCGAGAAGATCCAGCGCCAGGGCATGGAGATGGTGCAGTTCGTTCCGCTGGGCCAGTTCTTCCAGCCGATGGCGATGCGCACCAACATCAACGGCCTGCAGGAGACCCTGCTGCCGGTGTTCTGGAACATCGAGAAGAACTGACCTCAGGTCAGCGTCGATTGCGGAACGGCCGGCCCTCGTGGCCGGCCGTTTTCGTTTGCGCCGGCATCTGGTCAGCGCCGGCGATCCGTGATCTGCTTTCACCGTTTCCGATACGACAGGGAGAACCATGATGTCATTCACCAAGGCCGGCTTCGTCCGGTCGCTCGCCGTCGCCACGGCGCTGGCCACGACGATGCTCGCGGGCGAGGCCGCCGCGCAGAAGGTCCTTCGCTACGTGCCGCAGGCGAACATGGGCACCATGGACCCCGTCAACAATCTGTCGTCGGTCACGCACCAGCATGCCTGGCGCGTCTATGACAACCTGTTCGGCGACGACACCTCCGGCGTCACCCAGCCGCAGATGGTGGAAAGCCACACGCTCAGCGGCGACGGCAAAGTCTACACGATCAAGCTGCGGCAAGGGCTCAAGTTCCATGACGGCACGCCCGTGCGCGTGGTCGACGTCGTCAAGTCGATCGAGCGCTGGTCGAAGATGGATGTCGGCGGCAAGCGCTTGGTCGGCCTCGGCATGACGCTGGCCGCCGTCGACGACCGCAGCTTCACCCTCACCCTCCGCGAGCCCTTCGGCAGCACCATCAGCGTTTTGGGCTACGGCAACACCGCGCTCTACATCATGCGCGAGAAGGAAGCCTCGACCGACGCCGCGACCCCCATCACCGAAGTCGTCGGCTCCGGTCCCTTCGTCTTCAACAAGGCCGAGTTCGTCCCCGGCAGCAAGATCGTCTACGACAAGTTCAAGGACTACGTGCCGCGCTCCGAGCCGGTCAGCGGCTTTGCCGGCGCCAGGGTCGCCAAGGTCGACCGCATCGACGTGATGATCATGCCGGATTCCGCGACGGCGGTGGCGGCGCTCGATCGCGGCGAGATCGACGTCTACGAGACGCCGCCGCTCGACCTGCTGGCGGTCCTCAAGAAGAACCCGAACGTCAAGACGTTCATCCACAACAAGGCCGGCGCGCTCGGCATCATCAAGCCGAACTTCCTGCATCCGCCCTTCAACAACGTGAAGGCGCGCCAGGCGCTGATGCATGCGATCGACCAGACCGACTACATGAGCGCTGCCATCGGCAGCGATCCGGCGAACTGGAAGACCTGCTGGGCGGTGATGGCCTGCGGCATGCCGACGGCAAGCGAGGCCGCCAGCGAGCCCTATCGCAAGCCCGACCTCGCCAAGGCGAAGCAGCTTCTGGTCGAGTCCGGATACAAGGGCGAGAAGATCGTCGTGCTGATCCCGATGGACCAGCAGGTGATCCGGGACCTGGCCCAGGTGACGGTGCAGAAGCTCCGCGACATCGGCGCCAATGTCGAACCGGTCGGCATCGACTGGGGCCTGGTCCTGCAGCGCGGCAACAAGAAGGACGCGCCGGAGGCCGGAGGCTGGCACCTGTTCCACACCTGGGTCGCCGGTCCGATCCTGGGCAGCGCCATCTCGAACTTCCAGATCGGCTCGCCCTGCACTCTGGACGGCTACCGCGGCTGGACCTGCGATCAGAAGATGGAAGACCTGCTGACCGCCTGGGCGAAGGAGCCCGAGCTCGCCAAGCGCAAGGTGCTCGGTGAGGAGATCCAGAAGCAGGCAATGACGACGATCCAGTACGTGCCGCTCGGCCAATTCTTCCAGCCGATGGCGATGCGCACCAACGTCACCGGGTTCCAGGAAGTCATGGCCCCGGTGTTCTGGAACGTCGACAAGAACTGAGACAGGGCCCCGGAAGCGAAACGGCCGGCCCGAAGGGGCCGGCCGTTGTCGTTTTCAGCGATCCTGCCCGCGCGGCGGCGAGGCCGAGCGGAGGAACCCGATCTCGCCGATGCTGCCCGAGCCGCCGCCGGCAGACCGCGGGCGGTGGCTTTGCGGACGCTGGCCCGGCTTCGACGACGGGCCCGAGGACCTGCCGCTCCGCTGCCCCTGGCCGTCGCCCTTGCCGTGGCTGCGACCCTGACGGTGCTGCGGCCGGCCCTGGCGATGCGGACGACGCTCGTCGTCGTCGCGCGCGCCAGCGGGAGAGGCATGGCTCGCCGGCGTCGCCGGCAGGGCGGGAAGCGCCACCACCGGGATCAGCTGGCGGGTCATCCGCTCGATCGACTTCAGCATGGAGCGCTCGTCCGGCGCGCAGAAGGCGATGGCGATGCCGCTGGCACCCGCCCGCGCCGTCCGCCCGATGCGGTGGACATAGCTCTCCGGCTCGTTCGGCAGGTCGTAGTTGACGACGTGGCTGATCGCCGTGACGTCGATGCCGCGGGCGGCGAGGTCGGTCGCCACCAGCACCCGGAGGTCGCCGGAACGGAAGGCGGCGAGCGCCTTCTCGCGGGCGGCCTGGCTCTTGTTGCCATGGATCGCCGAGGCGGCGATGCCTTGCTTCTCGAGCCGCTCGGACACCCGGTTGGCGCCGTGCTTGGTGCGGGTGAAGACGATCGCCCGATCCATCTTCGGATCGCTGAGCAGATGGGCGAGGAGCGTCGACTTCCGCGCGTGATCGACGTGGATCACCTGCTGCTCGACGCGATCGACCGTGGTCGCCTGCGGCGCCACTTCGACCCGCTTGGGATCGGTGAGGTAGGCCTTGGTGAGGTTGGTGATCTCCGGAGGCATGGTCGCCGAGAACAGCAGCGTCTGGCGCTGCTTGGGGATCAAGGCCACGATCCGCCGGATCGGGACGATGAAGCCCATGTCGAACATGCGATCGGCCTCGTCGAGGACGAGGATCTCGACGCCGGAAAGGTCGCAGGCCTTCTGCTCGACCAGGTCGAGGAGACGGCCCGGGCAGGCGACGAGGATGTCGACGCCGCGGCGGAGCCCGTCAACCTGCGGGCGATAGCCGACGCCGCCGAAGACGACCGCGATGCGCACGCCCTGAAGATTGGCAGCGAGCTTGGTCAGGCTGTCGGCGATCTGGGTGGCGAGTTCGCGGGTCGGCGCCAGGATCAGGGCGCGCGGGCGGCTCGGCCGGCGGGGGGTCGCAGAGGCGGTGAGCCGCTGCAGCATCGGCAGCCCGAAGGCGGCCGTCTTGCCGGTGCCGGTCTGGGCGATGCCGACGAGGTCGTGACCGGAAAGGAGGGTGGGGATGGCGCCAGCCTGGATGGGCGTGGGCACGGTATGACCGATGGACGCGAGCGCTTGAAGAAGCGGCGCCGAGAGGCCGAGATCTGAAAACTGAGTCAAGGGAACCTTTGATTGAGAACGAGTGTCCGCGATCCGCGCGTACGCGGCGAGAACCACCGGGAGGCCACTCTTATAGAGGGAGAGATCCTGATGGGGGGCCGTCGAGGCCGAGGGCATCCGACGCCCCGAGCTCCGCTCATGCGCCGACCATGCGGGCGAACCCGCAACTGCACTCTGGACGTGCATATAGGGCAGACGGCCCCGAAGTTCCAGAAATAAACGACACGGGCTTGCACCCGGAAGGCCATTGAGACAGGGTTTCCTACCGGAAACGGCCTGAAATTCGGGAGGCGGATCAAACATGCGACACATCACCACAGCCGCGAGCGCGCTCGTGCTCTTCGCGGCCAGCTGGGCGGCGCCCGCGGGCGCGGCGACGCCCAAGGACACCCTCGTCATCGCCTGGAACCTAGACAATCTCTACACCTTCGATCCCGCGGCGATCGGCGAGACGACGACCGACGAGATCATGAACAACGTCTGCGATCCGCTGCTGCTCACCTCCTACGAGAGCGCCGAGAAGCTGATCCCGGGCATCGCCGAAAGCTGGTCGATCAGCGAGGACGGCAAGGTCTGGACCTTCAAGATCCGCAAGGGCGTGAAGCACGCCTCCGGCAATCCGGTCACGGCGAAGGACGCCGAGTGGTCGCTGCAGCGCCTCGTTCTCCTCAACCTCAACTCGGCGAACATCATCACCAAGTGGGGCATCAACAAGGACAACGTGAAGCAGGCCATCCAGGCCAAGGACGACAGCACCGTCTCCGTCACCTTCGACAAGGGCTATCCGCAGTCGCTGATCGGCCCGACCGTCTTCGCCGGCCGTGGCGGCTTCGTGCTCGATTCGGTCGAGGCGATGAAGCATGAGGTGGCGGGCGACCACGCCAACAAGTGGCTGACCTCCAACACCGCCTGCGCCGGCGCCTACAAGCTCCGCAGCTGGGCCGCGAACGACACCGTCATCCTCGAGCGCAACGACGGATACTGGCGGGGCCAGCCGAAGATGCGCCGCGTCATCGTCCGCCACGTGCCGGAATCGGCCGCCGAGCGCCTTCAGCTCGAGAAGGGCGACATCGACATGGCCCGCGTGCTGAATGGCAATGATCTCGCCGGCATCGAAGGCGGCAAGGCGGCGAAGATCGTGCGCACGCCACGCACGCAGTTCTACTACGTCACCTTCAACATGAACGATCCGATCCTCTCGAAGCCGAAGGTCCGCCAGGCGATCAAGTACCTGGTCGACTATGACGCGCTCGAGAAGACGGTGATGAAGTACGAGGGCCGCGTGCGCCAGTCGCTGGTGCCGATCGGCGCCTTCGGCGCGCTCTCCTACGAGGAGGGCAAGCCGTACAAGCTCGATCTCGAGAAGGCGAAGGCGCTCCTCGCCGAGGCCGGCCATCCGACCGGCTTCGAGAAGGAGATCATCGTCGGCAACGCCTTCCCCTACCCCGATCTCGCCCAGCACATCCAGGCGAACGCCGCCAAGATCGGCGTGAAGCTGAACGTCGTCACCATGGCCTATGGCCAGGTGGTCGCCCGCCATCGCGCGCGCAACTTCGACATGACCATGTCTGCCTACTACATCACCGTGCCGGACGCGCATGGCTTCGTCGAGCAGATGGCCTTCAATCCGGACAACAACCCGGAAGCCAAGGGCAATGCCCAGTACCCGTCCTGGCGCGCCAGCTTCTATGACAAGTGGTACAACGACATCACCGATCAGGCGCTGCTCGAGAAGGACCTCAAGAAGCGCGAGGCGATGTACAAGGAGATCCAGCAGCGCCACATGCTGGACGGCCCCTTCGCCTACCTGTTCCAGACCTATCGCGTGATGGGGGTCTCGACCGCCATCAAGGACATGAAGGCCAACGAGGACCGCGTCTTCTACGCGACGTTCACCAAATAGCGCCCGCCGACGACCTTTGATCGGCCAAAGCGGCCGGGCAGCAACCGCTGCCCGGCCGCTTCCGTCTCGGGGCAAGCTCAACATCGTCACCATGTCCTGCGGCCAGGTCGCTACCCGCCATCGCGGGCGCAACTTCGAGATGGCGATGTCGGCCTACTACATCTCGCCCCCCGGCGCGCATGGGTTCATCGAGCAGATGGCCTTCAACTGCGACAACAGCGCGGAGGCGAAGAACAATGCCCAGTCCCGTCCTGGCGCGCCGCCTACTCGGATCCTTACTTCAACGAGAACACCGAGAAGGCGTTGCTGGAACGCGACCAGACCTAGCGCGCACAGACGTACCGGGACATGCAGACCAAGCACCTGGCCGAAGGGCCGCTTGCCTATCAGTTCCAGACCTATCGCGTCATCGGTCTGGGCAAAGCGGTGAAGGACATCCAGGTCAACGACGACCGGGTCTGGTACGCGACCGCGGCGAAGTAGGGAGGAGCGGCGGCCTCACACCCCTCGCGTGATGCCGCCGTCGATCCTGAGGTTCTGGCCGGTAATGTAGCCGGCTCCGTCGGAGACGAGGAAGGCGACGGTCTTCGCCAGCTCCTCGACCTTTCCATAGCGGCCGAGCGGCACCCGCTGCCTGGCCGCTTCCTTTTCCGGCAGGCTGTCGAAGAAGCCCGGCAGCACGTTGTTCATGCGGATGTTCGACTTGGCGTAGCGGTCGGCGAACAGCTTGGCGAAGCTGCCGAGCCCGGCGCGGAGCGCGCAGGAGACCGGGAAGGCGAGATCGGGCTCGAAGGCGGCGAAGGTGGAGACGTTGACGATCGTGCCGCCGCCCTGGCGTTCCATCGCCGGCACCACCAGCCGCGCGAGCCGGATGACGCTGAGCAGGATCATGTCGAGGCCGCGGTGCCAGTCCTCGTCCGAGATCGCCAGCAGGTCGCCCTTCGGCGGATGGCCGCAGCTGTTCACCACTGCATCGATCCGCCCCCAGGCCTCCAGCGTCCCCTTCACCACGTGCTCCAGCGCGGCCGGATCCTCGTTCGACGCGGTGAAGCCGAGGCCGCCCAGCGACTTCCCCAGCGCCTCGCCCTTACCCGAATGCGAGGAGACGGCGACGCGCCATCCCTGCGCCGCGAGTTCCTTCGCGATGCCGGCGCCGAGGCCAGAGCCGGCGGCGGTGATGAGGGCGACTTTGGGGGTCATGGGGCTCCTTACCGTGATGCCGTGACAGCGCGATTATGCGGTACGCGGCTTCGCGGGCAGAGGACGATTGATGAATCCATCGCGTCGCCAACCCAGAGACGAACGAGCCTGGATTCCGACCGTCGCATAAGGTTCTTGCGCGAGTTCTTCGAGCGTCGTCTCGGCTTCCTCCGGCGCGACGTCCCAGCAGATGCTCGCGGAAAGACACCGTACCCATGGCTCTTCATGCCGAAGATTGGGCAAGAGCACGTCTATTGCCGAGCGCGCCCGCAACTCGTCGATGATCTTCTGTCGCTGTCGAAAACGGCGATTGTACGAGCTCGTAAAGCAATTATCGCTGTCGTACCCCATGAGTACGGCAAGCTCGTTGTGGCGCTCACGCAGTTCTTCGTTGGACAGAGACTTGAGATCCTTTTTCATCGCTTCAGGACTCCCGTTTCACGAAGCGCTCTCATGCCCATCTCAATGTGATCTTCGATCGGCCTCCCGCGCAACCACTCGCGCGGGGAGAGGCCGCCCAGGCCGTCTTGGGGCTTCATCATGTAGCTCGTGATCAGCCAGTGTCTACCGCGTGGCGCGCGCACAATGTTCCTCGTGTTGTTGATTTCCTGGAGCGAGAAGCCGGAGCCCTGCTCGACGAGGTGATGCCAATCGTAAAACAGCCCAGCCGATCCGTATCGAGCCTCAAACTCGGCGAAGGTATCGAAGTCGCGATAGAGCGGATCAGCGACGAGATCGTCCCAATCCTTCGGCTGATCGAGGAAGGTCTCAAACTGCGGCAATAGAGTGTTGATCGCGTCGATCAGCACCAGGACTTCGGGCCAGATCGGCGAGTTGCGCCCAGGGTACATTAGGAATTTTGCGAAACGATCAACGAAGGTAGCGAAGAAAAGTAGCGCACCGGACTTCGAGGTCGGCAGCCTTGGCGGTTTCTTTCCCCCTGCCGCAAGAACCAGCAGTGCATCCGGGTCGCCGGCGTCGGCGAGCATCCGGCGCGCCTGTTCGGCGAGAAGCTCGACTTCCTCCAGCTCCTCCTCGGATAGCGGCTCCTCACCCGGATTCGTCTGGTCTTCGCCCGTCGTTCCTGGACCATCCGTCCATTGGCCGCCATCAGGATGACCCCGCGGCACACGCGGCTGGTCGGGGTCGTACTTGCGTTCCCACGCCTTCCGTTCGAGCCAGGCGTCGACGTCGATCGGCGGGTTGCCGCGCGCATGCGCCGGCCCCCACCGCAGGTACCGAAGGCCGGCGTTGTGAAGGCGCGACTTGTATTCGGGCGATGGAAACGCGACGGCGTGGGCGAGCTCGGCCGCACGGCGGCGGTCACCCACAGCAAGAGCGTTGGCTGCCATCTGCAGCAGCGGCGCGCGGTCGCCGAGCCGGAAGTCACGGCCGTAGACCTCCTGCATCGCGTCTTCGAGAACCGCAAGATCCATCAGCCAGGGGACCGGACCTCTGCGCCCGTTTGGCCGGATCCCGCCGATCGGCCAGGAGGAGAGACGGATCAGGTCGCCATCGATCCAGCAGCGCTCCGCGCTCCGGACAAAATCCGGGCGCTCGCGCGACACCCCCTGGGTGTGCACGTGCATAGGTCGACTCCGTATGCAGAAATGAAAAGGGACCCGCCGCCGCTAGGCGCAGATCCCTCCAGTAGCCACGATCTTGTCAAAAACGCGGATTATTGTCAACCGTGGAATTGTAAAAAAATCCGCACACCCTCAAATGCGGTCACTTGACCAGCGTCGGCAGACTGGCGCGCCAGACCAGGAAGGTGGTGTCGATGTCGGCACCGCTCTCGTCCTTGTAGGGCGCGCCGACCTGGAAGCCGTCCTGGGTGATGAAGTCGTTGTCGTTGACCACGAACACGAAGAAGTCCTGCGGGGCGGCCGGGTCGAGGGCGCTCACGATCGAGATCGCCTCCCACTTCTCCGAGAGATTGTTGCGGTCGTTGGGACCGCCGTTTCGGAGCCCGAAGCGGGCGAGGTCGGCCGCGTCGTTGAGGTCGATGAAGCCGGTCAGCGTCGCCGGCTGGATCGAGGCGTCGAGGACGCCGGCCGGCGCCACCGGCTTCGCCCCGTCGAAGGCGGTGCCGGCGATGTTCGTCGCCTTGGAGATGTCGAGAAGGTCGATGCGGCGATAGAGCGAGGTCGCGCTCTTCATGCCGTAGCCGTTGCCGCTGTCGCGGCTGAGCAGAAGGAACAGCGTGTCGCTGAGCGCGGCCAGCTCGCTCTGCGCCGCCACCAGGGTCCTCTCCCCGGCCTTGAACACCGGCAGCGGCACGACGTACTCCGCCTTCAGCTTTGGCGCCGCCGCATCGGCCACGTCGTACATCAGGATGCGGGTGTGATGCCTCGTCGCCGGCGTGTTGCCGCCATCCTGGCGGGTAGCGCTCTGCAGGATGATCGCCAGGGTCTTGCCGTCGGGCGTCAGCGCCATGCCCTCGAAGCCCTGGTTGTTCTGCCGGCCGGTCTCCGGGTTCGGCGGCACCGGTTCGGTCGCACCCGGCCCCGGGTTATTGGAGCCGAAATGCTGCACGCCCTTCCGCATCGGAATGAATGCTTCGGGCGGACGGATCGCCGACAGCATCTTCCCCTCGGCGGAGAAGCGATAGACGTAGGGGCCGTACTCGTCGCTGATGAAGTAGCTGCCGTCGGCTAGCCGCACGATCGCCTCGGGATCGAGCGCGATCTTGCCGTTCTTCGACTGCGGCATGTCGGGGAAGCCGCCTGCGGCCGGACGAACGCCGCCGGCTTCGGGGTCGAGCCCGGTCAGCGGCGCGCCGGCGGCATCGGTCAGCAGCACGGTGTCGGCGAGCGTGGCGACGACGCCGTCCTGCGTGGTCTTCCCCGGCGTGAAGCGGACCGTCAGCTTGTTGATGCGGGAGCGGTAGTCGGTGGTCCCGGCGACGTTGTAGCCGCGATCGGGCAGCAGGATGAACAGGCCCTCGTAGCCTGCATCCGTCCGCCGCCAGGACTGCGGATCGACGGTCATGCCGGAGCCCGAGCCGAAGGTCTCGCCGAACTTGTCGCGGAGCGTGGCCGGCATGCGGCCGACGCCGACCAGGCCCTTGTTGACGAAGGTCTGGCCCCCGACCGTCACCGCCCGGTCGGCGGCCTCCGCGCTCGCCAGGAACGCACCGAACGCCAGGACCGCGGCCAGGCCGCGCAACGCCGTCATCGCCATCACCCTCTCCCGCAGGTCTTGTGAGGTCGGAGGTTAGGAGTGGCGGATCACGGTTCGATGACGAAAAGGTTGCGAATTTGCGTCAGCCGACCCTGAACCAGGGCTTGCTGCCTTCGGGGTAGGGATCGCCCTTCTTGAAGTGCCCGCCGGGGATGTGGCGATAGGCGTGCTTGAGGGCGGCCTCCTCGTGGAACTCGATGCCGAGGCCGGGTCCGTCGGGGATCAGCATGTGGCCGTCGACCAGGCGGCAATGCTCGGTGACGATCTCCGACCGCCACGGCACGTCGACCATCATGGTCTCGAGCAGCGCCAGGTTGGGCACCGAGGCCGAGAGCTGCACCGACATGGCGTTGCCGACCGGGCCCAGCGGGTTGTGCGGCTGCACCGGCAGGTATGCCGCGCTGGCGATGGCGGCGATGCGGCGGAACTCGGAGAGGCCGCCGACATGGACGACGTCCGGCTGGATCCAGTCGGCGGCGTTGCGGCTGACCAGGTCCTGGAACTGCTGCTTGTCGTAGTAACGCTCGCCGGTCGCCAGCCTGACCGGGATATGGGCACGGACATTGGCGACCGCGGCGATGCTCTCGGGCGGCGTCGGCTCCTCGAAGAACAGCGGATCGAACTCGGCGATCGCCTGGCCGACGCGGATCGCCGTCGGCACGTCGAAGCGGCCATGACCCTCGATCATCAGGTCGACGTCGCTGCCGACATGCTTTCGCACCGTGGCGATCTGCTCCATCGCCTTCCGCTTCTGTACCGGGTCGATCTGCAGATAGGCGGGGCCGAACGGGTCCCATTTAAGGGCGTTGAAGCCCAGGGCCAACGCCTCGTCGGCCCGCTTCTTCAGCACGTCGAGCGACTCGGTCTTGCGTCCCCAGTTGTTGGCATAGCAGCGGATGCGGTCTCGGCACTTGCCGCCGAGCAGCTCGTAAACCGGAACGCCGAGCGCCTTCCCCTTGATGTCCAGCATCGCCGCTTCCAGCGCGGCGATGGCGGCGCGATGCACGACCCCGGTCCGCCAGTAGGAGTCCCGGGTCATCGCATCCGCGTGCATCTCCGTCTGGAACGGGTCCTGGCCGACCAGATACGAGGAGAAGTACTCGATGGTGGCGGCAACCGCCCGCTCGCCTCGCCCCACCGTGCCGTCGCCGACGCCGTAGATGCCGGCGTCGGTTTCCACCTTTGCGATCACCCAGTTGATGCGGGCGCCGTCGACCAGGAATATTTTGATCGCGGTGATCTTCATGGCGACGGTTCCTGTCTCAGACCGCCTCGCCGCCCGGATCGGAGAGGGTCAGCTTGCCCACCTTCACCGGCGCGTTCTCCTTCGCCCAGTCGCCGGCGCCTTTCAGGATTTTTTCGTAGGTGTCATGGGCGGCGGCCATCGCCGAGTCCTCCCAGTCGCGGCGGAGCGGCGTGGTGTTGTCGCGGAGCTCGGCAACGATCTCCCTGCCTTCCTTGGTGTCGTATTTCCGGTTCCGGAAGAGCCAGCGCGACTTGAGCTGGAGCTGCGTGCGGTGGCGGAGCGGATCATTGTGCTCCTCCTTCTTGGCGCAGAACTCGATCACCGAGCCGGCGATGTCGGCGTGCGGCGCCAGGATCTGCTGGATGCCCCAGAACACCAGGCCATGGCGGCCCGGCCGCCCACCGCTGCGGGCGATGCCTTCGCTCCACTGCTTGTTGATCGTCTTCCTGTCGATGGTCTCGGCGCCGTACCAGTCGCCGACGCGCTTGTGCAGCGGGTCGCCGATGTCGTTGAAGCAGAGGAAGACCAGCTTGCCGTCGCCGATGCGGATCAGCGTGTGCCAGTCGATGTAGGAGACGTGCTTGGCGTTCGCGAGCTTGGTGCGGATGATGTAGTCGAGCGTGTGGGTCGACCATTCGCGCTTCTGGCCGCCGAACTGCGCTCCCTGCGGATGGCCGTACTGGCCGCGCGAGAGCGCATCCGACATCTTCCAGTCGCCGTACTTCTCGTAGAACGGCTTGGCCGCGGCGATGTGCTGGTCGACCAGCTCGTCGTCATAGCCTTCGCGCGTCGGCAGCGCCGCCTCGACCTCGTCGAAGATCGGGTTCGTCGGCATCGGCTTGGAATAGTCGATCCAGTTGCGGTTGAGGTCGACGTTGCCTTCGCTGACCCGGATCATGTGGGAGAAGCCGAACGGATTGACCGCGTGCACCTTGAGCACGGCGACGCCCTTGGGCAGCCGCTTCGCCGTCCCCTCTTCCATCCACTGGATCTGTGCCGCCGACCCGGCGAAGCCCTCCGCCCCATGAGTGCCAGAGAGGGCCAGCAGCACCACCGGTGCGTCCTTGGGGCCGAACCAGGCGGTGTCCATGTAGAGCGGGCTGCCGTCGGGCGCCTTCTCGGTCGGGTGGCGGAAATGGTCGAGCTCGGCCCCCGCCTTCTCGGCCGAGGTGAGGAATTTGCGGCGCGCCTCCTGGTAATCGGGCGCGAAAAAGCGGGCGGTATCCATGGACAGGCTCCTGATGGGAGGTCGATCGGCGCGGAGCCGCGCCGGCGGGCCGGGAGCATAGCAGCTTGCCGGGTGGCCGCGCTCGGCCCTAGCATCTGACAAAACAAGACGTGCAAAGGGGGGAAGCGATGATCGCGAGGATTGTGCGGGCCTTGGCCCTGCTGCTGGTATTGGGACTCTCGACCCTGCCGGCGGCGGCGCAGAGCCCTCTTCCCATCGTCTTCGTCCACGGCAACGGCGACAGTGCCGCACTCTGGCACACCACGATCTGGCGCTTCGAGTCGCAAGGATACGATCCCACGCGGCTGTTCGCCGTCGACATGGCGGCGCCGACCGCGCCCGGCGACGACACCAGATCCGAAGAGAACCGCTCGACCAGCATCGAGCAGGCGGCCCAGCTCGCTGGCGCCGTGACCCGCGCGCTCCTCGCCACCGGCGCCGAGAAGGTGGTCCTGGTCGGCAATTCGCGGGGCGCCAACACCATCCGCAACTACATCAAATTCGGTGGCGGCTATGCGCACACCGCGATGGCGATCCTGGCCGGCGGGGTCAATCACGGCGTCTACGCCGCTCCCGCAAACCTCAACAGCGAGTTCAACGGCTCAGGCAAGCTGATGTCGCGCCTGAACGAGGGCAGCGAGGTCCATCCCGGCGTCCGCTTCGTCACGCTCCGCAGCGACAAGCTCGACAAATACGCCCAGCCGACCGGCGAGTTCATCGGCCAGCCCGGCAAGCCCACCGGCGTCAACTACGATGCGCCGGCGCTGAAGGGGGCGGAGAACCTGGTGATCGAAGGCCTCGACCATCGCGAGATCGCCTTCCATGCCCGGGCATTCGCCGCGATCTACGAGGCCGTGACCGGGAAGAAGCCGGCGGCGACGGCGATCGCTCAGGAGGCGGCGCCGGTCCTGGACGGGATGGTGGCAGGCTTCGCCAACGGCGCCCCGACCAATCTCCCCGTCGTCGGCGCGGCCGTCGAGGTCTTCGAGATCGACCCGGCGAGCGGGGCGCGGCGGGGGGATGCCGTCCACCGCGCGACGACGCGCTTCGACGGACGCTGGGGCCCTTTCACCGCGAAGCCCGACGCCGCCTACGAGTTCGCCGTCACCGCCGCGGGATACCCGGTCCATCACGTCTACCGCACGCCCTTCCCGCGCTCGAGCCGCTACGTACACCTGCATCTGAGGCCGGCCGATCCCAAGTTGAAGGATGCCGCAGCGGCGGTGGCGATGACCCGGCCGAGGGGATATCTCGGCCATGGTCGCGACATCTTCACCATCGACGGCAAGGTGCCGGCGGGCGTGAACGAAGGTGTCCCCGGCGTCTCGGCCGCGGCCATGACCTTCCCGGAAGCCGGTAAGCCCGTCGTCGTGGTCCTCAACGACGAACGGCTGACGGTGCGGAGCGAAGCGCCTGCCAGCGGCCACGTCGCCCTCGCCGAGTTCCATCACTGATGCAGAGCACCGTCTCGGATGTGACGACCACCTGGGCGCCCATCGACGACATCGGACAGATCAACGACGTCAGGCTGCGCATGGCGTATGCGCGCTGGTCGGCGGAGGTCAAGACCGGCCGGCTGCCGCGCAAGGACTTCGTCGACGAAGGCAAGCTCGCCGACCTCATGGGCTGGCTCTTCCTCTTCCGCATTGAACGCGATCCGCTGCGTTTTCTCTACCTGCTTTACGGCCAGAAGCTCGGCCGCCGGCTCGGCCTCGACCTGACACTGAAGTATGCCGACGAGCATCCCGATCCCGGCGCCCGGGAAGGCATCATCGGCGTCCTGACCGCCGTCGCCACCACGGGCAAGCCGCATCTCGGCGTGTCCACGCGCCGCGTCCTCGATCGGACCGTGACCACCGAAGGGATGGCGTTGCCGCTGGCGGGACCGGACGGCATCATCGACCACCTGGTGGCGATTCAGATCCTGGACCTGCCAAGCGACGCGGACGACTGAGAGACGCGGACAATGCCTGGCTCGACCTGGACCCTGATCGACGACGCTTCCCAGCTCAAGGACGTCAGGCTCCGCCTGCTCCTCGCCCATTGGCGTGAGACCCCCGGGCGCATCCCGGACCGCGAAATGGTCACCGAGGCGATGGTAACGCCCTTGGCCGGCCCCGGCGGCACAGTCGACTACCTGCTGGGCATCCAGATCATCGATCTTCCGGACGACGGCACCGCCTGATCCCGGTGCCGGTTGCCCCCGGACGAAATTCGGGTCTACGATCCCAGCGCCACAACCATGGAGAGATCGTCATGAGGACACGGAAGTCGAAGAGTGTCGGCATCGATCGTCGCGCGGCGCTGAAGGTCGCGGCAGGCGCCGGCATCGCGGCCGCCGCCGGCATGGCGTTCTCGAAGAAGGCCCGCGCCGCCACGACGCTCAACATCTGGACCGGCTATCCCGAGCTGGTGCCCTACTACAAATCGGTCGCCGAGGCCTATGCCAAGACCAAGCCGGACGTGACCGTCAACCTGCTGTCCAGTTCGTTGCGCGAGATGGAGCAGAAGCTGTCGGCGGCGATCCCGACCGGCACCGGCCCCGACATCTTCGACATCGGCAGCGGCATCGCCATCAAGTTCATCGACGCGAAGCTGCTCGACCCGAATCCGGCCGACGTCGAGACCTATCTGAAGAGCGGCGCCTGGAACAAGTTCACGGTCGACTGGTTCACCCAGGGCGGCAAGACCTACGGCCTGCCGCTGCTCGAGGGCCGCGCCCAAATGTTCTGGAACAAGGCGATGTTCAAGGAAGCCGGCATCGCCGACGCGCCGAAGACCTTCGGCGAGATCATGGAGTCGGCGAAGAAGCTGACCAAGTTCGACTCGACCGGCAAGATGACCCGCAGCGGCATCAGCATGCGGCTCTCCGGCCAGGGCAGCGGCATCACCGAGAAGTTCCGCTTCGTGCTCGAGCCGGCCGGCGGCACGCTCTTGGTCAAGACCGCCAGCGGCAAGTACCACAACGGCTTCGACAATGATGCCGGCCGGAAGGCGCTGCAGTTCTATGTCGACGTGGTCCAGAAGGACAAGGTCGACGATCCCAAGGTCCCGCATGACGCGGACGCCTTCGCCAACGGTCACACCGCGATGCTGTTCCGCGAGGCCTGGGTCATCGGCGAGATCAAAAAGAAGAATCCGAGCCTCGACTACGGCGTGGCGCCGATCCCGCGCTGGGACGCCTCGGGCCCGGTCAAGGGCATCATCCAGCCCTGGGGCGTGCACGTGAACGGCAAGAGCAAGCAGAAGGAAGCCTCGTGGGACTTCCTCAAATTCCTGACCCAGCCGGCGAACGCGTTCCAGATCACCAAAATGACCGGTTGGGTCTCCGCCCGCGAAGGCGTCGACTGGGGCCCGCTCCTCAAGGAGACCCCGCAGTTCGAGGTGTTCGTGAAGCCGCCGAAGGACATCGTGCTGTTCTCGGATCCGATCCTGCCGTTCTGGGACGAGATCCAGACCCGCATCGCCGACCGGCTGCCCGGCATGTTCATCGACCCGGCGCTGAACGGCAATCCGGCGAAGGTCGCCGAAGCGGTCAAGTCGCTCGCCACCATCTGCGACA
>CAMDFP010000038.1 GCA_945897335.1 Asaia bogorensis | reverse complement strand
CGAGGAGCGGGTAGCGGAAATCGCGATCGATCCCTTCGACAGCCCCCATCGGCTGGCGCAGGTGCTGCCTCAGGCCTCTCGCGTTACGGCGCCGGTAGCGACGACGGAGCGGCCGCCGACGAAGCTGAAGGAAAAGGTCGCGGCCTATGAGCGGCGCCTGGTTGCCGAAGCCCTGGTGGCCGCCGACGGCAACGGCGCTGCGGCGGCGCGCGCGCTCGGCCTCGGCTACCACCGCTTCCGCCGCCTCATCGCCAAGCACGGGCTCGGTCAGGCGGCGGCCTCGGCCTCGTAGCGCTTGCGGCGCAGCCAGTCGCCGGCGGAGAGATACCAGTACACCATCTGCGCCGGGATCTTGCCGATCGGCCCGCCGGCGAAGGCGAGTCCGAACGGCTCCAGCATGCGCCAGCGGTCGTCGCCGTCGGTGATCGCAGATGCGATCATCTCGCCGCCGACGGTGGTGGCGACGAGGCCATGGCCGCCGAAACAGGTGACGTGCCAGAGCCCGTCATCGAGCTGGCCGACGCACGGCATCTTGTGGCGCGCATAGCCCATCCAGCCGCCCCAGGCGACGTCCATGTGGACATCGGCCAGCTGCGGATAGACCTTCAGCATGTCGGCGCGGATAATCGCCTTCAGGCGCTCGGGATCCGGATGGAAGACCGAGATGCGCCCGCCCCAGAGGATGCGTCCGTCCGGCAGCGGCCGGTAATAGTCGTTGGCGAGGCGCACGTCGGAGACGCCGGTCGAGACGCGGATGGTCTGCTTCAGGCGCTCGCCCAGCGGTTCGGTGACGGCGACGTATGTCGCGACCGGAATGGTCGCGGCCGCGACCTTGAGATTGAGCCAGCCGACATAGCCGCCGCAGGCCAGCACGACGTGGCGGCAGCGGACCCGCCCATTCGCCGTGGTGACGATGCGATCGCCGCCCTCGCGTCCGAATCCCGTCGCCGGCGTTCCCTCGAAGATGCGGGCACCGCTCGCTTCGGCGAGGCGCGCGAAGGCGCGCGACATGTCGAGCGGATGCACGCGAAACGCATCGGGATTGTAGGCGCCGTCGGCATAGCGGCCGGTTGCCAGCGCATCCGACATCCGCGCCTTCGGCCAGTGCTCGAGCCGGAGTCCATAGGCTTCGTTCATGCGTGCGACGTAAGGGGCGAGGCCTTCGCCGTGCTCGGCGAGATGACACTTCAGCAGGCCTGCTTCGCGGCGGACGCCGGCTTCATCGGCGCGGTCTCGCACCAGCGCGTGTGCGTCTAGGCTCAGTCGGTAGAGCGTGCGTGCGGCCTCGCCGCCAAGCTTGCGTTCAATCTTGTCGAGGCCGAGTGAGTATCCAGGCGAGACGAAGCCGCCATTCCGTCCCGAGGCGCCCCAGCCGACGCGGCGGGATTCGATCAGGACGACGTTTCGCCCTTTGCGGGCGAGCCCGAGCGCAGTGGCGAGACCGGCGAGGCCGCCGCCGATCACGCAGGTCTCGGCCTCGACCGTGCCGTCGAGAGGGGGCCGCCGCGCGTCGTCCGTCCGCGTTCGTGAGTAGTAGCTGTCGACATAGTCGGCGGTCATGGCACGGCAGGTTTCCAGGCCGGCTTCCGCCGCTCGGGGAACAGCGACAAGAGGCCCTCGCCGCTGGCCGCCGCGACCCCGCGCTCGGTCACCAGGCCGGTAACGAGGCGGGCCGGAGTCACGTCGAAGGCGTAGTTGGCGACCGGCGAGCCTTCGGGGATCACCTGGACGGTGGCAATGGCGCCATCGGCGGTGCGGCCCGTGACCTTCGCCACCTCGGCGCCGTCACGCTGCTCGATCGGCACCTCGCGGATGCCGTCGCGGATGGTCCAGTCGATGGTCGGCGACGGCAGGCAGACATAGAACGGAACGTCGTTGTCCTTCGCCGCCAGCGCTTTCAGGTAGGTGCCGATCTTGTTGCAGACGTCGCCGTCGGCGGTGGTGCGGTCGGTGCCGACGAAGCAGAGATCGACCTCGCCATGCTGCATCAGGTGGCCGCCGGTGTTGTCGACGATCACGGTATGCGGAACGCCGTGGTTGTTGAGCTCCCAGGCGGTGAGGCCGGCGCCCTGGTTCCGCGGCCGTGTCTCGTCGACCCAGACATGGATCGGGATGCCGGCATCGTGGGCGAGGTAGATCGGAGCGGTCGCTGTTCCTAAGTCGACGGTGGCGAGCCAGCCGGCATTGCAGTGGGTTAGCACGTTGACCGGCTTGCCCGGGCGTTTGGCCGCCGCCTTCCGGATCAGGTCGAGGCCGTGACTTCCGATCGAGCGGTTGATGGCGACATCTTCTTCGCAGATCTCGCCGGCGCGTTGCCAGGCGGCGGCGAAACGCTCCTTTGGCGGAAGCGGTGCGACCCTGGCACGGACGTCGTCGAGCGCCCAGCGGAGGTTGATCGCCGTCGGCCGGGTCTCGGCCAGCAATGCGTGCGCGCGGGCGAGGCCGGCGTCGGACGGATCGTCGCGAAGAGCCAGGGCCAGGCCATAGGCGGCGGTCGCCCCGATCAGAGGCGCGCCGCGGATCAGCATGGCGCGGATCGCGTGCGCGGCCTCCTCGACGTTGTCGAGCCGGATGGTGACGAAGTCATGGGGCAGGCGCGTCTGATCGATGACCTCGACGGCGCGGCCATCTGCGCTCGACCAGATCGTCCGCCGGTGAACGCCGCCGACCTTCATCTCATTCGTCTCCCGCCTGGAACGGCCGGGACATTAGGCGGAGGCGCCGGTCGGCGCAATCGCTCACGACATGCGGGACGTCGTCTGGTTCGGCGCTTCTCCGGTCATGGCCAGGGGCGCCGTATATGCCACGATGAAGCAGCCCTGGCCGTCATCGTCGGCGAACGGCATCAGCAGGCGTTCGAGGACGGCGACGGTCCGCATCTGCACCGGCTGGTGGAGGGCATAGAGCGGGCAGCCGAGCTCCAGGCAGCGGTCGTATTTCGAGACGAAGAACGGCGCGGCATCGCCCGCCACCTCGCGCAAGCGATGGCCGGTCAGGTCGCGGCCGAACATCTCGGCGGCCTTCAGCCCGTGCAGGCGGTAGAGGTAGTCGCCGTCCTCGAGCCGCTCGAGGACCATCAGGAGCCCGAGCGCCTGCGGCTGGTCGAGCGGGTCGAAGGCGCGCTTCGCCGGCAGCCGCGCCTGCCCGCGCTTTTCCTCCCAATAGCGGCGGAGATCGTGAATCAAGGGACTCGCGACCATATCGGAAGTGATCTCTGTGGTTTCCCAGTGCCGGATGCCGGCCAGCTCCTGAGTCAACTCATGAAACAATGCGCAAACCCTCTCCCAAGAGCGCCGGCGGAGGGTCGGCACCTCACCGACGGTGACGGAAGATGGTTTACTTCTGGTTAACGGCGAGTGCTGCGTTCCGGCGAGACTCAGACCTTGAAGCGCGGATCGAACCAGTCGCGAAGCGAGTCGCCGAAAAGGTTGAAGGCGAAGACCGCGAAGCTGATGGCAAGGCCGGGGAACAGGATCATCCACGGCGCCTCGCGGTAGAAGTCCGACGCGTTGCCGGACAGCATCAGCCCCCAGGCCGGGGTCGGCTCGGTGACGCCGAGGCCGAGGAAGGATAGCGAGGCCTCGAGCAGGATCGCCTGGGCGATGTAGGCGGTGAGCATGATCAGATAGGGAGCGGCGACGTTCGGCGCCATGTGGCGGAAGATGATGCGGGCGTGGCTGTAGCCCGCGGCCCGGGCGGCATCGACATAGGGCATCTCGCGGACCGAAAGCGCGGCGGCGCGGATCACCCGCTCGACCTTGGGGAAGATCGGGATGGCGATGGCGATGATCAGGTTGGCATCGACGCCGCCGATGATGAACTTGCCCAGCATCGCCACCACGACCAGCGCCAGCACGATGATGGGGAAGGACAGCACCACGTCGATGAAGCCCTGCACCACCAGGTCGATCTTGCCGCCGAAATAGGCCGAGGCGACGCCGATGGCCGCCCCCAGCGTGCAGCCGACGAATGACGAGAGGAAGCCGATGACCAGCGCGGTGCGGGCGCCGTAGATGGCCCGGGTCAGGATGTCGCGGCCGAAGGCGTCGGTGCCGAAGGGATGCTCGAGGCTGGGCGGCGCCAGCATGGCGCCGAAGTCGATTGCGACCGGATTGTAGGGCGCGACCCAGGGGGCGAAGATCCCGGCGCCGACCATCACCAGGATGACGACGAAGGCGATGGCGCCCAGCGGCTGGGCGACGGTGAAGGCGATCACCGGGTGGCGCCGCTTCGGCAGCGCGTAGGTGATGAGAGGCGTCGCGGTCATCGGTAGCGGATCCTGGGATCGAGCGCGGCGTAGAGCACGTCGATGATCAGATTGACCAGGATGAAGATCACCGAGAGCAGCATCACCATGGTCTGGATCAGGGTGAAGTCGTTCCGGGATACGGCCTGGACGAACAGCTTGCCGATGCCGTTCAGGTTGAACACCTGCTCGGTGACGACCAGGCCGCCGATCAGGAAGGCGAATTCGAGGCCGATGACGGTGATTGCCGGAAGCATGGCGTTCCGCATGGCGTGGCGGGAAACGACCAGACGCTCGTAGACGCCCTTGGCGCGAGCGGTGCGGATATAGTCTTCCTTCATCACCTCGACGATCGAGGAGCGCACCATGCGGGCGACCACCGCGGCATAGCGGTATCCCACCGCCAGCGCCGGCCAGATCAGCTGCGATAGGTTGGCGATCGGATCGACGTAGAGGGGCGTGTAGGTGATCGGCGGCAGCCAGTTGAAGAAGCTGAGGAGCGACAGGATCACCAGCATGCCGAGCCAGAACGACGGCACGGCAAGGCCCGCAATCGTGAATAATCGAATCCCGTAATCGATCGGCGTGTCGTGGAAGAGCGCGGACAGCGTGCCCAGAGGGACGGCGATCAGGACGGCGATGATCGAGGCCATGATCGCCACCTGCAGCGACAGCTCGATGCGGGCGCCGATCTCCTCCGACACCGGCCGGTCGGTCCACATCGACCGGCCGAAATCCATCGTCGCCATGCCGGCCATCCAGTCGCCGAACTGGGCCAGGAGCGGCTTGTCGAGGCCCATGCGCTTGCGTTCGAACTCCAGGGTCTCCGCGGAGACGGTGCCGCCGTCGCCCCGGAGCTTGACCTCGACGATGTCGCCGGGAACGACGCGGAGCAGGAAGAAGACGAGGACGGCGACGCCGAACAGCGTCGGCACCATCATCAGCACACGGTTGGCGAGATAGGTGAGCATGGGCCTAGCGGCCCCCGCCGTCATGCGGGCACTGGGCGGGGGCCATTGGCATCCGGGCTACTGGTTCAGCCAGACGTTGACCAGGTCCTGGCCGAGATTGTGGCTCGGCGACATCTGCCAGCCCATGACCACCTTGTTGGTCGGCACGATGCGGTGCCACCAGAGGAGCGGCACCTGGTAGGCTTGGTTCAGGAGGCGCGACTCGAACTGGCGGATGAAGCCGACCCGCTCGGCGTCACTCACCGCGCGGTTCTGCTTCTCGTAGAGCGTATCGAGCTCGCGGTCGATGGCACGTGAGCGGTTCTCCGGCGCCTTGTCGAAGGAGACGTACTTGGCCAGCGCCAGGCTGGGCTCGTCCATGAACAGGTTGGAGAAGTCGACCGCCACGCTGTAGTTGCCGGAATTGAGGGCGGCGAGGTAGGGCGAGGTCTCCATCTGCTTGTGTTCGACCTCGACGCCGATCTGGCGCCACTGGTCGATGACGAAGATGCCGGCGGGCGTATAGGGCTGGGCGATGGTGCGGTTGACCAGCTCGAACTTCAGATTGGGAACGCCCGCTTCGGCCAGCAGCTTCTTGGCCTCGGCTCGGTTGGCGGCGACGTCTTTGCCGAAGCCCGGGAACTTCACGATATCGGCTTCAGGCGTCGCCAGCGGCGAGCCCGGGCGCAGTACGCCGCCGACCTGGCGCAGCGTCGAGGTGCGCGACAGTCCCTGGCTTCCGCCCCAGCGATCGAGCGCCAGCGACAGCGCCTTCCGGACGCGGACGTCGTCGAACGGCTTCTTCTCGGTGTTGAAGGCGATCAGGATGTTGAGCACCCAGCTCGACTCCTCGATGCGGATCTTGTCGCCCATCGCCTGGACCAGGCGATCGCGTTCGGCCGGAGAGACCGAGCGGAACTCGCCCATCACCTGGCCGCCCTGGATCGCATTCAGCATGGCAGCGGGCTGCAGGATGAACACGCCCTTGAATCCGTCGAGATAGGGACGGTTCGGAAGGAAATACTTGTCGTTGCGGACGCCGGCGACGTGGCTGCCCTTGACATGCTCGGTGAAGCGGAAGGCGCCCGTGCCCATGACCGCCTTGGTCGGGAACTGCGGGTCGTCCTTCAGCTTGGCGGCCGAGTAGACGCAGTTCCATGGACTAGCGAAGTGCTCGAGCATCGCCGGGTTCACGGCCGACAGCTTGAAGACCACCGTGTTCGCGTCCGGCGTGTCGATCGAGGCGATGTCGGAGAAGGTCGCTTTCCGGGTCGAGACGACGCCGGTCGGCGGGTTGCGCAGCCGATCGTAGGTCGCCTTGATGTCGGCCGAGCTGAACGGCGAGCCGTCATGCCAGGTGACGTTGCTGCGGAGCTTGAAGGTGTAGGTCTTCTTGTCGTCCGAGATCGTCCAGCTCTCGGCGAGATCTCCCGTCACCTTCGGATAGTTGGCGAGGTCGAATTTGAGCAGGGTCGAGTAGAACGGCGCCAGGAAGTGGAGCCCGGCATAGGTGTCGGTCGCCGAGCAGTCGTAGGTCGGCGTCTCGGCGCTGATGGCATAGGTCAGCGTACCGCCCCTCTTCGGCGCCTGGGCCGATGCTGTGGCCGGCACCGTCAGCGCCGCGACGAGTCCGATGATCGCGAGTCTCTTCATGACATCCTCCCTCAGAGTCTGATGCAGGCCGCGAGATGATTGGGTCGTGTTTCGCGCAGTTCCGGCACGACCTTCCGGCAATCGTCGATCGCCTTCGGGCACCTGGTATGGAACACGCAGCCCGTCGGTGGATTCAAGGGCGACGGCAGTTCGCCGGTCAAGGCGCGGGGCGCCCGCGTCCTCTCGACCAGCGGATCGGGCACCGGGGCCGCGTCGAGAAGCGCCTGCGTGTAGGGATGCTGCGGGTCTGCGTAGATCGCGTCGCGATCGGCGAGCTCCATGATCTTGCCGAGGTACATGACTGCGACGCGGTGCGAGATGTGGCGCACCACGGCGAGATCATGGGCGATGAACAGGAAGGTGAGGCCGTATCGCCGCTGCAGGTCCTCGAGCAGGTTGATGATCTGGCCCTGGATCGAAACGTCGAGGGCCGAGACCGGCTCGTCGCAGACGATGAACGACGGTTCGAGGGCGAGCGCGCGGGCGATGCCGACGCGCTGGCGCTGGCCGCCGGAGAGTTCGTGCGGATAGCGCTCGGCCATGTAGGGGAACAGGCCGACCTGGGTCAGGAGGTCGGAGACCCGCTCCTTGATCTGCTTGGAGCCGGCCGCCAGGCGGTAGACCGAGATCGGCTCGCCGATGATCTGACCGACCGTCATCCGCGGGTTCAGGGACGAGAACGGGTCCTGGAAAATCACCTGGATGGCGCGCCGGAGCGTCTTCATCTCCGGCCCGGTGGCGCGGCCGAGGTCGTGACCGTCGTAGCGGAGCTCGCCAGCGGTGGGGTTGTCCAAGCGAAGTACGACGCGGCCGATGGTGGTCTTGCCGCAGCCGGATTCACCGACGAGGCCCAGGGTCTCGCCCTTGGCGATGGCGAAGGAGACGTCGTCGACCGCTTTCACGACCTTGGCATCGCCGCTCAGCAGCCCACGGCCCTGGATGATGAAGTGCTTTGCCAGGTGCTCGACCGCGAGCAGGTTCGGCTGGGCGGAGAAATCCGCCGCCACCGTCTGATCCGCGGCCTCTGCGATCGTCGCGGCGGCAAGCGGCAACTCGCGGGCGCGATGGCAGGCCGAGAGATGCTCCGGCTCCACCGGCTCGAGTGCCGGCTCGGTCGCGCAGATCTCGATGCGGTAGGGGCAGCGATCGGCGAAGCGGCAGCCGGTCGGCGGATTCAGCAGGTTGGGCGGTAGCCCCTCGATGGTCTCGAGCCGGACGCCGCGCGGCCGGTCGAGCCTTGGGACCGAGCGCATCAGGCCGATCGAGTAGGGGTGGCGCGGCGTCAGGAATACCTCGTCGGCGGTTCCCTGCTCGACCAGCTTGGCCGCGTACATGACGTTCACCCGGTCGGCGTAGCGGGCAACGATGCCGAGATTATGGGTGATGATGACCAGCGAGATGCCGAGCCGGCGGACCAGGTCCTTCATCAGCTCCAGGATCTGCGCCTGGATGGTGACGTCGAGCGCCGTGGTCGGCTCGTCAGCGATGATCAGCTTGGGATTGCAGGCGAGCCCGATCGCGATCATCACCCGCTGGCGCATGCCGCCGGAGAGCTGGTGGGGATACTGGTCGAGGCGCCGCTCGGGATCGGTGATGCCGACCAGCGTCATCAGCTCGGCGGCGCGGGCACGGGCCTGCGTCTCGTCCATACCGAGATGGATGGTCAGCGGCTCCATGATCTGCAGCCCGATCGAGAGGACCGGGTTGAGCGAGGTCATCGGCTCCTGGAAGATCATCGAGATGTGGCGGCCGCGAGTGGCCCGCATCTCCTCGTCGGAGAGAGTCAGGAGATCGCGTCCCTCGAACATGATGCGCCCGGCGACCACGCGTCCCGCCGGCTGGGAGAGCAGCCGCATCACCGCGAGCGCGGTCACCGATTTGCCGCAGCCGGATTCGCCGACCACGGCGACGATCTCGCCCTTGTTGACCTGGTAGCTGACGCCCTCGACCGCGCGCACCACGCCGCGCGAGGTGACGAAATGGACGTGCAGGTTCTCGATGGACAGCAGCGGCTCGGCGCGCTGCTGGTGCACGCTGGTCACCCTTCCGACCTGTCCTCTCCCTCGCCGGCCGTCTGATGCGGCCCTTATGGGAGTACCTTAGCTTGGGGGAGGTGCGGAGCCGAAGGGGAAATTTCTCTGCCTAAATTCCGAGCAGGGGGTTGAGCTTGCCGCGGCGGTCGAGGTCGTGGATGTCGTCGGAGCCGCCGACGCCGACATCGTCGATGAAGACCTGCGGCACCGTGTAGCGCCCGCTGGCGCGCTCGATCATTTTGTCACGCAGCGAGGAATCGCCGTCGACGACGTACTCCTTGTAGGCGACGCCCTTCGAATCCAGCAGCGCCTTGGCGCGATGGCAGTAAGGGCAATAGGCGCTGACGTAGATTTCGACCTTGGCCATGGTTTTGCTTTGTCCGGATCAGGGGTCGCCGAAGAAGACCACCCAGACGACGAGGTCGTCCGTGAAGTCCATAAACTTATGTATAACGCCGGCCGGCACCCACAAGAGGTCGCCCGGGCCGAAAGCGTCGACCTTGTCGCCATGGACGAAGCGGCCGCGGCCGCTGACCACGACATACACCTCGTCACGGTTGTGCGGCGACTGCGGGTCGGTGCCGCGGGGTGCGTAGAGCTTGACCTCGACCTTGCCGGAGATGAAGGAGCTGATCGAGCGCGGGGTCTTCTGCGCCTCCAGCTTCGCCAGCACGTCGGGCACTGTCAGAAGATGGCTGGGGACGGTCATGGTCTCTCCTATTCTGCGCGGACGACACGCGCCAGCGTAACGACGTCGACAGCGGCGGCGCCGGCGGCGAGCAGGGCCTTGGCACAGGCGCGGGCCGTCGCGCCCGTGGTCAGCACGTCGTCGACCAGCAGGATGCGCGCCCCCTCGATCCGCGGGCGATGGCGGTCGCGGACGCGGAAGGCGCCGGCGACGTTCTTCTGTCGTTCGCTGCGGCCGAGGCGACCCTGGCTCGGCGTGCGCCGCATGCGCTTCAGGAGATCGGGCACCGCGACCCGCCCGCTGGCCCTGGCCAGCGCGTCGGCCAGCAGCGCCGCCTGGTTGTAGCGGCGGAGCGCGAGGCGCAGCCAATGCAGCGGCACCGGCGCGATGAGGTCGGCGTCGGCGGCGAGCTCGGCCCCGGCACGTGCCAGCCAGCGTCCGAAGGCGGGCGCGGCATGCAGGCGGTCGGAATGCTTGAAGCCCAGGATCAGGCTGCGGCTGGCCTCGTCATAGGCGAAGACCGCGCGCGCCCGGTCCCAGGGCGGCGGCTCGGCGATGCAGGCGGCGCATTCGGCATCCGTGCCGACGTCGTGCGGAAAGGGGAGCCCGCAGCTCCGGCACATCGGCGCACCCATGAACGACAGCTTCGACCAGCGGGCAGGGCATACGGCTCCCGGCTGATCGACGATGGTCTGGCAGGAAAGGCAGAGCGGCGGCAGCAGCGCATCCAGCGCCGCCCGCCCCAGCCGCCGCCCGAAACCGAGGATCGCCGCCGTCGCCGTCATGGACGGCAATGGTGGCGGCGGGCGCGGGAGGCTGTCAACGCCGGCGCAGGCCATGCCATAAGGGCGCATGACCGGAACCGTCCCGGAAGGTGCGCGCGTCTTCGACCGCCGGAGGGTGCGCCTCAACCGCGCCCGCGCCGCGGCCGGCTTCGCGGGCGCCGACTTCCTCGTCCGCGAGGTCGCCGATCGCCTCGCCGACCGCCTCGAAGACATCCGCCGGACCTTCCCGCTGGCGCTCGACCTCGGCTGCCATCGCGGCGAGTTCGGGCAGGGGCTTGCCGGACGTGGCGGCATCGAGCGGCTGATCCAGGCCGATCTCGCGCCCGAGATGGCAGCGCTGGCCGGCGGCTCGGCGGTCGCCTGCGACGAGGAGCTGCTGCCCTTCGCCGAAGGTAGCCTGGATGCGGTCTTCTCCTGCCTCAGCCTGCACTGGGTCAACGATCTGCCGGGGGCGCTGATTCAGATCCGCCGTGCGTTGAAGCCGGACGGTCTCTTCCTCGCCGCGCTCTTCGGCGGCGAGACGCTGGTCGAGCTGCGCCAAGCCTGGCTCGAAGCCGAGAGCATCGTCGAGGGCGGCGCCGGTCCGCGGGTCTCGCCTTTTGCCGATCTCCGTGACGCGGCCGGCCTGCTGCAGCGCGCCGGCTTCGCGCTTCCGGTCGCCGATGCCGACCGCCTCACCGTAACCTATCCGAACGCGCTGGCCCTGATGCGCGAGCTAAAGGCGATGGGGGAAGCGAATGCGCAGATCGAGCGCCGGCGCTCGCCGACCCGCCGCGACACGCTGGCCGCCGCCGCCGCCCTTTATCAGCAGCGCTTCGCCGAGCCCGACGGCTGCGTCCGCGCGACGTTCCAGGTGATCCACATGATCGGCTGGGCGCCGTCGGCCGACCAGCCGAAGGCACTGAGGCCGGGCAGCGCGGCGCAACGGCTCGCGGATGCGCTGGGGACTGAGGAGAAGAAGGCGGGGGAGAAGCCGCGGCCCTAGGCGATCAGCCCTTCCATCGGCCGCACCGTCCGGCTCTCCGGGAACACGACCCGGCCCAGTGCGTCGGCGGGCAGGCCCAGATGGTCCTTGAGCAGCGCCTTGGCGACGGCGCGGAGGTCGGTGGTGGGGGCGAGGTCGCGGCTCTCGTAGAGCTGGCTCGATGCGAGGCCCGGCCAGGACCCGAGGACGCGACCGCCGTTGACGCGCCCACCGAGAATGAAGGCGACGCCGGCAGTGCCGTGATCGGTGCCGAGCGTGCCATTGACGCCGGCGGTGCGGCCGAACTCGCTGGCAGCGAGCACGACGGTGTCGGTCCAGATCGGACCCATTGCTTCCTTGAGTGCGGCCATGCCGTCGGCGAAGGCGGTGAGCGGCTGCACGATGCGGCCGCGCTGCTGGGCATGGGTGTCGAAGCCGTTCAGCTCGAGCACGGCGATGCGAGGGCCGACCGGCGAGGCGAGCAGCTTGCCGGCGGCCTCGGCGGCGGCTTTGAAGGCGCCGGGGCCGCGGGCGGGCGTGCCGCCCATCGTTCTCTCGCCGATCGCCTGGGCCGACATCGCATGCGCGCCGATGCCTTGCGCGAAGGCCGGTCCCAGCACACGGTCGTCGCGGTAGAGGGCGGCGACCTTGGCGAGGAAGTCAGAGGACGCATCCGGCAGCGTCGCCGGCGCCCAGGACGCCACGGGTACGTCGCCTCTCAGCGTCAGCGGCACGGTCTGTCCGATGGCGAGGCCGAGCCGGCGATCGGTTTCCTTCGGCCGGCCGAGTAGCTGGATCGTCCGGTTGAGCCAGCCGCCGCCCTTGGCACGCGGATCGGCGGTGCCGTTCTCCAGCAGATCCTGGCCGTCGAAATGCGAGCGCTGGCGATAGGGCGTCGCCACCGCATGGACGAGGGCGAGCTGCTTCTCGCGCCACAGCGCCTGCAGCGGCGCCAGCGCCGGATGCAGGCCGAAGCGGCCGTCGAGATCGATGACGCCGCCTTCCTTTCCCGGCTCGGCGAGCGCGATGTCGCCGCGAAGCGCGCGATAGTCAGGATCGGCGTAGGGGACGACGGCGCCGATGCCGTCGAGGCCGCCGCGCAGCACGACGAAGACGAAGCGGCGATCGGTCGCGGCGGCGGCGAGCGCCAGGTTCGGCAGCGGCAGCGCCAGCGCACCGAGACCGAGGAGGAGGCGGCGGCGGGTCGGGAGCATGCTCATCTCCGCTGGAACTCGGGCGAGGCCAGAAGCAGCGCCAGCGCTTCGGTTCGGCTCCCGGCGCGGCGGATGGCGGTGCCCGTCTCGTCCGACAGCGCATCGCCGAGCACGGATTCGGCGAGATCACCCGGCTCCATCTTCACCCTGGCCTTCTCGGCGAAGGCGAGGGCGAACTCGACCCGGCGCATCATCGCCTCGGGCGTTGCCCAGGAGGCGGCATCGTCCGGCCAGCCTGCCGGGGAGGGCGCGGTCAGCGGCGCCTGTCCCAGCGCCGACTGGGCCTTGATGATCGGTCCGGCATCGGGCTTCGCACCGGTGGCGCGAAGGGCTGCGACCAGGAACTCCCCGGGACTCCGGACCTTGGCCAGTGGCACCCGCCAGGCCGCTTCCTCGTCGATCACGGCACGCGTGACCAGGGCCAGGTCGCCGTCGCTGTCGCGGAACGTCCGGGCGATCCGCTCGATCGACTCGAGCGGCGGCTGGTCGGCGATGAAATGTCGGGCGAGCTTGGTCGCGATGTGGCGCGCGGTCGAGGGATGGCGGGCAAGATGTGCCAGCGCGTCCTTCGCCTCGTGCTCGCCGTTCGGCGCGTAGCTGCGGCCGAGGAGAGTCTTCGCGCCGGGCTGGTGGATGGCCTCGACATAGAGAAACTCGCCGATGACGCCGTTCCGCAGATTGCCCATGGTCCAGCCGGTCAGCATCTCGGCCAGCGCGCGCACGTCCGCCTGGCCGTAGCCGCCGTCGACGCCGAGCGTGTGCAGCTCCAGGATCTCGCGCGCCAGGTTCTCGTTGAGGCCGCGCCCGCGGCGCTGGCCGGCGCGGCTCATCGGGCCGATCGACTCCGCCTGGTCGAGGTAGAGCTGCATCGCCGGATGGCGGGCGACGGCCAGCAGCAGGTCGAGGAAGCGGCCGGTGACATGAGGGCGGATCGCCTCGTCCTCGAAGGGGATGGCGATGCCGGCGACCACCGGGCGGATGGCGGAGACGGTGAAGTGGTTGCTCCAGAAATGGACCAGGCGTTCGCGGAAGGGGGCATCGGTGGTCGCGGCGCGCCGGGTGCGGGCACCGGCATCGGCTACGAAGCCCTGGCGGAATTCCTGGCGATAGAGCTGGATCACCCCCTCGTCGCCGCGGGCAGCGCGGGCGTCGAAGAAGAGCTTCAGGCGATCAGGGGAGCGGCCGACGCCCGCCGTTGGCTCGGTCTCGGCGGCGAGCTGGGAGAGAAGCCAGCCTTTCGGGTCCCCCTTGATCCGCGCGAGATCCCCCGGCCGGGCACCGAGGCCGAAGCGCGAGGCGGCGATGGAAGCGGCGATCGACATCGTCAGCGGTCTTCCGAGAGTGGTCCGTTCTGGTTATACGGCCGTTCAACATTACTCCTGCGGCGGTCCGCTCGCGACGGCTGTCACAAGAAGATCAGGTCGTCTCTTTCAGCCGGGGCAGCGTGAAGATCGCGACCAGCCCTCGCAGCAGGGCGGAAAGCGCGAACATCGGGATCAGCTGGCTGCCCCAGGACCAGGTCTCGCCGAAGAGCGTGATCTCGGTCGGCATGTAGGCGGCAACTCCGGCGGCGAGTAGGCCGCCTAAGAACCAGGAGCTCATCGCCAGCACCGTGTGGACGGCGGTCGCCAGCGCCCGCCTCGCCGGCGGCACCGTGTCGTAAAGGAAGGTGGTGGCGGCCAGCGAATAGCCCGACCAAGCGGCGCCGGTGATCATCTGCGCCAGGAACAGGGCCCAGTAGTTAGTGGTGAAGACCCAGACCACAGGCACCAGCGGGATCAGGGCGCCCGAGACGATGATCACCAGGCGATTGCCACGGGAGTCGCGGACCCGCCCCCAGACCGGCAGCAGCGCCGCCTGGGTCGCGGCGGCGGCCGCCATGTTGCCCATGAACTCGAGATAGGTGAAATGCAGGTCGCGCAGCATGTAGACGGTGAAGAACGGCCCCGCGAAGGAGACCGCCGCCAGCATCAGGCCGATCGACAGCGAATAGCGGAAGAAGTTGGACTGCCAGAGCCGCCGGATTCCGCCTGAATCCGCCCCCAGCCGCTCTCCGTCGAAGGTGTGGCCTGGATCGGTCACGTGCGAGAGCTGCCAGAGCGAGTAGAGACGGCCAAGCCCGCCGATAGCAAAGATCGCGGCAAAGCCCAGCCGGGCCATGTCCTGCGCCTCGAACCAATGGAGGATGCCGCCGGCGACGGTCATGGCAAGGAAACCGACGATGCTGGCGAGCCCCGTGCGCCGGCCGAAATAGCGCCCGCGGCGGTTCTCCGGCAGATGATCGCCGATCAGGCTGATCCAGCTCGGCTGCATCAGGTGGTTGCCGGCGTGATAGACGGCGGCGCAGGCAATCAGCGCAAGATAGGCTTGGCCCGGGAAATACCAGGGCAGGATCAGCACCGCCGGCAAGGCCCCGATCTGGACGGCGCAGCCGGCGACGATCAGCGTCTTCCGGCGAAACCCGCGGCGCGCGAGCCAGGCGCCGGCGACCTGGATGAAGGACCCGATCCAGCCCGGGAAGGCCGAGGCGATCGCCACCTGCGAGGCGGTGAGCCCGAGGAGGACGGCATAGGCCGCCATGTAGTTGTCGACGACGCCGTTGAGGACGGCCTGGCCCATGCCGTCCTTGACCCCGCGGTTGAGGCTGCGGTGGGATTCAGGGGTCTCGGACCAGCGGGTCGCCACGTCCGATGGCTTAAAGGAAATCGCGCAGCATGGCGACCAGCGGCACGTCCGCCGGCGGCATCGGGTAGTCGCCAAGTCGCTGCGGGCGGATCCAGGCCAGCTCCTGTCCTTCCTTCGGCGTCGGCGTCCCCTGCCAGCGGCGGCAGAGATAGAGCGGCATCAGCAGGTGGAAGCGCTCGTAGCGGTGCGAGGCGAAGGTGAAGGGGGCGAGGCAGCTGCCGGCGGTGTCGATGCCGAGCTCTTCCCGGAGCTCGCGCACCAGCGCCGCCTCGGGCGTCTCGCCGGCATTGACCTTGCCGCCGGGGAACTCCCAGAGGCCCGCCATCGACTTGCCGGGCGGGCGGCGGGCAATGAGGACGCGGCCGTCGGCGTCGACCAGCGCCACCGCCGAGACCAGCACGACGGGAAGCGGCGGCAGCACCGGGTCGCGGCCGCATTCCGGCGCGTCGAGGGCGTAGAGATCGAGGGCCTTCGTCTCGCCGCGGGCGGGATAATGCCGTGTCTCTTCCCCGATCCTGACGAAGCCGAGGCGCGCAAGCACGCCCCGGGACGCTGTGTTGCCCGGCAGCACCGTCGCCGCGACGCGGGCGACGCCGAGGCGGCTGAACGCATGCGAGGAGAGGCGCTGGACTGCTTCTGCGGCATAGCCCTGGCGGCGATGCGGCCCGCCGATCCAGTAGGCGATCTCGCCATACCCGTCGGGGCGAAGAGCCAGACGGATCGCGCCTATGAGGCGTCCGTCGTCCTGCCGACAGACGACCAGATCCAGGCTGCGACTCTCTTCGAACGGCCGGGCGCTCTCGGCGATCCATCGCTCCGCGTCGCTGAGGGAGAACGGATCAGGCAGCAGCGGCATGAAGCCGGGAATATCGCTACCGAGAATGAACGACGCGATCGCCGGCGCGTCGGCGGCTACGGGACGGCGGAGGACCAGCCGCTCGGAGACGAGCGGCGGCTCAGCTCCGGTAGCTGCCATTGATGTCGATGTAGCGATGGGTCAGGTCGCCGGTCCATACGGTCGCCTTGCCGCGGCCGATGCCGACGTCGATGATGACGCGGATGTCGCGCCCGGCCATGTGGCGGGCGATCGGTGCCTCGTCATAGCCCTCGACCCGGGCGCCGGCACGGGCGACGGCGACGCCGCCGATCGAGATGGCGAGCTTGTCGCGGTCGGCCTTCTCGCCCGACTTGCCCACGGCCATGACGATGCGGCCCCAGTTGGCGTCGCCGGCGGCGATCGCGGTCTTCACCAGCGGCGAGTTGCCGACGGCGAGTCCGATCCTGCGGGCCGAGCGCTCGGAGGCGGCACCGGTGACCTCGATCGTCACCAGCCGCTCGACGCCTTCGCCGTCCTTGACGACGAGGAGGGCGAGATCGCGCATGACCGCTTCGAGGGCGCGGCGGAAGCTGGCGAGCCGCTTGTCGCCGGCGTCGGCGACCGGCGCATGCCGGGCCTTGCCCGTGGCGAACAGCAGCACGGTGTCGGAGGTAGAGGTGTCGGAATCGACGGTGATCGAATTGAAGGTGCGGGGCGTGTAGCGGGCCAGAAGCGTCTGCAGAGCCGGCTGGGCGATGGCGGCGTCGGTGAAGATGAAGCCCAGCATCGTCGCCATGTCCGGCTGGATCATGCCGGAGCCCTTGATGATGCCCTGCAGCCTGACCTCGGTGCCGTCGATCTTCGCCGTCCGCGTCACCGCCTTCGGATAGGTGTCGGTGGTCATGATCGCGCGTGCCGCGGCGGCCCAGTCGTCGCCGAGCTGGCCCTTCAGGCCGGGCAGCGCCGCGGTCAGGCGGTCATCGGCCATCGGCTCGCCGATGACGCCGGTCGAGGCGACATAAACCTCGGACGCGGTGCAGCCCAGCAGCTGCGCCGTCGCCTTAACTGTCCGCTCGACGCTGGCCTCGCCTGCCTTGCCGGTGAAGGCGTTGGCGTTGCCGGCATTCACAACCAGTGCGCGGGCCTTGCCGCCGGCCAGCGCCTGGCGGCACCAGTCGACGGGGGCCGAGCGGGTCAGCGACTTGGTGAAGACGCCGGCGGCGGCGGTTCCGGCGGCGAGCTCGACCAGAAGGACGTCTGTGCGGTCCTTGTAGCGGATGCCGGCGGCGCCGGTGGCGAGACGGACGCCGGCGATCGCCGGCAGGGCCGGCTGCGTCGCCGGCGCGAGCGGGGAGACGGGATGGGACATGGGCTCGAACGCGGTCTGAGGGGAACGGTTAGACGATCACGGCGCCTTCGGCGTGCCGTCCAGGTTGAAGCGCTCGACCTTGACGGCGGCGCGGAGATCGCGGAGCAGGTCCTGGATCACTTCGCGCGAGAGGCCCTCGGAGAGCTCGTCCTTGACCTCTTCGAAGGAGGGCGGCCCAGAGGTGCGCTTGTCCTCGACGCGGATGACGTGATAGCCGAACGACGATTTGACCGGGGCCTGCGTGACTTCGCCCTTCTTCAAATTGAAGGCGGCCTCGGAGAACTCCGGCACCATCTGTTCGCGGGTGAAGTAGCCGAGGTCGCCGCCGGTGGTGGCGCCCGGGTCGATCGAGCGCTTCTTGGCGAGGTCGGCGAAGTCGGCGCCTTTCTGCAGCTCGACGATCACCGCCTTGGCCTCGGCCTCGGTCTTGACCAGGATGTGGCGGGCGTTCACCTCGTCCTGCCCGGGCATCTGGGCGGCATAGGCCTTGTACTTCTCGCGCAGCGCCGCCTCGGTCACCTTGCTCTCGACCGCACGGGTGAGGAACGCTTCCTGCAGCACTCGGTCGGCCGCGTCGGCGACCTTTTTCTTGACCGCCGGATCGTCCTCGAGCTTGGCACCGCGGGCCGCGGTGCCGATCAGGCGAAGGTCGATGACGCGCTCCAGCAGCATCGGATAGAGCGTCTCGATCGGCATGCCCCGGGCCTGGGCCGGTAGGCTCTGCATCGTCGCCTGCATCTCCGAGCGGAGGATCGGCTGGCCGTCGATGCGGGCGATCACGGGATCGGCGGGAGCTTGGGCGACGGCGGCGGAGGTGGCGGCGAGCATCGCGAGCGCGAGGCTCAGGAAAAAGCGGTTCATGGCGGATCCTTGGGTCCGGCGCGGGCTGGATCGTCCGGCGCGCTCGGGCGGCATCATGCCTTCCCCGCCGCCGCCCGGGCAAGGGCAACCACCGCCTGCGGCAACATCACTAAATCGCGACGTCGACCGGTCCGTTTCCGCTGATGCCCGGGAGCGGCGGCGCCGAAATCGGGGCCGCAACAGTGACGGTGACGCCGGCGGCACCGCGATCGGCATAGGCGGGTGTGGCGCCGGGTCCCTTGTAGGTGAATGCGACTTTACGCTGGCCGATCTGGGCCTCGGCCTGGCCGACGGTCACTCCTTTGTCTTCATGCCGAGCGCCAGGGATTTCGACATCGACGCCGATCTCCGCTTTCCCGACTGTGACCTCGCCCTTTCCGGAGCCGCGCCGGAAACCGACATGCACGTCCTCGAGCTTGAGGGAGAGCCGGCTGGCCTCGAAATGGGCCTGGGTCGCCTGCTGCTCGATCGCCAGCCGCTCGCGCGCCGCCTCCGCCGCCCGGCGGGCCATATCCTCGGCCTGCGCCTGCGGCACACCGACGCTCTTCAGGAACCCGGCGATCGCCTGCGAGGCATGGCCGAGGGCGCGGGCCACGGGCTCCCAGCGGGCCATGCGCATGGACAGGGCCTGGGACGGCTCGGACGAGCCGCCGACCATGGTCGGTGCGATGTCGACGGCGGGTCCGGGGCCGTCCTCCTCGCGCTTTTCATGTAGACGGCGCTCGGGGAGGCCGGTCATGCCCGGAGGTACCGCGGCGACGATCAGTTCGGCGAGATGGCGTGAGGAAATCCCGGCTGATCCGCCGGGCTCGGTCGGTGCGGTCACCGGTAGCAGCATGGTCCCCTCCTTCTGAGGTCGGATGCGCTTCCGCTCGTCGTAGCCAGCCGTGACCCTGCTTTTTGCGGGAATGGCCGTTTATCTACGAAGCTTTTATTAACCTAAAATACAGTCGATCGCTGGATCGCGCAACTCCCTTCCTTGGTCCCCCCTCGTTGACAGTCCTGGGTACACCACTTATCTGTCACCCGCCCCGTTCTTCGGATCGTGGGTCCTCCTCCCACGCGTCCCCCGAGGTTTCCTGATGTTCGGCGTCATCGCCCGCCGGTTGTTCGGCACCGTCAACGACCGGATCGTCAAGCGTATGCGGCCGGTGGTCGAGGCCATCAATGCCCTCGAGCGCGAACTGGAGAAGTTGTCGGACGAGGAGCTGAAGGCTCGGACCGAGTGGTTCCGCAAGCGCCTTGCCGAGGGCGAGACTCTGGACGATCTGCTGGTCGAGGCCTTCGCCACCGTCCGCGAGGCGGGCAAACGCACCCTCGGGCAGCGCCATTTCGACGTCCAGATGATGGGCGGCATGGTGCTCCACCAGGGCAAGATCAGCGAGATGAAGACCGGCGAAGGCAAGACGCTGGTCTCGACCCTTCCGGTCTACCTCAACGCGCTTGCCGGCAAGGGCGTGCACGTCGTCACGGTCAACGACTACCTGGCCAAGCGCGACGCCGAGTGGATGGGGCAGATCTACACCTTCCTCGGCATGACCGTCGGCATCATCTATCACGGCCTCGACGACGCCGAGCGCCAGGCGGCATATCGCTGCGACATCACCTACGCCACCAATTCAGAGATCGGCTTCGACTACCTTCGCGACAACATGAAGTTCCGCGCCGAGGAACTGGTGCAGCGGGACTTCTTCTTCGCGATCGTCGACGAGGTCGACTCGATCCTGGTCGACGAGGCGAGGACGCCGCTGATCATCTCCGGCCGGGCCGAGGATTCGAGCGATCTGTATCGCTCGGTCGACGCCTTGATGCCGAAGCTGGTCAAGACCGACTACGACCTCGACGAGAAGCAACGCACGGTCAATCTGACCGAAGCCGGCGTCGAGAAGATGGTGGGCTTCCTCAAGGAAGCCGGCATCATCACCGAAGGCGACCTCTACGACGTCCACAACGTCCACGTCGTCCACCATCTGCAGCAGGCGCTTCGCGCCAACACCCTGTTCCACCGCGACAAGGACTACCTGATCAAGGACGGCAAGGTCGTCCTGGTCGACGAGTTCACCGGCCGCATGATGGAGGGCCGGCGCCTCTCGGAAGGCCTGCACCAGGCGATCGAAGCCAAGGAGCGGGTCGAGATCCAGGCCGAGAACCAGACGCTGGCCTCGGTCACCTATCAGAACTTCTTCCGCATGTACCCGAAGCTCGCGGGCATGACGGGAACGGCGATGACCGAAGCCGGCGAGTTCGCCGAGATCTACAAGCTGGAAGTGGTCGAGATTCCGACCAACCGGACGATGATCCGCAAGGACGCCGACGACGAGGTCTACCGGACGGCGCGCGAGAAGTACGACGCCATCCTGGTCCTGATCGAGGAGTGCCAGAAGCGCCAGCAGCCGATGCTGGTCGGCACGGTGTCGATCGAGAAGTCGGAGGCGCTCTCGGAGCTGCTGAAGAAGCGGAAGATCCCGCATGCCGTGCTGAACGCCCGCTACCACGAGCAGGAAGCCTACATCATCGCCCAGGCGGGGCGTCCCGGCGCGATCACCATCGCCACCAACATGGCCGGCCGCGGCACTGACATCCAGCTCGGCGGCAACGCCGACATGCGCGTCCGCCAGGAACTCGAAGGCATCGAGGACGAGGCCGAACGCGCGACCAAGGAGCAGGCGATCCGCGCCGAGGTCGCCCGCCTGAAGCAGATCGCCATCGAAGCCGGCGGCCTCTACGTGGTCGGCACCGAGCGGCACGAGAGCCGCCGCATCGACAACCAGCTCCGTGGCCGCTCCGGTCGCCAGGGCGATCCAGGCGCGTCCAAGTTCTTCCTCTCCCTCGAAGACGACCTGATGCGGATCTTCGGCTCCGACCGCATCGACGGCATGCTGCAGAAGCTCGGCCTCAAGGAGGGCGAGGCGATCGTCCACGCCTGGATCAACAAGGCGCTCGAGAAGGCGCAGCAGAAGGTCGAGGCCCGGAACTTCGAGATCCGAAAGCAGCTGCTGCGCTACGACGACGTGATGAACGACCAGCGCAAGGTGATCTACGAACAGCGGCGCGAGGTCATGTTCGCCCCGGTTGTGACCGAGACCATCGAGACGATGCGCGAGCAGCTTATCGCCGAGATGGTCGCCAAGTACATTCCGCCGGAGGCCTATGCCGAGCAGTGGGATGCGCCCGGCCTCACCGCCGAGGTGCTCAAGATCTTCAATGTCGAGCTCCCGATCGCCGAGTGGACGTCCGAGGAAGGCATTGCCGACGAGGAGATCCGCGCCCGCATCGAGGACGCGGTCCTGCGCAAGATGGCGGAGAAGGCGGCAAACTACGGGCCGGAGGTGATGCGTTCGGTCGAGCGCAGCATTCTCCTGCAGGTCCTCGACTATTCCTGGAAGGACCACCTCTTCACGCTCGACCACCTTCGCCAGGGTATCTCGCTCCGGGCCTATGCCCAGCGCGACCCGTTGAACGAGTACAAGTCCGAAGCCTTCGTGCTGTTCGAGGAGATGCTGGCGCGGCTTCGCGAGACGGTGATCCAGACTCTCTCCCGCATCGTGTTCCGCTCGGAGGAGCCGGAGCCGATCGTGCTGCCGAGCCGCACGAACCGGCACCGCAGCGTCCTGGTCGGGCCGGACGGCGCGATGGTCGCGGGCGAGGACGACGAGCGGCCCATCGATCCGAACGACCCCACGACCTGGGGCAAGGTCGCGCGCAACGCGGTTTGTCCCTGCGGCTCGGGCAAGAAATACAAGCAGTGCCACGGCCGCCTCGGCTGACGCCGGTGACGCGGCCGATCAGGCGAGGGTCGAATCCCGGTTGCGGTGACGGTTGACCGCGAGGTCGAGCCTGGACAGCAGCACGTTGGTGTTGTCGAAGGATAGCCGCCGGCTCTGGCGCGCCAGAACCATCGAGCGAAAGCACGTGCAGATGTGCGCGATGGCCGTCGTGCAGTAGCCCAGAAGCCAGTAAATCTTGTTGGCGCTCAGCAGGAACTCGCGGAAGGGCTTCGGGTTGGCCCGGTCCAGGAACTCGGAATAGCAGGTCTCGTATTCGCGGAAGATCTGGCCGAGCTCGCGCACCATGTCCTTCATGCGCGTGATCACCGAGTGCTTGTACATGCGCTGCTGCTCGGCATAGGCACGGTTCTGCTGGATGTCGACGGGAACCGAGAGCTCCGAGCCCATCCACGAGAAGACCAGCGCCAGGCGCTCGCGATAGCGCTGGAAGGCGTACTGGTAGTAGGTGACGCCCTTCCAGGCGCCGAAGACGCTCGAGGCGTCGCCGGTGGCGATGCCGAAGGCAGAGACGAAGAGCGAGGCCTCGGGCAGCGTGGGGTCCCAGATCGCCTCGAGAAAGCCCTTGGACTTGTTGATGAGGTCGAGGCGCGAACGGACGCCGAGAGCCGTGCCGACGATGGGCAGGATCTTGTCCTGGATCAGGTCGCGGATCTCGCGCTCTTCCTTCGGCGAGATCTCGAAGTACCGCGGGCTCACCTTGATGCCGGCGAGGCTGAACGATTCCTTCAGCAGGAACGGATCGAGCGACGGCAGTTCGTCGATCAGGTTGAGGACGTCGATGTCATTTGCGAACTGCGAGGAGTTCTCGAGGTCGACGCCCATGAGATCGCGCAGCAGGGTCGCGTAGTTTGCCTGCCGGAGGTAGATCGCGTAGCCGCCGCGCAAGGGGTCCTTCACGTCGTACGGGACGAACAGGCCGGTTTCGATCGGACGGTTCTTCTTGGCCTGTTCGGCCTGCATCTTGTCGATGTCGGGGCCTTCGTCCTTGGCCTCGCCGAAACGCGGAAACTTGAAGATGAAGGCGTTGTTCAGGCCTTCCGTCAGGAACATCCGCTCCTCATCGACGACCTTCTTCCGGATCGCCGGCAAGTTGATGGCGACGCCAGTCCCCCCGTTCAGGATCTGGTCGAGCACCGGCGAAAGCGGCATCCGGTTGGAAGTCATTCAAATATACCTAGAGAACCAGGCATTCTGGTACAACCTAAGGGACGGGGAAGGAAAGCCGTCGCAGTTTCGTGAACGATCGTTGCTGCGTCAATGCCTCTGACGATGGGCGAAGTCGACGAATGCGGCCGTGGCGATGGCGGCGGCCATGCCGAGGTAGAGCCCCTGGGCGCTCACGCTCGCGAACAGGAAGCCGGCGACGAGAGGGCCGATCGCGGATCCGATGTCGCCCCAGGTGGCGAGGACGGAAAAACTGCGCATCGCGTCCTCCGGCTGCCGGCGGGCTGCGACCGCAAGGATCAGGACCTGGAGCACGGCGCGTGACACCGCGACTGTGACCATCCCGCAGACGAGGAGGAGCGGCCAGCGCTCGGCCGCGAGCGCGATCAGGACGAGGCCGCCGACGAGAATGATCTGCATCAGGCCCATCAGGCGCCGGGCGCCGAAGCGATCGGCGAGGAGGCCGCCGACCGGCGATAGCATCACCTGGACCAGGCCTTTGAGCGCGAGCACTAGGCCGGCAGAGAGCACGGCCGACTCGACCGAGACCAGGTCGTTGAGCAGAAGCGACAGGGTGATCGTGAAGATGCCGTCAACCGACAGGGTGACGACGAAATACATGATGTCCAGCCGGCCGGGCCGGGGAAAGATCGAGTGGGTCTGGCTGGCGCCCCGTTGCTCGACGCGCGGAAGCGCGAGGACGAGCGGCAGGCCGAGAAGCGTCAGCAGCCCGAGGGCGACGAAGATCCCTTGGGGCCCCATCCAGGGTACCAGGGCGGCACCGCCGGCCAGCGCCAGAGTGGGCCCGGCCTGGCGGATCGCGCCGGCGAAGCCGACGCTGCGTCCGGTCCCTGCCTTGACCGAGGCGGCGTAGACGAGGGACGTCAGGTTGAGCGCAGCGAAGGCGAGACCCCAGCCGATCCGGGCGGCCAGAAGCTGGGCGAAGCCCGACCGAAGCCGTAGGCCAGCGTGGTCGGCGCCGCGGCGGCGGCGGCGAAGAGGCTGAGCCGTCGTGGCCCGAGACGCTCGCCGACCGCCACCACCGCGCCATAGCCGAAGATCCGGATGATGCGGTTGGCCGAGAGGAGGACGCCGACCAGCGCGATGTCCACGCCGAAATCGGCCGCATGCACCGGCAGCACAACGTAGAGAAGCGCATCGCCGGTGAGCGCCAGCGCGAGCACGAGCGCCGACAAGACGGTCTCGCGCACCTAAACTCAGCCCCCGGCCTTCTTCCTCGGCTGATCGACGACCTCGGCGATCCCTTCCAGAGCGGCGCCCGCGACCTGGCGGGCGATCTCGCCCCACGGCCCGTTCAGAAGGCCGGCGGTGATGACGTTTTCCTGGTCGATCTGGCCGAGCTCGGTCCCGTCCTGGTCGAGCACCGTCCAGGCGACGGCGACCCGTTCCTTGCCGGGTCCCGCCGGTCTCACGGTGATGGCGGCGGAAACCACCAGGGAATCCTCGGCGAGGGTGGCGAGGACGCGGTATCCGGCCCGCCGCAAGGACCGTTCGAGGGCGGCCTTGAGGGTGACCGCGCCGTCCCCCGGGGCGCCATCGACCGACCACAC
>CAMDFP010000037.1 GCA_945897335.1 Asaia bogorensis | reverse complement strand
CTCGGCGGCCATTCCGGCCGGGCACCGGGTGGGCGTCGTCGGCCGCAACGGCACCGGCAAATCGACGCTCCTCAAGATCATCCTCGGCGAGCTGCAGGCCGACGACGGGACGATCCGCATGCCCAACCGGGCGAGCCTTGGGTCGGTCTCCCAGGAAGCGCCGGACGGCGACGAGACGCCGCTCGGCCATGTGCTTTCGGCCGACACCGAGCGGTCAGGACTTCTTGCCGAGCGCGAGTCCGATCCCGACCCGGTCAGGTCCGGCGAGATCGAGCTTCGCCTGGTCGAAATCGACGCCCATGCGGCACCCGCCCGGGCCGCCCGCATCCTGGCCGGCCTCGGCTTCGACCATGAGGCGCAGAACCGGGCGCTCCGGGAGTTCTCCGGCGGCTGGCGTATGCGGGTCGCGCTGGCAGCCCAGCTCTTCCGCCAGCCCGATCTGCTGCTGTTGGACGAGCCGACCAACCACCTGGATCTCGAGGCGACGATCTGGCTTCAGGGCTACCTCGCCACGTATCCCGGCACGCTTCTCCTGGTCAGCCACGACCGCGAGCTCCTGAACGAGTCGGTCGGCCACATCCTGCATCTGGACCAGCTGAAGCTCCGGCTCTTCACCGGCGGCTTCGACCGCTTCGCCGCGGCGCTGGCGGAGGAGCGGACCCGGCTTTCCGCCGAGGCCGAGAAGATCGACGCCAAGCGCAAGCACATGCAGTCCTTCGTCGACCGCTTCGGCGCCAAGGCTTCGAAGGCGACGCAGGCGCAGTCGCGCATCAAGGCCATCGCCAAGCTGGCGAAGATCGAGGTCGCCGTCGACGCGCGGGCGCCCAACTTCACGTTCCCAGAGCCGCCGCAGATGGCGCCGCCGCTGCTCCGCCTCGACCGGGTCACGGTGGGCTATGGCGGTAAGCCGGTCTTGAGGAACCTAGATCTCGCGCTCGATCCCGACGACCGCATCGCGCTGCTCGGCGCCAACGGCAACGGCAAGTCGACGCTCGCGAAGCTGTTCTCGAACCAGATCCAGGCGATGGATGGCGAGGTCTACCGGGCGCCCAGGTTGACCGTGGGCTTCTTCGCCCAGCACCAGCTGGAGACGCTGGATGCCAACCGCACGCCGCTCGAGCATATCGCCGAGCGCCGACCCAAGGAGTCCGAGACCCAGTGGCGGGCCCGGCTCGGTCGCTTCGGCTTCGGCGAGGACCAGGTCAAGACCATCGCCTCCAAGCTGTCGGGCGGCGAGAAGGCGCGGCTGGTCTTCTGCCTGATCAGCCTGGATGCGCCGCAGCTGCTCATCCTCGACGAACCGACCAACCATCTGGACATGGACGCACGAACCTCGCTGATCGAGGCGATCGGCGACTTCCCGGGCGCCGTCGTTCTGGTCAGCCATGACCCGCACCTGGTGCGGCTGGTCGCCGACCGGCTCTGGCTGGTCGAGGACGGCACCGTCCGCACCTTCGAGGGCGACGTCGACGACTACCGCAACCACGTTCTGGCCCAGCGCCAGCAGGAGCGACGCCAGCAGCGGGCGAACAAGGGCGGCGAGGCCAAGCCGAAGCCGGCGAAGGCGCCGGTCGAGCGCCTCGACCGCGACGCCAAGCTGGCGCTCCGGAAGGAAGCCCGGGACGCCGAGACCGAGATCGCCCGTCTCGACAAGGAGCGGAAGAAGATCGAGGCCGAGCTGGCCGACGGCAGCGCCTTCAAGGCCGGTGCCGGCCGTGCGGCGGAGCTGGCGCGGCTTCGGGCCGAGCTCAGCCGAAAGATCGAGGCGGCCGAGGCGCGCTGGCTGAAGGTTTCGGAGACGTTGGAGGCAGCCGGCTAGCGGTAAGGGGTGTTATTGTCCCATCTTCCACGGGAGGTGTGATCATGACCGCTCGGCTCAGTCTCGTTGCTCTCGTCCTCGCGGCGACGCCGATGGCGGCGCTGGCTGCTTCCGGCTCCGTGTCGATGCGGACCATCGACGCCTCCGGCCCCGGCGCGGAGATCGGCACGATTGCCTTCCGCGACACCCGCCAGGGCCTGATGCTGGAACCCCGGCTTCGCAGCCTCACGCCCGGTGAGCATGGCTTTCACGTGCACGAGAAGCCTGACTGCGGTCCCGGTCCGGGACCGGACGGGAAGGCCGCGGCCGGCATGGCCGCCGGCGGCCACTACGACCCGAAGGGTACCAAGGCGCATCATGGGCCGCATGTGACGGACGGCCATCGCGGTGATCTGCCCGTGCTGGTCGTGGCTGCCGACGGTACCGCAACCGTGCCTGTGCTGGCGCGGCACCTGAAGTCCGGCGATCTGCGCGGTCGGACGGTGATGGTGCATGCTGGCGGCGACAACTATGCCGACCAGCCGGCCCCCCTCGGCGGCGGCGGTGCCAGGGTCGCCTGCGGCGTCGTCAGAAAGTAGGCGGCGTCAGGCCACCTTCACCGGCGGCCAGGGCAGTCCGACCAGGCGGGGGTCGCGCATCGGCTCCTCGAACTGCCTGAAGGGCACGAAGCCGACCTTCTGGTAAAGCCCGAGCGCGCGAGGGTGGTCGAGGTTGCAGGTATGCACCCAGACCCGGCCGACATCGGGCGCACTCCAGGCCGCGTCGACCGCCTTCTCCAGCAGCCAGCGGCCGAGGCCACGGCCGATGAAGTCCGGCATCAGGCCGAAGAATCCCAGCTCGCATTCGCCTGGCTTGCGGCGGTCGAGTTCGAAATATCCGGCCGGCACGCCGCCGACATAGGGGATGGTGATCTCGATTTTCGGGTCCAGGATGATCGCGGCCAGCGCCGCATCGTCGAGGAAGCGGCGGCTGTACCAGTTCCAGGGGCCGCCGACGGTATTGAAGAGGTAGCGGTAGAAGGGGACGGTCGGCGGGTCGAGGCGCATCAGCGCCAGCTTCAGCAGGGGGATCGGTGCCGGGGGCCGGCTCGGCCTCTTGAACATCTCGAGCGCAGTCACGGTCTGGGTGAACTCAGGAATCTCCGGCCCGCCCTCCAGCCATTTCGACATCACCATCCTGGGCTCGCAGGTGTATCCCAGGCGTTCGTAGACGTCGCGCACACGCGTGTTGGTGTCGCGGATGAGCAGCATGACCTTGGGCATGCCCCGGCTCTTCAGCCAGGACTCGGCATGGGCGATCAACGCCCGGCCATGGCCGTGCTTCTGCTCGGCCGGGTCGACGGCGACGTAGTAGAGCCAGCCGCGATGGCCTTCCTCGCCGGCCATCACCGTGGCGACGACCCGGCCCTCCCTCTTGCCGACGAACAGCTCGGAGGACGGGCTCCGCCGGCAGCGGGCGATGTCGGCGATCGGGTCGTTGTAGGAGACGGTGAGGCCGCAGGCCTTCCACAGGGCGGCTACTGCCACCTCTTCGCCGTCGGCGATCGGATGGATGATGAGATCCGAAGCGCTCATGCCGGGCCCGTCGCCGCCGGGACATCCTCGCGAAGGCCCCATTCCGACCACGAGCCGTCGTAGACCGGAATGTCGTCCTTGCCGACCAGATAGCCCCCGAGTGCGACCACGCAGGCGGTCACGCCGGAGCCGCAGCTCGCCACGATCGGCTTGCCGAGGTCGAGCCCGGAGGCATCGAACTTCGCCTTGATCTGCTCGGCCGAGAGGAAGGTCTTGTCCTTGGGGTCGAGCAGGTCGGGGAAGGGGAGGTTGCGCGACTGCGGGATATGACCGGGGCGGCCCGGCCACAACTCCTTCTCGACCCCCTGGAAGCGGCCGGAGGCGCGGGCGTCGGCCACCTGCTCCTTCCTGGAATCGAGGTTGGTGCGGACGTCGTCGAGCGAGCGGACGAGGGCCGGTCGGAAGCTAGCCTTGAACGTCGCCGGCTTGACCTCGGTCGGCTTGTCGGTGACCGGCTGTCCCTCGGCGGCCCATTTAGGCAGGCCGCCGTCCAGCACGGCGACGTCGTCATGGCCGAAGACCCGGAACATCCACCAGCCGCGGGCGGCGGTCTGCAGACCGGTCATGTCGTAGCAGATGACCTTGTTGCCGTTGGAGATGCCGAGCGCGCCGACTTTCTCCGCGAAGACTTCCGGCGAGGGCAGCATGTGCGGGCGCGGGTCGCCGGCCATCTTGATGTCGTCGATGTCGAAATGGACGGCGCCGGGAATGTGCTTGGCGTCGTGCTCGGCCTTGGCGTCGCGCTTGAGGGAATGGTGGAAATAGGTGACGTCGATCACCTTGACCTTCGGGTCGTTGAGATGCCGCGCGAGCCAGTTGGTCGAGACGATGCCGTCGGGCTTGGCGTAGGTCATTCAGCGGCTCCGTCTTTCCAGCCAGGGTGGAACAGGTAGGCCCTTCTGGTCGAGAAAGGCCGGGTTGAACAGCTTCGACTGATAGCGCGACCCGCCATCGCAGAGGATGGTGACGACGGTATGGCCCGGCCCCATCTTCTTCGCGACGCGGACGGCGGCGGCGATGTTGATGCCGGACGACCCGCCCAGCACCAGGCCCTCGTGCTGCACCAGGTCGAAGATCTGCAGCAGGGCTTCGGCGTCGGGGATCTGCTCCTGGTCGTCGACGACGATGCCCTCCAGGTTCTTGGTGATGCGACCCTGGCCGATGCCCTCGGTGATCGAACTGCCCTCGGCCTTGAGTTCCCCCTTGGCGTAGTAGTTGTAGAGGGCGGCCCCCATGGGATCGGCCAGCACGATCCTGATCTTGGGATTGCGCTCCTTCAGCGCCATCGACACGCCGCCGAGCGTCCCGCCGGATCCGACCGAGCAGGTGAAGGCGTCGACCCTGCCGAAGGTCTGCTCGAAGATCTCCGGGCCGGTGGTGGTCCGGTGGCCTTCGCGGTTGGCGACATTGTCGAACTGGTTTGCCCAGATGACGCCATTCGGCGTGGTCGCTGCCAACTCCTTCGCCAGCGTTTCGGAGTAGCGGACGTAGTTCGCGGGATCGGCGTAGGGGACCGCCTTTACCAACCTCAAGTCGGCCCCGCAGAGCTTGAGGAAGTCCTGCTTCTCCTGGCTCTGGGTGTCGGGCATGACGATGACGGTTTTATAACCGAGCGCATTGCCGACCAGCGCCAGGCCGATGCCGGTGTTGCCGGCCGTGCCCTCGACGATGGTGCCGCCGGGCTTGAGGTGGCCCTTCTTCACCGCATCCATGACGATGGCGAGCGCGGCGCGGTCCTTGACCGAGCCGCCGGGATTCAGGAACTCGGCCTTGCCGAGGATCTCGCAGCCGGTCGCCTCCGAAGCCCGCTTGAGGCGGATCAACGGGGTATGGCCGATCGTCCCTAGGAAGCCGTCGCGGACGTCCATGAAAAACTCCGAGGTATGCATTTCTACGATAGACAGGAGATCGGCATTCTAGGCTAGTGTCGGCCCCGACCGAAACCTCGACACGCGATGCGCGCATGCCGACCAACGAGCTGCAGTATGGCATCCATCCGGGGCTCAGGTTCGCAAGCCTTCTCGACGGCCGTGGCGCCTGCCAGGACATCGGCTGGGATGCCATCCGGGCCTGGCGGCCGGAGGACGGCATCCTCTGGCTCCATCTCGAGCGCGACCATGACGACGCCCGGCGCTGGCTCCGCGAGGAGAGCGGTATCGACCCTGAGGTGGTCGACGCGCTTCTCGCCGAGGAGGCGCGACCCCGGGTCGAGGACTACGACGACGCCCTGCTGATCGTTCTCCGCGGCGTCAACCGCCACGACCGCGAGAATCCCGAGGATCTGGTCCCGGTCCGGCTGTGGATCGACCGCAACCGGGTGATCTCGCTCCGCGACAAGGACCACTACCTGATGGCTCTCCGCGAGATCCGCGAGGCGCTGATCAAGGGGAAGGGGCCGGTCGGCCCGGGCGAGCTGTTCTCCCGCATCGCCGACCGCATCATGCATCACGTCGAGCCTGTGGTGGTCGACCTCGAGGACGAGGTCGATACCCTCGCCCATGATTTCGACAAGCTGGACACCGCGGTCATGCGCGACCGCCTCGCCCACTATCGCGGCCACGCGATCCAGCTTCGCCGCTACCTGGCGCCGCAGCGCGAAGCCCTCTACCGCCTCCAGCTCGAGGATGCGACCTGGCTGACCAAGCGCGACAAGGTGCGTATTCGCGAGGTGACCGACCGTACGCTGCGCTTCCTCGAGGATCTGGATGCGATCCGCGACCGGACGATGATCATGCACGAGGATCTGACCGCCATGGTCAGCGAGCGCATCGCCAAGACCTCGAACCGGCTCACCGCGATCACGGCCATGGCACTGCCGCCGACGCTGATCGCCGGCTTCTACGGGATGAACCTGGAAGGTATCCCCTTTCATGGCGAACCCTGGGCCTGGATGGCCGTGGTTCTCGTGACGTTTGCTGTGTTCCCGCTCGAGTTCTGGTTGCTGAGGCGTCTCAAGTGGCTGTAGAGCAAGGGTTATCGGCGCCCCGCTCGTCCAATTCCTTGACAAGCCGAAACGACCGCGCCGATGATCGGCGATCGGCGCTCCCTCGAGGGGGCGCGCTTCGCGTTAGCAGGGAGGTTCTCCAGATGACGAAGATCTCTGCCGCCTTGGCGGCAGTGTTGCTTGCTTCGACCGCCGTTCCGGCGCTCGCGGCAACTCCTAAGGATGCACTGGTGATCGCGGCCACGATCGACGACATCACCAGTCTCGACCCGGCGGAGGTCTTCGAGTTCTCCGGCGGCGACGTCACCAACAACGTCTACGACACCCTGCTCTCGATGGATCCGAAGGCCCTCGACAAGGGCTACGTCCCGGGCATCGCCGAGAGCTGGACGATCTCGGCTGACGGCCTCACCTACGTGTTCAAGATCCGCCAGAACGTCAAGTTCCACTCCGGCAACCCGCTGACCGCCGACGACGTGGTCTTCTCGCTGATGCGCGCCGTCAAGCTGAACAAGACCCCGGCCTTCATCCTGAACCAGTTCGGCCTGACCAAGGAGACGGTCGACCAGAAGGTGCGGAAGACCGGCACCCACGAAGTCACCATGACCATCGACAAGGCGTTCGCGCCGTCGATGGTGCTGAACTGCATGACGGCGACGATCACCTCGGTGGTCGACATGAAGGTCGCGATGGCGAACCAGAAGGACGGCGACTTCGGGTACGAGTACCTGAAGACCCGTTCGGCCGCCTCCGGGCAGTACAAGCTGGTCAACTGGAAGGCCTCCGACGGCTACACGCTGGAGAAGGTCGACGGCAACTGGCAGGGCAACGCCACGCTGAAGCGCGTCATCGTCCGCCACGTCGCCGAGACTGCTTCCCAGCGCCTGCTGCTGACCAAGGGCGACATCGACATCGCCCGCGACCTCAGCCCCGACGACGTGGACGCGGTCAAGAAGGACGCGAGCCTCAAGGTCGTCGACGACCTGAAGGGACGCATCACCTATTTCAGCGCCAACCAGAAGCACGCCATCCTCTCGAAGTCCGAAGTGGTCGAGGCGATGAAGTACCTGGTCGACTATGACGGGCTCCGCGCCACCATCCTTCGCGGCCGCGCCGTGGTTCACCAGTCCTTCGAGCCGCGTACCTTCCTCGGCGCCATCGACGACGCGCCCTACCGGCTCGACATCGACCGCGCGAAGGCGCTGCTGGCCAAGGCCGGGTATCCGAACGGCTTCAACATCCAGATGGATGTGCGCTCGGGTTATCCGACGACGGAGATCGCACAGTCGATCCAGTCGAACTTCGCCAAGGCCGGCATCAAGATGGAGATCATCCCGGGCGATGGCCGCCAGACGCTGACCAAGTATCGCGCCCGCACCCATGACCTCTACATCGGCGCCTGGGGCCCGGACTATCCGGATCCGCACACCAACGCCGACACCTTCGCGCGCAATCCCACCAACAATGCCGACGACGCCAAGGGCACCGGGTTCCTGACCTGGCGCAACGCCTGGGCGATCCCGACGATGACCGCCCATACCGACGCGGCGGTCATGGAAAAGGATAACGGCAAGCGGGCGCAGATGTATGGCGACATCCAGCGCGAACATCAGCGCACCTCGCCCTTCGTCATCATCTACCAGCAGCTGGTGCAGACCGGCATGCGCAAGAGCGTCGAGGGCTTCCACTCGGGCGGCCCCGTCGCCAGCGCGTACTACTGGACCGTGAAGAAGTAACGCACGCTTGACTGAATCGACGGCTGCGGACGCGACGGGAAGCTCACGCTTCCCGTCGCGCTACGTTTGGGCGGTGGCGAAGGTGGTCGGCTCGGTGCTGCTCACCTTCCTCGGCCTCCTGCTCATAACCTTCCTGATCGGGCGCGTGGTGCCGGTCGACCCCGTCTTGTCGGCGGTCGGCGACCGGGCGTCCCACGACACCTACGAGCAGGCCCGGCGCGAGCTGGGGCTGCACCTGCCGTTGTGGGAACAGTTCGTCAACTACGTGCTCCAGATCCTCAAGGGCGAGCTAGGCAAATCGGTGCTGACCGCCAACACGGTGGTCGACGACATCAAGCGGGTGTTTCCGGCGACCCTCGAGCTGGCGACGACCGCCACATTCTTCGGTGTCGCCTTCGGCGTGCCGATGGGCGTCGTCGCCGCGGTCAACCAGGGGCGCTGGCCCGACCAGCTCGTTCGCCTCCTGGGCCTTTTCGGCTATTCGATGCCGGTGTTCTGGCTCGGCCTGATGGGGCTGCTGCTCTTCTATGGCATCCTCGACATCGCCGCCGCTCCCGGCCGCCTCGACTTCGCCAACATCGACATCGTCGAGCCCTGGACCGGACTGATCCTCCTCGATGCGGCACTTCAGAACGAGTGGGAGATTTTCTTCGACGCCCTCCATCACCTGATCCTGCCGGCGGCCGTGCTCGGGTACTTCTCGCTGGCCTATATCAGCCGCATGACCCGGAGCTTCATGCTCGAGCAGCTGCGCCAGGAGTACGTCACCACCGCTCGCGTGAAGGGCCTTTCGGAATCTCGGGTCATCTGGCGCCACGCGCTCGGCAACGTCATGGTGCCGCTGATCACGGTGATCGCGCTCTCCTACGCCAACCTGCTCGAGGGATCGGTGCTGACCGAGACCGTGTTCGCCTGGCCCGGCCTCGGGCTCTATCTCACCAACTCGCTCCTGGCAGCCGACATGAACGCGGTGCTGGGCGCGACCCTGGTGGTCGGCATCATCTTCATCGGCATCAACCTGCTCTCCGACCTGCTCTACAAGCTGGTCGACCCGAGGGCCAAATGACCCAGCTCCGCACCTGGCTCACGGCCGACACGCCGTCCTCGCGCAACCACGCCCGCGCCATCCAGGCCTATCTCTCCTGGCGGGCGCTGGCGTCCAACCCTCTGACGGTGATCGGCCTCCTGATCGTCGTCGCGCTGGTGGTCTTCGCCATTCTGGCGCCCTGGATCGCGCCCCGCTCGCCGATCGCCCAGGACCTGACCCAGCGCTTCATCTCGCCGGGCGCCGAGTACTGGTTCGGCACCGACGAGTTCGGCCGCGACATCCTCTCCCGCGTCCTCTACGGCGCCCGCGTCACTCTCTACATCGTCGTCCTGGTGGCGGTGACCGCGGCTCCCGTCGGGCTTCTGGTCGGCACCGTCGCCGGATATTTCGGCGGCTGGGCCGACGTGGTCCTGATGCGCGTCACCGACATCTTCCTGGCGTTTCCACGGCTGATCCTGGCTCTGGCCTTCGTCTCGGCTCTCGGCCCAGGCATCGAGAACGCCGTGCTGGCGATTGCGCTCACCGCTTGGCCGCCCTATGCCCGCATCGCGCGGGCGGAGACGCTGACCATCCGTTCAAGCGACTTCATCGCCGCGGTCCGCCTTCAGGGGGCATCGGGCACTCGCATCATCCTGGGTCACGTGGTGCCGCTCTGCAGCTCGTCGATGATCGTCCGCGTCACCCTCGACATGGCGGGCGTCATCCTGACCGCGGCGGGCCTGGGATTTCTCGGCCTCGGCGCCCAGCCGCCGCTCTCCGAATGGGGCGCCATGGTGTCGAGCGGCCGCCGCTATCTCCTCGACTTCTGGTGGGTCGCGACCATTCCCGGGCTCGCCATCTTCACGGTCAGTCTCGGCTTCAACCTGCTCGGCGACGGGCTCCGCGACGTTCTCGACCCCAAGAGCTCATGACCCAGTCCCTGCTGTCGGTCGAAGGCCTCAACGTCCGCTTCCACACGACCAAGGGCGTCGTCGAGGCGGTCCGCGGGATCTCATTCGAGGTCGGGCGCGAGAAGCTCGGCATCGTCGGGGAGAGCGGTTCCGGCAAGACCATGACCGGCCGCTCCGTTCTCCGCCTGGTGCGGCCGCCGGGCGAGGTGGTGGCGAGGCGAATGACCTTCGACGGTGTCGACCTGATGCGCCTCAGCGAAGTCGACATGCGCGAGATCCGGGGACGCCGGATCGCCATGGTGATGCAGGACCCGAAATTCTCGCTCAATCCGGTGATGACGGTCGGCAGCCAGATCGCCGAGGCCTATCTGGTCCACCACAAGGCCGCGGCCGCCCAGGCACGGGCGCGCACGTTGGACATGCTGGCAGCGGTGAAGATCCGCGATCCGGAGCGGGTCTACGGCCTCTATCCGCATGAATGCTCGGGCGGGATGGGCCAGCGCATCATGATCGCGATGATGCTGATCCCGGACCCCGACCTCTTGATCGCCGACGAGCCGACCTCGGCCCTCGACGTCACCGTGCAGATGCAGGTGCTGGCGATCCTGGACGACCTCGTCACCCAGCGCGGCATGGGCCTGATGTTCATCAGCCACGACCTCAACCTGGTCGCCAGCTTCTGCGACCGGGTGGTGATCATGTATGCCGGGCGCATCGTCGAGACCTGCCGGGCGAGCGAGCTGCAGAACGCGCGCCATCCCTACACGCGAGGTCTGCTCGCCTCGCTGCCGCGCATCGACCGGCCGGTCGGCGATCTCTCCGTGCTCTCGCGCGATCCGGCCTGGCGCGACGGTCCGGTGTTCGTCGACGGGGAGATGCGGTCGTGATCGAGGTCGAGAACCTGACGGTCACCTTCGGCGAGGGCGCGTCGGCGATCCGCGCCGTCCGCGGCGCCTCCTTCCGGGTCGAGCAGGGCGAGACCTTCGGTCTTGTCGGCGAATCGGGATCCGGCAAGTCGACGGTCCTGCGGGCGCTGTCCGGCCTCAACCCGGACTGGACCGGCGCCATGCGGGTCGACGGCCAGGTGCTGGGGCAGAAACGCAGCAAGGCCTTCCACAAGCTGGTCCAGATGGTGTTCCAGGACCCCTACGGCTCTCTCCACCCGCGCCACACCGTGGACCATGTGCTGGCCGAGCCGCTGGCCATCCACGGCATGGGCGATGTCGACCGCCGTGTCGAGACGGTGCTGGCCGAGGTGGGCTTGGGGCCATCGTTCCGCTTCCGCTATCCCCATCAGCTCTCCGGCGGGCAACGTCAGCGCGTCGCCATCGCGCGCGCGCTCGTGCTCGAGCCCAAGGTGCTGCTGCTGGACGAGCCGACCTCCTCGCTCGACGTCTCGGTCCAGGCCGAGATCCTGAACCTGCTGCAGCGACTCAAACGCGAGCGTGGCCTCACCTTCATGCTGGTAACCCATAACCTCGCCGTGGTCGCGCATATGTGCGACCGCCTCGCGGTGATGAATGCCGGGCGCATCGTCGAGGAGATGAGCGTGGACGAGCTCCGCCGGGGCGCTGCCCGTCACGCCTATACCCTCCAGCTCCTCAACGCTTCCCTCGGCTACGATCGCTCCAAGGCGCGTGAGCTGGTGACCTTCGAGTAGAGTTGTCTTGTGCGCGCTTCAGTTTGCAGGAAGCAGCGAGGCGCACCTCACACTTCGACGACGTCGAAGGGTGAGGCGTTTCTCGAGGTAGCCAACGGTTTGTTGCTTCGGTGCATTAGTTCGGTCGCCGCGTCGCCTGCACCAGGCGGTGCATGCCCTCGACGTTGAGCTCGCGCATCTGGGCGTAGCCTGACCAGTCCTTGTACTTCTCCAGCGTCACCGTCTTCTTGATGTCGTCCAGCGACTTTCCCTCGCGGGCAAGTTTGGTCACGTCGGTCCTGAGTTCTTCAAGGAAGACGCGGAAGGCGATGACGTCGGCCTTGGTGCCGAGCGGGCCGTGGCCAGGCGCCATGATGTCGAAGTCCATGGCTTCGACGCGCTTCAGGGAGTCGAGCCATTCCTGCAGATAGCCGTCGGGGAAGTCGCGGAATGGCATCGACTTGATCGGAATCCAGTCGACGGTGAAGGCGATCCTCTCTTTCGGGAAGCGCATGACCAGCGAGTTGTCGGAGTGGTTCTTGCCGACGAAGTTGAGCTCCAGCACCGTGCCGCCGAGCTCGATGGTGAGCGCGTCGTCGAAGGTGAGGCTGGGCACAGCGGTCGGCCGCTTCTCGTCGATGATGACTTCCTTGGCGCGGCGGTGCGCGACCACGATGGCAGTATCGGCGAAGACCTCGCCGCCCGCGATGTGGTCGCGGTGGTCGTGACTGTAGACGAGGTACTTGATCGGCCGGTTCCAGCGCTGGGCGATCTCGGCCTTCAGCCACTTGGCCGCTTCCGCGTCGATCGGGTCGGTGACGATGACGCCGGCCGGCGTGACCGCGAAGACCGAGAAATGGAAGTTGTTGCGGAAGCGATACACCTCGCCGGCGATGCGCGTGATCTCGCGGACCGGTGCGCCGGTCTGCGCGGTCTGCAGCGAGACCCAGGTGTCGTGCGGATGGTCGTCATCGGCGGCGATCGCGGGGGCGGTGGCCGCCAGGGCCGCGACGAAGGCCAGGATCCTCAGCATGTCGCCTCCTCCCGGTCGTTTCTTGTCCGGCATTGTCGGCGATCGGCCGACGCTGGGACCGTCACGAGGGCGTGAGGGGGCGTCAGCGTTTGCGCAGGCGCTCGCGGTTCATGGCGAGCCACTGCAGCGACATGATGGTGATGGCGTTGTCGACCTCGTCGCGGCCGAGGCGGCCGATCGCCTCCTCGGCGTCGAGCACGACGGTGCGGATGTCTTCGTCCTCGCCGGCGACGCCGGCATGCGCACCGACGCTGGAGAGGTCGACCAAGGCGGCATAGAGCCAGACCGTCTCGGAAGCGGCGCCGGGGCTCGGCATGAAGGTGAAGAGCGGGATCAGTTCCTCCGCCTTGAGCCCGGCTTCCTCATTGAGTTCGCGCAGCGCCACGTCGGCCGGCGCCTCGCCCTTCCGCACCATCCCGGCCGGCACCTCCAGCGTCAGCGGCGGCCGGCCGGCGGCGACGGCGGCGGTGCGGAACTGCTCGACCAGGAGGATTCGGTCGAGCCGCGGGTCGTAGGGCAGCACGCCGGCGGCATCGCCGCGGACGAAGATCTCGCGCTCGAGGACAGGTGTCCAGTCACCGGCATAGCGGCGATGGCGCAGCCGATAGCGCTCGACGCGGGCGAAACCCTGGAAAGGGACGTCCATCGACAGGATCTCGTGGTCGGAGGCGCTCATTGGGCCTTCCGGATGAAGTGGCGGAGGTTGGGGCCGGCGATGCGGTAGAACACCTTGTCCGCCCGCTGGTGCGGTCCCAGACTGTCATAGAAGCGTCGAGAGCGGTCGTTCCAGGGATCGGCCGTCCAGTCGATCTGCCCGACGCCACGCTGCTCGGCGAGAAACCCCAGATACTCCATCATCTGTCGACCGATCCCTTCGCCGCGCCAGCGTTCGGACACGTATATATCCTGAATGAAGAAACTGTCCTGACAGAGCGCCACCGAATAGACCTGGACGAAGACCAGGAGCCCGACGGCGACGCCGTCGCGCTCGGCCAGCAGCACCTCGATGCGGCCGTCCTGGAAGGCTTTTTCCTTGATCGCCTCGGCCATCGCCCAGCGCGAGTACGGCGGCGGGATGCCATAGAAGGCGAGCAGCTCGCGGCAGAGATGCGCGATCGTGTCGGCGTCGTCGGCTGTGGCCAGGCGAAGGCTCGCCATCGTCATGGCGGCAACATCAGGGCGGGGCGCTTTCGGGTCAAGCGTCGACACTGGACCAGGACGCGCGCCGCTGGCAGGCTCGGCGCCGATGCTGACCCTGCACCTCGTCCGCCATGCGAAAGCGAGCCGGGACAACCCGGTCGACGATCACGACCGTCCGTTGGCGCCGCGTGGTCGCAAGGCGGCCCCGGCGATGGCGAGATGGATGGCGGCGGAGGGAATCGCACCCGAGCTGGTGCTGGTCTCGACGGCACGGCGTTGTCGCGAGACCTGGGCGGGAATGCAGCCGGAATTCCCCACTCGCCCGACGGTGGAGATGGAAGACGGGCTCTACCTGGCATCCGCCGCCGAGCTTCTGGCCCGGCTCCGCCGGCTGTCAGCCGACCGGGGCGTGGTGATGCTGATCGGGCACAATCCGGGTCTGCACGAGCTGGCCGTGAGCCTGGCAGGCGTTGGGGCGGCCGTCGACCGCCGCCAGCTCCAGGAGAAATTCTCGACCGGGGCACTGGCGACCCTGTCATTGCCCGACCTCGCCTGGTCCGATCTCGGTCCGGGCCGCCTCAGCCTGGTCCGATTTGTCCGACCGGCCGACATCGTCGAGTAGAAATCATTCAATTGTAACAATTCAGTCATTTCTTTGTCGTTGACCGTTCCGTCTCGGCCCCGGCTTAATCACTCTGCATGTCCCCTCCGCCTCGCCGACCGACCGTACCGGCCCCAGCCGGCTCCCCGGAGGGGCGCGAGGTCGAATTGAAGCTGGCCGTCGACCCGGCCGACCTCCAGCGGTTGAAGCAGCACCCCCTCCTGAAGGCCCAGCGACCCTCGACGGTGCGCCTGGAAGCCACGTATTTCGATACGAGCGACCTCCGTCTGGCCGAGCAGGACCTTACCTTGAGGGTGCGCCGTAGCGGTCGTAAGCACGTTCAGACCGTCAAATCCGGGTCTCTTAGACAGATCGGTCTGTTTGATAGAGAAGAGTCCGAGCACAACGTCGCCGAGGCCAATCCCGATCTCGCCGCCATCGGCGATGCTGGCCTGCGCCGGGCGGTGGACGGCGCCCTGAAGCAGCATCCGTTGAAGGCCATCTTCGGCACCGAGGTCCGTCGCACCCGCTGGCATCTCGGCGATGGCGGCAAGGTCGCCGTCGATGTCGACCTGGATGTCGGACATCTCAAGGCCGGGGGGGCGGAGAGCCCGATCTGCGAGATCGAGCTCGAGCTGAAGCGCGGCCGGCCGCATGACCTGATCCGGCTCGCCCGCGATCTCGGGCGGGTGGTGCCGCGGCGTCTGGATGTCGGCAGCAAGGCCGCCCGGGGCTTCGCCCTCTACCGGGGCGATATCGAGGGCGTGCGGCGGGCCGAATCCCTCCATCTGGAAAGGGATGCCACCCTGGGGGAGGCCTCTCTCGCGGCGCTCCGCGAAAGCCTCGCCCATGTCGCCTGCAACCAGCGCGCGGTCCTGTCGGGGAGGGACATCGAAGGCGTCCACCAGATGCGGGTCGGGCTCCGTCGGCTCCGCGCGGCGCTCGGGCTCTTCCGCCACCAGTTCCGGGCTTCGGCCCGGGACAACCTCCTGGGCGAGCTCCGCTGGCTTGCCGGCGCGCTGGCCCCGGCCCGGGCCTGGGACGTGTTCCTGGCCGAGCAGCTGCCGCCGGTCGCCGTCGCGCTCGCGGGCGAGACCGAGCTCAGGGAGATCGAGCGGGCGGCGGGGTCGCTGCGCGAGGCGGCCTATGCCGAGGCAAGGACCGCCATCGGCTCCAGCCGCTTCCTCAACCTGATGCTGTCGGCCAGGCTCTGGCTCGCCGAGCCGCCCTGGGCGGAGGACGCCGGGATCGATCGTTCGGCCCGCGACGTCGCCGTCGAGATACTCGACCGTCGTCACCGCAAGGCGAAGCGGCTGGCCAAAGACGCCCATCGAGTGGAGGAGGCGGAGCTGCACGCGCTCCGGCTCCGGCTGAAGAAGCTCCGCTACGCCACCGAGTTCTTCGCCTCGCTGTTTCCCGAGCGACGGGTCCGCACCTATCTCAAGGCGATCAGCCGCCCGCAGCAGAGCCTGGGGCACCTCAACGACGCTCGCAGCCTCAAGTCGCTGCTGGAGCCGATGGCGGCCCGCGTCGGGGCGGACGCCGGCGCCAAGGCCCTGGGCGCCGTCACCGGCTTCCATGCCGGCCGCACCAAGTCCCTGCTGGCCGAAGCGCGGGCCGAGGTCCGCGACTTCGCCCGTGCCCGGCGGTTCTGGTCCTAGGCTCCCGCGACCTTGGCGGCGATGTTGAAGCCGCCGTCGATGATGAAGCTCTGGCCGGTCACCCAGCGGCTGGAGTCGCTCGCCAGGAACACCGCGATCCCGGCGAAGTCCTCCGGCACGCCCCACCGGCCGACGGGGTGGCGGTGCATGGCATCGTCGATGAACTGCTTGGAGTTGATCCGTTCGTGGGTCAACGGCGTGTCGATGTATCCAGGCACCACGGTGTTGCAGCGGATGCCCTCGCGGCCGACCTCGGTCGCGAGCGAGCGCATCATCGACTCGATCCCGGCCTTGGCGGCGGCATAGTGCTCGACCAGCGGGTTGCCCATGCGGCCGAACTGGCTGCCGGTGACCACGAGCGAGCCGCCCTGGCCCTGGCGCTGGAGGACGGCCAGGGCGGAGCGGATTGTGTAGAAGACGCCGTCCAGATTGACGCTCATCACGCGGCGCCACTCGGCGGTGGTCATCTCGGTGAACTTGGTGTGCTTGCCGATACGTCCGCTCACGCCGGCATTGGCAAAGCAGGCATCCAGCCGGCCGAGGCGCTGCACGCTCTCGGCCACCCCGCGCTCGACCTCGGCCTCCTCGGCGACGTTGTAGACCAGCACATGGACCTTGCGGCCGTAGCGTTTCAGGGCCGCCTCGGCGGCCCGGTTCTTCTCCGGGTTCTGGCCCCAGATCACGACGTCGGCGCCGGCCTCGGCCATGCCCTCGGCCATGCCGAGCCCGATGCCGCTGTTGCCGCCCGTCACCAGCACGGCCTTGCCGGTCAGATCCAAGCCGCGATAACCCATGGGGAACCTCCTTGCCACCCTTGAAAGCCGCTATACTGCCCCGGTTTTGGGCGCGGACGCGAGGTCGGGACGGTGAACGCGGAACAGGTCTTCGACATCCTGCGCGAGGCCATGATCGTCACGCTGATCATTTGCGGCCCGCCGATGGCGATCGGGCTGGTGGTGGGCGTGATCATCTCGCTGGTCCAGGCGATGACCCAGATCCAGGAGATGACGCTCACCTTCGTGCCCAAGCTGATCGTGCTGTTCGTCACCATGATCGTCTTCATGCCGTTCATGCTGGCGAGCATCACCAAGTTCACCGAGTTCATCTTCGACCAGATCGTCGCCGGCGGCAGGTAGACCATGCCGTTGTCGCTGCCCCAGTTCCTGCCGGCCGAGATTTTCGCCTTCATGGCGGTCTTCATCCGCATGGGCGCGGCCTTCGTCGTGCTTCCGGGGTTCGGCGAGGCGGTGGTGCCGGCGCGCATGCGGCTGATGATGGCGCTCGCGATCACGCTGGTCGTGGTCCCCATCGTCCGCACCACTCTGCCGCCGATGCCGAGCACGCCTGGAACGCTGGTCGCCTTCGTCTTCACCGAGAGCGCCATCGGCTTCTTCCTCGGCGGCATGGCCCGGCTCATGGTGACGACGCTTGACACCGCCGGGATGATCATTTCGACCCAGATCGGACTTTCCACCGCCACCATCTTCAATCCGGCGCTGCAGTCTACCGGCACGCTGCCCAGCGTGCTGCTCAGCCTCGGCGGCCTGGTCGCGATCTTCGAGACCAACATGCACCACCTGCTGCTGGAGGGCCTGGTCGACAGCTACACCCTGTTCAAGCCGACCGATCCGCTGCCGGTCGGCGACTTCTCCGACGCCGTCGCGCGGCTCATCGCGTCGAGCTTCCGCGTCGGCGTGCAGATCGCGATGCCGTTCATCGTGCTGTCGCTCCTGTTCACTTTCGCGCTTGGCCTGATCTCGCGGCTGATGCCGACCCTGCAGATCTTCTTTGTCAGCGTGCCCCTCCAGCTCGGCGGCGGCATGCTCATCGTCGTGCTGGCGATGTCGGCGATGATGACGCTGTTCCTGACCTATTTTCAGGAAACGCTGCTCGGCCTGATGAGCGTGAGGTGACGGGTCATGTCCGACACTGACGACGACGCATCAAAAACCGAAGACCCCAGCGAAAAAAAGCTGGGCGAGGCGCACAGCAAGGGCCAGGTCTGGACCTCGCGCGAGGTCGGGCACTGGTTCATGTTCCTGGCGATGGCGGCGATCCTGGCCTTCATGGGCGGCAGTATCGCGCAGGGCGTCAGCCGCGCCGTCCTGCCCTTCCTCGAAAAGCCCGACCAGATCCCCCTCGACGCCGGCAATCTCGGGCCGCTCCTGATCGGCACCTTCTGGGAGAGCCTGAAGCCACTCATGTTCCCGGTGCTGATCCTGGCCATCGTGTCGGTCGTCCCGACCATGATGCAGACCGGCCTCCTGTTCTCGGCCGAGTCGATCACGCCGAAGCTCGAGAAGCTGAATCCTCTCACCGGCCTCAAGCGCATCTTCTCGCTGAGCTCGAGCGTCGAGATGGGCAAGAACCTGGCGAAGCTCGCCATCATCGGAACGATGGTGGTGTGGCTGCTCCGCCCGGAGCTGCTGCGCATCGACCAGCTCGTCGGCCTCGACCTGATGGATGCCCTGGTCGAGATCCAGGATCAGACGCTGAAGCTGCTCATCGGCGTGCTGGCCGTCATGGCCGTTCTCGCCGCCGCCGACGTCTTCTACCAGCGCTTCACGTATATGAAGAAAATGCGCATGTCGAAGCAGGACGTGAAGGAGGAATACAAGCAGTCCGAAGGCGATCCGATGGTGAAGATGCGGCTTCGCCAGATCCGCTTCGAGCGGACGCGACGGCGCATGATGGCGGCGGTGCCGAAGGCGACCGTGGTGGTCACCAACCCGACGCACTATGCGGTCGCTCTTCTGTACGAGCCTGAGACCATGGCGGCGCCGAAGCTGGTGGCCAAGGGCGCCGACCTGATCGCCAAGCGCATCCGCGAGCTCGCGGAGGAGCACAAGGTGCCGATCGTCGAGAACCCTCCGGTCGCGCGTGCCCTCTTCGCCACGGTCGAGGTCGACGAGGTGGTGCCGCCCGAACACTACAAGGTGGTGGCTGAGATCATCAGCTTCGTCTTCAAGCTGAAGCGGAAAGCCCTGCCGAAGTGAGGCCTGAGCCGAAGCCAGGGCTCTTCCAGCGTCTCGCGCAACGGCTCGGCCGCCTCCTCTCGCCTCACCGCCAGGCCGCTGCCGCCTTCGAAGCGGCCGACGAGCCGATGATCCTGACCGACGCCGGGCTTCGCACCCTTGCCGCCAACGCGGCCGCGCGCGCGCTGATCGGCGAAGGCGACGGCCCGTTGCTTCCCCGGCTAGGCCGCCGCCTGAGGGCGGGCGAGTCCGCGCTTTCCACGCTTGTTGCCGCGGCGACGGCCGATCGCGCGCTCCGCACCGAGGTCGAGCGCGACGCGATGGCTGGCGGCGGCTGGATCGAGATCGCGGTCCGGCCCTTCGCCGGGCGCTCGGGCTGGGCGGTCTGGCACATCGCCGAGGCAACTCGCCAGCACAGGCTCGCCGACGATCTGGCGAGCCAGCAGGCAAGGGGCGCGGAGCTGGCGGCAACGCTGGCGACCGTCGAGCAGCGCTTCCAGCGGTTCTTCGAGGAGCTGCCGGTCGGCTGGGCGATCGTCGACGCGAAGGGACGGATCGAGGAGTGCAATCCGGCGTTCCAGGCATTGGCGGCGCCGAGCGGGTCGACCACGACCGCAGCGCTCCGCGGCCGCGCCCTCGACCAGCTCCTGCAGGCCGAGGACGCAGTGCGAGCCTCGGCCAGACTCGCCGAGGCGTGGCGTGGCGTGGCGGCGAAGGCGCCGGACGAGGTCCGTCTGGCCGGACCGGGAGAGCGGGTGGCCTCGCTCTATGTCGGGCGCATTGACGGGCCGGATGGGACGCCGGTCAGCCTCGTTCTCCACCTGCTCGACGTCACCGGTCTCCGCAGCCTCGAGCGCCAGTTCGCGCAGTCTCAGAAGATGCAGGCGATCGGCCAGCTCGCCGGCGGCGTCGCCCACGACTTCAACAACCTGCTCACCGCCATCATCGGCTATTGCGACCTGCTGCTGCAGCGTCATCGCCTCGGCGATCCGTCCTTCCCCGACATCATGCAGATCCGCCAGAACGCCAACCGTGCGGCGAATCTCGTCCGCCAGCTTCTGGCCTTCTCGCGCCAGCAGACCTTGCGGCCCAGGGTCCTCGACCTTACCGACGTCATTGCCGAACTGTCGCATCTCCTGGCCCGCCTCATGGGCGAGCGCATCACCGTCGACGTCGTGCACGGTCGTGACCTGAAGCCGGTCAAGGTCGATCAGGGCCAGTTCGAGCAGGTCGTCATCAACCTGGCGGTGAACGCTCGCGATGCGATGCCGGACGGCGGCACGCTGAAGATCCGTACGGCTCATCTCACCCTGGACGCTCCGGAGACGCGCGGCGCCGAGACCATCCCGGCGGGGGAGTGGGTCACCGTCGAGGTGCGCGACAGCGGCACCGGCATCCCGCCCGAGCATCTGGCGCGGGTCTTCGAGCCCTTCTTCACCACCAAGCCGATCGGCGCCGGCACCGGCCTTGGCCTTTCGACGGTCTACGGTATCGTCCGCCAGACCGGCGGCCATGTCTTCGTCGAATCCGAGCCGGGGGCGGGCACCGCCTTCACCATCTGGCTGCCGGCTCATACCGGACCGGCGGAGGCCGAGGCCGTGCCCGAGGCCGACCGCCGGGCGCCGACGGACCTGACCGGTGCGGCGACCATCCTGCTGGTCGAGGACGAGGACCCGGTGCGCCTGTTCAGCGCCCGGGCACTCCGCGGCAAGGGTCACAAGGTGATCGAAATGCGGACCGGCGAGGCGGCGGTCGAGTTCCTCGAATCCGACCACGAGCCGATCGATCTCCTGATCACCGACGTGATGATGCCGGGGATCGACGGCCCGACCCTGATCCGGATCGCGCGCGAGCATCGGCCTGGCCTCAAGGTCATCTGCATCTCGGGCTATACCGAGGATGCGCTCCGCCAGCGCATTCCGTCCGATGCTGCGACGCGGTTCCTGCCCAAGCCCTTCGGCCTGAAGCAGCTGGCCGAGCTGGTGAAGCAGATGCTGGACGCGCCCGTCGCGGTGGCGTGACGGTCTATTTCGACAGAGACACTTCGGCTTCAATGCGGACGGTGACCGTCGTCTCGCCGGGCTCGGCCACCGGCGGCGGGGCGCCGGCGCGGTCGGCCAGCGCCATCACCGGCCCGCCGAAGCCGCGCACCATCTGCGGCGTCGTGTCGCCGAGGCGGATCTTGACGATCTCGGCCTTCGGCAGGCCCAGTGACCTGGCGACGGTGTCGGCCGCGTCCTTGATCCGGAGGATCGCCTCCGGCACCAGCTCGCGCTCGACCTTGCGTCTCGTCTCCGGCGCCAGCTCGTAGCCGAGGCCTGAGACCAGAAGGCCGTCCTCCTGCAACTGGCCGATCAGTGCCAGCATTGCGCCCGAGTCCATCGAGGTAAGTCCCAGGCTCTGGCTGCCCCACCAGCGCTGGCCGCGCTTCAGGGTCTTGTCCTCGTAGACGTAGTAGCCCTGGGTCTCGGCCTTGACCGCGGCGACGGCCTTCGCCCGGTCGAGGGCGGCCGCCATCTTCTGGTTCACCTGGCCCTGGAGCGCGCGGGGATCGTTGCCTCCGAGTTCGACGCGGAGATGGGCGCGGAGCCGGTCCTGGGTGACCAGGCGCTCGGCCGACTCGCCGAGCTGGAGCAGAACCTTGTCCTCGGCCAGTGCCGGAGCGGCGGCGAGGAGGGGAATGGCGAGGGCGAGAAGACGCAGGCGGCGCATGGGACCTCCGGAAGTCGTTGCAGGGAGGCTAGGCGCCGTTGGTGGCATCAATATGGCCGCCCTTAGTACGGACGACGGTCGCGGCGCGGATAGGGCTGTTCCAGGCCGTCGACCGGCACGTTCCGGCCATTGATCCAGTGGGCGCGGGGCGAGACCAGGAAGCAGATCACGTCTGCGACCTCTTCCAGATGCCCGAGGCGCCCCATCGGGAAACCGCCCTTGACGTAGTCGTCATAGCCCTCGGGGTCGGTCTTCTTGTAGCGGTCCCAGCCATTGCCCTCGCCCCAGATCGATCCCGGAGAGACCGTATTGACGCGGATGCCGTGGGGGACGCACTCCAGCGCCCAGCGCTCGGTGTCGAAGATCAGCGCGGCTTTGGCGGCGCCGTACTGGCCCGATCCCACCAGCAGTGGCGTCCAGCCGGAGATCGAGGAGATGTTGACCATCGCCGCGCCGGCACGCTTCGACATCTTCGGGATCGCGTGGCGCATCATCCGGACGGTCTGCAGCAGGTTGATCTCGATCGTCTTCCGCCAGTCGTCGTCGGTCGAATTGGCGATGTGGGTGCCGCCGGCATTGCCGCCGACATTGTTGACCAGGATGTCGATGCCGCCGCCCCAGGCGGCCGCCTCGTCGACCAGCCGCTCGGCGTCCTTGGGCTCGGTCACGTCGGCCTGCACGGCGGTCACCAGGGCGGCCGGCAGCTTGGCGCGGGCGGCGGCCAGCTCGTCCTTGTTGCGGGCGGAGAGGACGACGCGACAGCCCTCCTCGGTGAGGACGCGGGCGGTGGCGAAGCCGATACCCTTGCTCGAGCCGGTGATGAGCGCGACCTTGCCGGCAAGCTTCAGATCCATGGGCAGCCTCTATCGGTGGGAGGGACAAGGGGCGAGCGTCAGCGGACGCATCGCGTCCGTGGCGGCACTGACCGTACCGGCGACCCGTGCAGTCTCGCCGAGGCGGCCGAGCGCGGCAAGACAGGCCTCGGCCCGGTCGGCGGGCACGGCGGCAAGCAGACCGCCTGCGGTCTGTGGGTCGAACAGCAGCTCATATTCGGGTGTCCCGGCCCAGCCGCCGTCATCGGCGAGCGCCCTGCGGGCGCGGCGGTTCTCCGGCGCCAATGTGCTGGCGATGCCCTGGGAGAGGAGCGCCAGCGCGCCGTCGAGAGCGGGAAGGGCGGCGGGATCCAACATGATGCCGACCCGGCCGGCCTCGGCCATCTCCCGCGCATGGCCGATCAGGCCGAAGCCGGTGACATCGGTCATCGCATGCGCGCCGTGGTCGCGGAGGATCTGCGAGGCGGGGCCGAGCGAGCGGGTCATCGAGGCAAGCGCCGCCGCGATCCAGCGGCCGCGGGCACGGCCCTGCATGGCCGCTGCGAAGACGACCCCGGTGCCGAGCGGCTTGGTCAGGATCAAGACATCGCCGGGCGTGGCGCCGCCTTTCCGCAGGATCGCGTCCGGCGCCGCGGTGCCGTTGACGGTGAGGCCAAACGCGAGCTCGGCTCCTTCGCTCGAATGACCCCCGGTCAATGCCGCGCCGGCTTCGGCCAGCACGCCCTCGGCACCGGACAGCATCTGCGCCAGGTCCTCCTCGACCTGCTCCGGCGGCGCATAGGGGACGACGGCAAGCGCGAGCGCGCTGTGCGGCGTCGCTCCCTTGGCGTGAAGATCGCCCAGAGCGTGAATGGCGGCGATGCGGCCGAAGAGATGGGGATCGTCGACCAGCGCGCGGAAGAAATCCGTCGACTGCAGCAGTGCCTGGCCGGCCGGCACCGAGATCGCGGCGACGTCGTCGCGGTCGGCGAGGCCGAGCAGGACGCCGTCGCGTTGCGGTCGCCGGGGTAGCCGGGCCAGCGCACGGGAGAGCGCGGTCGCGCCCACCTTGGCGCCACAGCCGCCGCAGCGCATCTCCTCCGGCGCCGGCATGGGCATCGGCGTCATCGCCGGCAGCTCGGTGTAGCCCTCCATCCAGCGCCGGTCGATCCAGTCCTTGAGCCGCCAGAGCCATTCGCCTTCCAGCGCCAACCCGCCGCGCGAGGCGACGGCGTGGCCATCACCGGTGCCGATCAGGCTCAGGAACCGCCGCTGCGGAACGAACGGTCGAAGCGGCCGGCCGGCAAGGGCCCGGCGCAGGTTCTCGGCCAGCGGCGGCCCCTGGCGGACGGCGAAGACGCCTGCCTTTGGCCGCGGATGGGCGAGCACCGTGGCGGCGTCGCCGGCGGCGAAGACTTGCGCGTCGTCGATCGAGCGCAGCGTGTCGGCGAGGGCAAGGAAACCCTGACCGTCGAGCGAGAGCCCTGTCGTCGCGAGCCAGCCTGGCGCCGCGGCTTCCGTGACCCACAGGATCTCTTCGGCAGGGAGGCGTTCGCTCCCGGCGAGGACGAGAGCCTTCGCTTCCACACGGGTGACCTCGACCTCTTCGCGCAGGATGATGCCGCGATCGACCAGGGCCTTGTGAAGCAGCGCGCGCGTGCGCGGCGCGTGCGAGGCCATGAGCTGTCCCTTGGAGACCAGGCTCACCTTGGCCTTGTCGCGGAGGCGATGGCGGATGGCGAGCGCCAGCTCGACGCCGCCGGCGCCGCCGCCGACCACGGCGATCGAGACCGGCGCCGGCGACTGCTCGACCCGAGACTTCAAAGCTTCCCAGTGCGCGGCAAAGAGATGGATCGGCTTGACCGGGATCGCGTGCTGGGCGGCACCGGGCACGGAGAGGTTGGGCGTAGCGCCGACATTGAAGGAGACCACGTCGAAGCGCAGCCCCGGCCGTCCGGCGAAGATCACCTGGCGGCGCTCGCGATCGAGACCGATCGCCTCCGCATGGATCAGACGGGCACGGGCGAAGCGGGCGAGCGGGGCGAGATCGATGTGGCATTCGTCGAGCGTGTAGTGCCCGGCGACGTAGCCCGGCAGCATGCCGGAATAGGGCGTTTCGATCTCGCGCGCGACCAGGCTGAGGCGGACGCCCGGCATCGGCCGCATGCCGAAAGACTTGAGCACATGGACATGAGCATGGCCGCCGCCGACCAGGACGAGGTCGCGGACGGCATCCGCCATCAGAAATCGACCTTCGGCGTGTCCGGGATGTAGCGGTCGAACACCGCGCAGAAGTCGCGGCCGAAGCGCTGGCTGAACCACGCCTCGAACTCGGTGAGCGCCGCCGTCAGGCGCGGCTCGTCGCCGGCACCGAGCGCGTCCACCACCGGGCGGAACTTGGCTTCGGTCTCGCGTCCCTTCTCGTCCAGCTCGTCGAGCCCGCCGGAGATCCAGCCGATGTCGACGAAGGCGGCGACCAGGCGCGCGTCGGCGGCTTTGTTGGCGTCGGGCTCCTCGGCGGCGGTCTCCGCCATCTTCTTCAGGAGATTGAGCCGGCGATAGGCGAAGGCACGGGCGCGCTCCAGGATCTCGGTCCGCCGCTGCGCCTCGCGGCGATAGGCCGCCTCCTCGGCCGAGGCCGCCTCGGCCCGCGCCGCCAATGTCGCGAGCACGCTCATGCGGGGTCCTCGTCAAGGGAACGGCGGAGAGAGTGGGA
>CAMDFP010000036.1 GCA_945897335.1 Asaia bogorensis | reverse complement strand
GTTTCGGCAGCCGGCGCAACATCTCCTATCATTACGATCTCGGGAACGACTTCTACCGGCTCTGGCTCGACCCGACGATGACCTACTCCTCGGCACTGTTCGAGCGCGAGGACGTGAGTCTCGAGGAGGCGCAGCGCGCCAAGTACCGGCGCCTGGTGCAGCTCCTCGGCCTCGAGGCCGGCCAGTCGGTGCTGGAGATCGGCTGCGGCTGGGGCGGCTTCGCCATGACGGCTGCCGGCGAGAGGGATTGCAAGGTCACCGGGCTCACGCTGTCGGAGCGCCAGCGCGACTTCGCGCTCAGCCGCGCCGCCGAGGCCGGCCTCGCCGACCGCATCGACATCCGCCTCGAGGACTATCGCGACACCCAGGGCCAGTTCGACCGCATCGCCTCGATCGAGATGTTCGAGGCCGTCGGCGAGCGCTACTGGCCGGTCTTCTTCGAGCGCATGCGCGACCGCCTGACCCAGGGCGGCCTGGCGGCGATGCAGATCATCACCATCGCCGAGGATCGCTTCGAGGCCTATCGCGCGCGCCCCGACTTCATCCAGCGCTACATCTTCCCGGGCGGCATGCTGCCGACGGTGACACACCTGAAGTCGCTGGCGTCCAGCGTGAACATGGACTGGATCGGCGACGACGGCTTCGGCCAGGACTACGCCCGCACGCTCAATCTCTGGCGCCAGCGCTTCGTCGCCGCGTGGCCGGAAATCAGGAACCTGGGGTTCGACGAGCGGTTCAAGCGCATGTGGCAATACTATCTGGCCTATTGCGAAGGCGGCTTCCGCGCCGGCTCGATCGACGTTCGCCAGATCGTGATCCAGCGCAGCTAGGGTACGTCTATAAAGGCTTCATGCATGGACCGACGCTGCATGGGGTAAAGACGCGGGATCGCAGACGATGACCGGCCGGATCGACCGGCTGACGCTCCTTGCCTATGCGCTTCCGGGCCTGCCGGTCGCGATGGTCGGCCTGCCGCTCTACATCTATCTTCCGTCCTACTACGCCGTCGACCTCGGCCTCGGGCTCGGCGTCGTCGGGGTGGTTCTGCTGGTGGCCCGGCTCTGGGACATCGTCGTCGATCTCGGCATCGGCGAGCTGTCGGACCGGATCCATACCCGCTTCGGCCGGCGCCGGCCCTGGCTGGTGCTGTCGCTGCCGGTGATCTGCCTTTCGGTCGAGCTCCTGTTCCGCCCGGTGGCACCGGTCTCCTGGTCCTACCTGCTGGTCTGGACCATGGCGCTCTATCTCGGATGGACCATGTTCCTGCTGCCCTACGGCGCCTGGGGGGCGGAGCTCTCGACCGACTATCACGAGCGGAGCCGGATCTCAGGTGCGCGCGAGACCGCATCGGTGCTGGGCACGCTGGCGGCGGTGACGCTGCCGGCCCTGCTCGGCGGCGACCAGGGCAATGCGCTGAACGGTCTCGCGCTCGCCATCCTGGCGCTGCTGCCGCCGGCTGTCGCCATCGCGGTCTCGACCGTCTCGGAACCGCCGCCGGGACCGCGCCAGCACCAGAGTCTCGCCGAGGGCTATCGCGTGCTCGCCCGCAACCGGCCGTTCCGCCGGCTGATCCTGGCCTACCTGTTCAACGGCATCGCCAACGGCCTTCCGGCGACGCTGTTCCTGATGTTCGTGCAGTATCGCCTGAAGAGCCCCGCCTGGGCCGGGGCGCTGCTGCTCGAATACTTCCTGCTGGGCATCGTCTCGGTGCCGATCTGGGTCAAGGCGAGCCACCGCCTCGGCAAGCACCGGGCCTGGACCCTGGCGATGGCGATCGCCAGCTTGGCATTCGCCGTCGTGCCGTTCATCCCCGAAGGCGGAGTCGTCTGGTTCGCGCTGGTCTGCGTGGTGACCGGGCTCTGCCTCGGCGCCGACCTCGCGCTGCCGTCCTCGATGTGGGCCGATGTGGTCGACTGGGACACCGCCGAGATGGGCACCGAGCGCGCCGGCCTGCTGTTCGCGCTCTGGGGCGTCGCGACCAAGCTGGCGCTGGCTCTCGCCGTCGGCATCGCCTTTCCGCTGCTCGAGCTCTTCGGCTTCGTCCCGGGAGCGACGGATACGACGGACGGGCTGTTCGCGCTCGCCATCCTCTATGCCTGGGTCCCGGTCGCCTTCAAGGCCGCGGCCGGCATCCTGGTCTTCCACTTCGAGATCGACGCCGAGACCCAGGCGGGACTCCGCCGGCGGATCGAAGGCGCGGGCGGTTGAAGCGCTCCGTCTGACATGTTAGCCAGTTGTACAAGAAGACAACCGGGAGGAACGCCTATGAGATACGCCTATTCTTGGTTCGTCGGCGCCGCGGCTGCGATGCTGATCGCCGCACCCGCCCTGGCCCAGCAGAAGGTCCTGCGCTTCGGCCATCTCCACTCCGTCGACTCGCCCGTGCACAAGGGCATCGCCAAGGCGGCCGAGGAGGTCGAGAAGCAGACCCAGGGCCGCTACAAGATCAATATCTTCCCCTCGAGCCAGCTCGGCCAGGCGCGCGAGATGGTCTCGCAGGTGGTCGACGGCAATCTCGACTTCATCTCGGAAGGTCCGGGCAGCCTGTCGGCGCTGCATCGGCCGATGAGCATCTTCGAGGCACCGTTCGTGGCCCGTGACTGGCCGCACCTGCTGAAGATGCTGGAATCCGACTATGCCAAGACCCAGCTCAAGGTCCTCGAGACCGAGCGCAACATGGTCCATGTCGGCACCTTCTATTACGGCGTCCGCCACTTCACGACCAAGTCGAAGCCGCTGAATACCGCCGCCGACGTCAAGGGCATGAAAGTCCGCGTGCCGGAAGCGCCGCTGTTCCTCGCCATGATCCGGGCGCTGGATGCGACGCCGACGCCGATGAGCCTCGGCGAGGTCTATCTCAGCCTGCAGACCGGCGTCGCCGACGGCCAGGAGAACCCGCTTCCCACCATCAACAACAACAAGTTCTTCGAGGTGCAGAAGTACCTGAACCTCACCGGCCACGTGATCGTGCCGATCATGATCATGATGAACAACAAGGTGCATGCGGCAGCGACGCCGGCCGACCAGGCGGCGTTCCGCGCGGCCTTCAAGGAAGGCGCCAAGGTCAACGACGACGCCACCAACGTCGACGAGGCGCGCCTCGTCGACTTCTTCAAGTCGAAGGGGATGACCATCGTCAACTCCGACCGCGATACCTTCCGCGCGAAGATGAGCGCGGTCTACGAGATCGGCGAGAAGGACTGGGGCGCCGGCACGATCCAGAAGCTGCAGGCGATCAAGTAGCGCCTCTTTTCCGAATCGATTCTCCGCAAACAAAAATCGGCCCCGTCGAAAGGCGGGGCCGAAGTCTTTGGAGGAACATCGCAACGGGGAATGATGCGATGTCAGGCCATCATGCTCTTCTCCTCGTATGGCCGCTGTGATCTGGCGCACACGTCCGCTTAAAAAGGACCCCGCCTTTTGGGGCGGGGAAGGAGGGTTGGGAGCTCAAGGCCGGGGCCCGGACGGCCCTCTCAGGGAGGAGGGGGTGGGGATGTGCCTAGGAGGCAACGACCGCCCGAAACCCCGACCTTGATGCGAGAGTACCTTCGCACTCTTTGTCATCCAGATCTGTGATGGGGATCACACTCCCGGCTGAATGTTGAGATCGGAAAAGGCTCAACGCCCGCTTAGGCAGGCCCCTAGTGGATCTCGTCGGACTGGGCGATCGCCTTCTTCAACTTCTCGACGTTGAAGCCTTTCGCGCGGGCCGCCTTCAGGATCACCGCTTCCTTCCGCGTCAGCAGCTCGCAGGCCTCCGGCACCTTCTTCACCACGTTCTCCGGCACGATGCAGACGCCGTGATGATCGGCGTGCAGTATGTCGTCGGGGCGTACCACCATGCCGGCGATGCTGACTTCGAGGTTGATCGAGACCAGGTGCACATGCGCGTGGCTCGGCATGATCGAGCCGGCGAGCGCCTGGAAGCCGGGCGCCCACATCTCGATGTCGCGGATGCAGCCGTCTGTGACCACGCCGAGGCAGCCGAGGCCCTTGTGGATGGTCGACTGCACCTCGCCCCAGAAGGCGCCGAAGCCGGCATCCGGTCCGTCGAGATCCTGGAGGACGGAGATGGACGGCCGGGGCTCGGCTGCGATCGCGGTGTAGTAGGCGGCACGCAGCTCGCGCTGCTCGGCCTTGGAAGAGAGGCTGGGCTCGCGCGAGCGGATGGTCGCGGTCCGCGCATAGCCCACGATCGGCTTCAGGTTCGGGAACGGGCAGACCAGCGGCTTCCGGTTGAAGCCGAAGGCCCGGCGCTCGGGCGCCACCAGTTCGAGCGCGTTGCAGATCGTCGGGGTATCGTAGGCGGCGAGCTTCTTCAGATCGGCGGCGGTCACAGTCATGGACGGATCCTCGGGCGGGTCGGTGAGGGTGGGGGAAAGCCGCGCGGACGCTAGCATGCAGCGAGTGCCGTCGCCATGATCGCCGAGGCCCTGGCCTGGCTGCTGACGCCGTGCCCCGTCCACATCCGACGCCTCGGCCTCCTCGCCGAGTCCGTCGCCATCGGTGCCCGGCATCGCCGCTGCCGTGCCGCCTGGGCGCCGCATCTCGCGGCGACGCGTGCGGCGGTGGTCGATGCGATCGGGCGCACGCCGAGGCGGCGCACGGCGCTCGTCCTCGGATCGGGGGCGCTGCTCGACCTGCCGCTGGCCGAACTCGCGGGCGCCTTCCGACGGGTCGTCCTCGTCGATGTCGTGCATCCCTGGCGGGCGCGGCTCGCCAGCCGCGGCTTCGCCAATGTGACCCGCGTCACCGACGACGTGACCGGCGTGCTCGATGCTGTGAGCAATGGCGAGCTGGCGTCTCCGCGTCCCTATCAACTCATCGACGATCCGGAGGTCGACCTGGTGGTGTCGCTGAATCTTCTCTCCCAGTTGCCGGTGATCCCCGTCCGCAGCCTTGACGGGAGAGCGGCACCCGAGCCGCTGGCGGCCATGGCCCAGGACCTGGTGCGGAGCCATCTTGCGGACCTCGAGCGAAGCCGGGCCTCGACCCTGCTCATCTCCGACGTGGAGCGCGTCGTCGTCGGCCGGGACGGCCGGGAGGTCGAGCGATCGAGTCTGATCGCCGATCTGCCGGAGCCTCCCCACGACCGCGAATGGTGGTGGGACATCGCGCCGGCCCCCGAGGCGGATCCCGCGACCTCGGAACGCCGCCGGGTCGTCGCGCGTTTCGTTCCGGGTGCGTTCGAAGCGGAAACGCTTTAGTCTCCGAGCCAAAGCAGGCGAACCAAGGCCGAAAGACCATGTCAGAGCCCGACGACAACGCCGATTTGAGCCGCTTCAAGCGGCTGGATCAGGTCGAGCTCGACAAGATCATGGAGTCGCATACGAAATTCGCCGCCGGACGCTCCGGTGGCCAGCGCGCCAATCTCGGCAGCTGCGACCTCTCCTATCTCGACCTCAGCGGCAGGAACCTCGCCAACGCCGAACTCTCCGGCGCCCGGCTGACCAATGCCAAGCTCAAGGGGACCAAGCTCGCGGCCGCCAGCCTGTTCTCCGCCGACCTTCGGAAGGCCGATCTCACCGGCGCCGACCTGACCCGAACCGATCTCCGCGGCGCCTGCCTTCGCGGCGCCAACCTGACCAACGCGCTCCTGATGGAGTCGGACCTCCGCGACGGCATCCTGCTGAAGGCCGATTCCAAGGGCAACCTGACCACCATGTCCTTCGACATGACGGTGGCCGACGCTTCGGCGGCGATCATGCGCGGCGCAAACATGAGCCAGGCGCGCATGTCCAACTCCTTCATCGTGCAGACCGACCTGACCGACGCGATCATGCGCGGCGTCAAGCTGGTGCGTGCCGACTTGAGCCACTGCAACCTGACCGGCGTGAACCTGGAGGGCTCCGATCTTTCGGAGGCGAACCTCACCGGTACCATCCTGCACGGCGCCATCCTCTCGGGCGCGATCCTCTCCGGAACCAACTTCGATGGGGCCGATCTCGTCGGCTGCGTGCTGGATTCGGCCGATGCCCGCGGCGCCGACATGTCGAAGGCGCTGCTCCCGCGTTCGCTGGCCTCGCTCGGCGAGGAGCTGCGGGAAGTGCTGCAGCGCCACATCGACTGGATCCGGACGGCGGGCAAGAAGGGAAAGCGCCTCGATCTCTCGCGTTTCGACCTCGGCGGCCAGAACTTCACCGGCGCCAACCTCTCGGCCGCGAATTTCGAGCACGCGCTGCTGAAGGACGCGGTCCTGGTCAAGACTGAGCTGCTGATGAGCGATTTCGGCCAGGCAGATCTCCGCAACTGCGACCTGGCTCAGGCCGACATCCGCGGCGTCAACATGCGCCGCGCCAATCTGGTCGGGGCCAAGCTGGTCGGCGTGAAGGCAGGGCCGGTCAACCTGCTGGGCTCGATGACGCAGGTGTGGGTCACGAACTTCGAGCGCGCCCGGCTCTCGACCGCGGACCTCTCGGGCGGCATCTTCCGCAAGGCCAACTTCCAGGGCGCCGACTTCACCGACACCTCGCTCCGCGACTGCGACCTGCGCGAAGCCAATCTCCAGGACGCCGAGTTCCAGGGCGCCGACCTCCGCGGCGCCAACATCGAGAAGGCCGACCTTCGGGGGGCGAAGAACCTGATCCGGCCGTGAGACGGGGCCGGTGAACGAGGAAGAACGGCTCGCCCGGCAGCTCGCCCTCGGCATCGTCCGCGCCTTCGCCGACAGGAACGAGTCGGCGCTGACCGAGGTGACGCTGGCGAATGGCAGGCGCGCCGACGTGCTGGCACTCGATGCCGCCGGCCGGCTCACCATCGTCGAGATCAAGTCGAGCCGGGCGGACTTCCGCTCCGACCGCAAATGGCGCGAGTACCTCGAGTTCTGCGATGCCTTCTATTTCGCCGTCGCCGAGGATTTCCCGGTCGAGCTGCTGCCCGACGACACCGGCCTGATGATCGCCGACCGCTGGAGCGCGCATGTGCTGCGGGAGGCGCTGCTGGAGCCGTTGTCGGCGCCGCGCCGGAAGGCGATGCTGATCCGCTTCGGCCTGCTCGCCGCAGACCGGCTCAGATTCACGGTCGACCCGCCGCTTTAAACGCTCACGTCCTCCACCACCTCATAGTGCTGGACGATGTGGTCATAGTCGACCAGCGCGGCGATCGCTTCCGGTTCGACCACGGCTTTCGCGAAATCGGATCCGGCGAATCCCCGGATCGTGTCCATCGAGACCCAGCGCGTCAGGACCAGGAACTCGATCCCGGCCGCGGTCTCCTGCTTCAGCAGCGTGGCGCCGAGGAATCCCTCGACGCTCTTCAGCTCCGGCAGCACGTTTTTCCGGAAATGCCCGGGATAGCCTGCCGGCATCGACGGCGACGCCCGCCCTCGCCACGCGCGGACGATCATCGGCTCAGGCCCGGTTGACCGCGACCGATACCTGGGGTGAGACCTTGATCGTCTGGAAGACGACGCAGTAGCGCTCGGTCAACTGGATCAGCTTGGCGACCGCCGCCTCGTCGGCGTCGGTGTCGAGATCGAATGCCAAGCGGATGGAGCGGAATCCCACCGGTGCACCCTTGTCGACGCCGAGCGTGCCGCGGAAATCGAGGTCACCCTCGCAGCGCACCTTGCCGGATTTGAGATCGATGCCGAGCGCGGTCGCGACCGCCTTCAAGGTGACGCCGGCGCAGGCGGCCAGCGCCTGCAACAGCATGTCGCCGGAGCAGGCGAAGCTGCCGTCGCCGCCGGTCGCCGGATGCAGGCCGGCCTTGACCAGCGCCTTCCCGGTCTCGACCGAGCAGGCGATCTCCTGGTCGTCGAGGTTGCCTTCGGCGGTGAGCGTGATCAGCGCCGCCGCCGGGGCGTCCTTGTAGCGGGTCTTCAGCGGCGCCTGCAGGGCGCGGAGATCGTCGGCGTTCACGGTACCTCCAGGAATTCCGGGTCGTAGGTGCGGCCGGAACGGGCCGCATGCAATGTGGAGAGCAGCTGGCGCTTCTCCTCCTGGAAGGCGGAGGAGGTGCGCTCGCGCGGGCGGGCGAGGCCGACCGTCCGCTCGGCGAAGATGCGCCCGGGCGGGCCGGCCAGCAAGACCACGCGATCGGCCAAAGCTAGCGCCTCGTCGAGGTCGTGGGTCACCAGCACCAGAGTCGGCCGGTCCTCGCGCCAGAGGTCGAGGATGTGGTCCTGCAGGTCGGTGCGGGTGAAGGCATCGAGCGCGCTGAACGGCTCGTCGAGAAGGAGCACTTCCGGCTGGCCGACCAGCGCGCGGGCGATGGCGACACGCTGGGCCATGCCCCCGGAGAGCTCGCGCGGAAGCGCGCGGGCATAGGCGGCGAGGCCGACGCGATCGAGCGCGCGTTCGACGCGGCGGCCGCGCTCGGCCGGGGCGAGGGAGGCGAGGCCGAAGCCGACATTGTCGGCGACCGCGAGCCAGGGGAGGAGCCGCGGTTCCTGGAAGATGACGCCGATCTCCGGCCGCGGACCGTCGATGGCGACGTTGCGGAAGAGGGCACGGCCGGCAGTCGGCGCTTCCAGGCCGGCGAGCAGGCGGAGCAAGGTCGACTTGCCCGAGCCGCTGGCGCCGACCAGCGCCACGATCTCGCCGGGCTCGACGTCGAGCGAAACGTCGGCCAGCGCGAGCCGGCCATTGGCGAAGCGCTTGGCGGCGCGGTCGAGGCGAAGCAGCGGCGCGCTCATCGGCGGAACCCGTCCTGCCAGGCGACCAGGGGCCGTGTCGCCGTCACCAGAACCAGGTCGCTCGTCTTGCCGAGCACCGCGAAGAGAACAAGGCTGGCGATGATCGCCGCGGGACGGCCGGTCATCTGGCCATCGACCATCAGGTATCCCAGGCCCTCGCTGGCGCCCATCAGCTCGGCGGCGACGACGAACATCCAGCCGAGGCCGAGCCCGCCGCGAAGCCCGATGATGTAGGTGGGCAAGGTCGCCGGCAGCAGGATGCGCCAGACCATGGCGAAGGCAGAGAGGCGCCAGACGCGCCCGACCTCGACCAGCTTGCGGTCGACCGAGGCGAAGCCCTGCGCCAGGCTCATATAGACGGGGAAGAACACGCCGACCGCAATCAGCGTCACCTTTGACGTCTCGAAGATCCCGAGCCAGAGGATGAACAGCGGCACCCAGGCGATCGAGGGGATGTTGCGGAGCGCCTGCACCGAGGGATCGAGCAGGCGGTGCGCGATCGGCAGATATCCGACGAGCGCGCCGAGTAGGGTCCCGGCGGCGACGCCGAAGCCGAAGCCGAGCGACATGCGCGACAGCGTCGCGGCCAAGTGATCCCAGATCTCGCCGGTCGCGAACAGCTGGGCGATGTGCGTCACCACCGCCGAGGGCGGCGGCATCAGGAAGGTGGTGATCAGCCCGGTACGGGCAGCGCCCTCCCAGGCGAGGGCGAAGGTAAGCGGCAGGACGACGCCGAGCCCCGCCCGCGCCAGCGCGCCTAGGCGCGAGCGGCGGGGGCGGATGGATCCGGGCGCGGCCGCGTCGTCGGCGGCCGCGACGAATCCGGCGAGCTCGGTCGTCGGCATGGCTCGCTACTTCTGGGCGACGAGGCGCCGGGCGAAGCTGGGATCGACCAGCGCCTTCACCGCAGCGGCAACGTCGGTGTTCGCCGGGATGAAGGCAGCGGCCTTCAGCGCCTCACCGGCCTCGGTGATCGCGGCGACCGGCTTCGGTCCGACCTGCGCCTCGGTGAAGTCGTTTCGGGTGAGCTGAAGCTTCGCCACCTCGTCGGTGATCTTGGCGTCGCGCATCAGCAGCGCCTTGAGCCCGTCCGGATTCTCCTTGGCCCAGGCGCGCGCCTTCTCGTAAGCCTGCAGCACGCGGACGACGAGGTCCGGGTTGGCCTCGGCGAAGGCGGTCCGCACATTCAGCACGCCATAGGTGTTGGCGTCGGCGTTGCGATAGAACAGCTTGGCGCCGCGCTCGACCTCGGCCTGCGCCATGATCGGGTCGAGTCCGGCCCAGGCATCCACGTCGCCCTTGTCGAGAGCGACGCGCCCGTCCGGATGCTGAAGCAGCACGATCTTCAGGTCCTTCTCGGTCAGTCCCTTCGAGGCCAGCGCCCGCACCAGGAAGATGTGCGGATCGGTGCCGCGGGTGACGGCGACGCGCTTGCCCTTCAGCTGCTCGATCGAGGTGATGCCGGTGTCGGCACGCGTCACCAGCGCCGTCCATTCCGGCTTCGAATAGATGTAGACCGAGTTGATCGGGCTGCCGTTGATCTTGGCGAGCAGCGCCGCCGAGCCGGCGGTCGAGCCTAAGTCGATGCCGCGCGCGTTCAGGAACTCGATCGCCTTGTTCGATCCGAGCGTCTGCACCCAGCGCACCTGGATGCCGTCCTTGGCGAGATCGGCTTCGAGGATGCCTTTCTCCTTCAGGACGATGCTGAGCGGATTGTATGTCGCCCAGTCGAGGGCGATGGCCTTCGCCTTGTCCTCGGCGAAAGCCTGGCCGGAGAGGGTGAGGGCGGCCGCAGCCGCCAAAGTCAGGAAGGTCCGTCGAAGCATGTTCCTCGCTCCCAATTACGACGTTCAGGGGATGGCGAGGTGTCGCTCAGGTCTCGGGGCAAACGATCCCCGAGCGGCATCCCGCCGCAGCAACAGGCTGGGCGGATGCCCAACGCTTTAGCCGCATTTCTAAAGCGCCCGCAAGCTGATGCTCAAATCGGCGCTGTGCACATTACGATATTCACATTTTTTGAAACGTCAAGAGGAATAATTCACATTACTTGCATGTTTTATCCATAGACCAGGCGGGGCAGGAACATCGACAGGCTGGGGAAGCAGGTCAGCAGGAACAGCACGATGATCAGGCCTGGGAGGAAGGGGAGGATCTCGCGGGCGAGCTCCTCGAATGGAATCTTGCCGACCTTGGCGACGGTGAAGAGCGCGACGCCGAAGGGCGGCGTCAGGATGCCGATCATCAGATTCATGGTGACGATGACGCCGAAATGCACCGGGTCGATGCCGACCTGCTGGATCACCGGCATGAACACCGGGACCATCAGGATCATGATGGCGATGCCTTCCATGAAGCACCCCAGCACCAGCATCAGCACGTTGATCACCAGCAGGATCACGTAAGGGTCGGTCGAGAAGGCGAGGAAGGCCTCGGCGATCGACTGCGGCACGCGCTCGCGCGCCAGGACCCAGCCGAACAGGCTGGCGCCGGCGACGATGAAGCCCACCACCGCCGAGGTGCTGACCGCATCCTTGAAGATGCGCGGCAGGTCACCGAATTTCAGGTCGCCATAGATGAACAGGCCGAGCGCCAGCGAATAGATCGCCGCGACCGCCGCCGCCTCGGTCGGCGTGAAGATGCCGCCGAAGATGCCGCCCATGATGATCGCCGGCGTCATCAGCGCGAGGAAGGCACGCTTGGTCGCGACGCCGAGGTCCCGGATCGTCGCCCGCTTGTGCCGCGGAATCTCCGGCCGGTTCTTCGCATAGAAATAGACATGCACCATCAGCATGGCGGCGGTGAGAAGGCCCGGCACCACGCCGGCGAGGAAGAGCGCGCCGATCGAGGTGTTGGAGATGACGCCGTAGAGCACCATCGGGATCGAGGGCGGGATCAGCGGACCGATGATGCACGAGGCGCAAGTGAGCGCGCCGGCGAAGGAGGCCTTGTAGCCGTCCTCCTTCATCGCCTTGACCTCGAGGATGCCGAGGCCGCCGGCATCCGCGATCGCCGATCCCGACATGCCGGAGAAGATCACACTCCCCATGACGTTGACGTGGCCGAGCCCGCCCGGCAGATGGCCGACCAGCGCACGCGCGAAATCATAGATGCGGACGCTGACGCCGCCGGCGTTCATGGCGATGCCGGCGAGCACGAAGCAGGGAACGGCCAGCAGCGGGAAGGAGTCGATGCCGCCGATCAGGCGCTGGGCCGCCTGCGTCACCGACTGGCCCTCGATGAACAGCCAGGCGATGCCCATGAACGCCAGCGAGAAGGCGACAGGCATGGCGAGCGCGATGAGGCCGAGCCAGATGGCGAAATATCCGAGCATGGTCAGATCGCCCCCGAGGTATCGGTGCGGGCCGGGCGGCCTTCGCGGAAGTCGCGCCAGTCCTCGCTCATGACGATCAGCGTGCGGATGGTCATCAGCGCGGCCGTCAGCGGAACGATGCCGTAGACCCAGGCCTGCGGGATATCGAGCACCATCAGCGGGATGGTCCAGTTCCTCACCGTCGCGACCCAACCCCACCAGACGAGGTTGGCAAGCAGGAACAGGATCATCAGGTTGATGGCGAAGGAGATCGCCCATTGCAGCGGCCGCGGCAAGGCTGCGACCAGGAAGCCGATGGCGACATGGCTGCGGTCGGAGACGGCGATGCTCGATCCGAGGAAGACGATATAGACGTAGAGGTAGCGCGACACCTCCTCGGTCCAGGCGAACGGATCGTTGAAGACGTAGCGGGTGACGACCTGGAGTGCCAGCGTAAGCAACAGCCCGGCCATGCAGAGGGCCGCGAGATTCTCCTCGCCCCTCAGGAACCACCGTCTCATCCGATCCCCCCTGAACGCGTCTTGATCTTCTAGATCGCCCGCTCGCTACCGGCGGGCTGTTCCTTTCAGTAAAGTATGCCCGTCGGCACGAAGCAATTTGCGATTCCCCTGGCTCGGACGCGGCAATGCAGATCAGCGACCCTCAGTTCTGGCTGGGCCTGAACCCGGACCTGCATATCGAGACCGCCGAAGCCGCGCCGCCGGTCGAGGTCTCCGAGGGCATGGCGGCGCGGTTTCGCGCGCTGATCGGGACCGAAGGCTATCTGCAGGCCGAGGGCCTGCTGCTCGATCGCACCACCGAGAGCCTGGCGGCGGCGGTGAAGACCCTGGTGGCGAACGACCTGCCGGCGCCCTTCGCCTTCGTCTATGACGAGTTCTGGCATCCCTTCCAGCGGCTCAGGCACGTTCTCGAGCGGGTCTTCGGCCGGTCGTATCTGATGCTCCCCGACTTCTGGGTGTGGCACGTCTCGCCGGCGAAGGCGGAGAGCGGCTGGAGCCCGCATCGCGACAAGGGCCGCATGTCCCTGTTCGAAGACGGGACGCCGAAATCGCTGACGGTCTGGCTGCCGCTGACCCGGGCGACACCGCTGAACGGCTGCCTCTACCTGGTTCCCGCCGACCGCGATCCCACCTATCGCACCGAGCGCGAGAGCGAGTGGACCTTCAAGATGCCCGACGTCCGGGCGCTCCCGGCCAAGGCCGGCGACCTCTTGATGTGGAATCAGGCGGTGCTGCACTGGGGCGCGCATGCGAGCGAGCGAGCGACTGAGCCGCGGATCAGCATGGCTTTCGAGTTCCAGCGCGACGACGTGAAGCCGTTCAACCAGCCGCTTCTGGCACCGGATGTCGTGCCCGGCTTCGACGATCGCCTGAAGCTGATCTGCAAGCAGATCCTGCAATACCAGCACATGTACGGGCTGAGCCCGGAGATGCAGGAGATGGCGGGCGGCATCATGGGCGCACTCGCCGCGCGGCGTCGGGCCTGATCTGACCTCATCTCAGCAGCTGAGGCGCGCCCAGAGGCCGGGCCGATCCCAGAGCGCCGTAGCCCTTGCCGCCATGGCCCTTCGGATCGGGGCCGGACCAGCGTTCGTCCATCGGCTGGTCGGCCGCCTGCCAGCGCGTGTCGACCGAGAGCCTGACGCGGCCCGAGGGCGAGGCGTTGTCGACCGAGCCGTGCAGCGTGAACATGCCGAAGAGGCAGAGATCGCCGGCGCGGAAATCGGCGGTGAGCAGCCGGGCGCGGCGCTGATCCAGGAAGGCGCGGGCGGAGTCCGCGACATGGCCGGGGCGCGAGGGGTCGCGGTCGACGTCGTGGCCGCGATAACTGGCGATCAGATCGTCGAAGCCATGCGAGCCTTCGACCACCGCCAGTGGCCCCTCGGCGACGGCGACGTCGCCGAGGGGAATCCAGATCGTCGTCACCCGGTCGGTGCCGCGATTCATGTAGACATGGTCGAAGTGAAGCGGGCTCGCGCGGCCGGCCAGCATGGCTCGGAGCCAGACGAAATCGAAAGGCTTCACCGGCTCATCCAGTACGGCCGACGCCACCTTGCGCGCGCGCTCGCCGTGGATGGCGCGGCGGAGAGCGGGGCCTTCCGAGACCGAGCGCCAGAAGCCGCCGAGATCGGGATGAAGCTGGGCGCGGTTGCTCTTGCCCGTCGGCAGCGCCGCCTCCGCCGGCTCGGCGATCTCGCCGACCTCGGCCATGCGGCCCAGCACCTCGCGCCGGGCGGCCAGCACGTCTTCACGGTCGAGGGCGCCGCGAAGGAAGAGGTATCCGTCCTCGGCGAAGCGGGCGCGAAGCCGGGCGCCGTCGGCGAGGAGGGGTGAGGAGTCCTGCATCGGCGCCACGGCGTCAGGCGCCAGCCGCCGGCCTTCAAGGACCGGGATCGAGGAGAGACCCATGCGCGCGTCGACCGTTTCCTCAGGCGTTTCTTGCGTGGACGCTAACATGTCAGTGCGGAGGCGACAAAGCCCCACCGGTTTCGCGCATGGCGGTTCCGGCTACGGCATCGGGCCGGCCTCGGTTGAACTGAGTGGCGCGATCTCAGGAGTTCCCCGCGATGACCGACCTTTCCTTCGCCGCCGCGCGCGAGCGCTTCCATTCGGGCAAGCAGAGCCCCCGCGAATTCCTGGAGGCCTGCCTTAAGCGCGTCGACGAGCGCGAGCCGGTGGTGCGGGGCTTCGTCTCGATGAACATCGAGGGAGCTCGCAAGGCGGCCGACGCTTCGACCCTGCGCTGGAAGGCGGGCCAGCCGGCCTCCTCGATCGACGGCCTGCCGATCGCGATCAAGGACATCATCGAGACCGAGGACATGCCGACCGAGTTCGGCAGCCCGGTGTTCAAAGGCTGGCGCGGCGGCCGTGACTCCGCCGCCGCCTATGCGCTCCGCCTCGCCGGCGCTGTGATCGTCGGCAAGGCGGTCACCACCGAATTCGCCGGGGCGCCTCCGGGGCCGACGACCAACCCGCATGATCCCAAGCGCACACCCGGCGGCTCGTCCTCGGGCTCCGCCGCCGTGGTCGCCGCCGGCATGGTGCCGGTGGCACTCGGGACCCAGGTCGGCGGCTCGGTGCTTCGCCCCGCCAGCTTCTGCGGCGTCGTCGGTTTCAAGCCGACCTTCGGCGCGCTGAACCGCGGCGGTATCGGCGATCAGTTCAGCCAGAACTGCCTCGGCACGCTCTCGCAGACGCTGGAGGATTCCTGGGCGGTGGCACATGAGATCGCCATCCGCGTCGGCGGCGACCCGGGATTCATTCCCTTCTCCGGCGGCGCCACTCCGGCGGCACCGCGCCGCCCCGACGTGCTGGCGGTACTCGAGACCGACGGCTGGGCGGTGGCGGAGGCGGGGGCCAAGGCGGCGCTCGAGGCGTACCTCAAGAAGTTGTCCGACGCGGGCGTGAAGCTGATCACCCGCAAGACATCCAAGCGGGTCGAGCAGCTGGAAGGCGCCATCGCCGGAGCGACCGAGCTCTCGCTCGGTATCAACGATTGGGAAAAACTGTGGCCCTTCGCCGAACTCGACCTCCGCGCCGGCGACGGCCTGAGCGAAGGCCTGCGGAAGGCGATCGCCAATGGCCGCACCATGACGCCCGACGACTACATCGAGCTGCTGACGCGCCGCGACTACGCCCGAGACGTGCTGCTGTCGCTCTCGGGCGACGTCGACGCCTGCATCACGCTGGCGTCCGCCGGCCCGGCGCCGCTCGGCATCCACTCGACCGGCAACGCCATCTTCAACACGCCGGCGTCCATGCTGCGCAACCCTGCGCTGTCGCTGCCGCTGCTCGAATGCGACGGCCTGCCGCTGGGATTGCAGCTCATGGGCTTCCCCGGCCAGGAGCGCGCGCTCTCCGGCGTTGCCGGCTATGTGCAGGGGCTCGGCGGGAAGAAGGCGGGCTGAGCCGAGGCTCTTTCTATCGGATCAACACGACGCTCGCACCGACATCGAGCTTCGCCCAGGCCTTGTCGGCGGTGAGGGCCGGAACATCGAGCAGCATGGCCGTCGCGAGGCAGGCGCGATCGCCGAAGGAGAGACCGGTTCGCCGGGTCGCCGGCCAAAGCCGCGCCGCGTTTCGCGCGTGGACTTCATCGAAGGTGACGACGCGAAAGTTAAGGCTGGCGACGGCCTGGTCCGCCTCGTTTCCGGACAGCGCGGCGGCGTGCAGCTTGGCCAGCACTTCCGACAAGTTGACGGTGCTGATCCAGGCGCCGACGACAAGGTCAGGATCGACTTTGCCGACGCTTTCGCCTTGCAGCAACGAAAGGACGGCCGAGGCGTCGACGACAACGCCTCGATCAGTCACGCTCCGCTTCCTTGCGGCGCCCCTCGATCAACTCGGAAGCTAGGTCGCGGCCCTTGGGCAGGCGGCGGGCAACGATGGCCTGCGCCCGGCGGATGGCTTGCTGCTTCGAGCGAAGTAGCAACTCGCCCTTGCCGACAACCTCGATCAGCACTTCATCTCCAGGCTTCAAATCCGCGGCCTCGCGACACTCGGGGGCTGGGGTCAGGCCGGGCCGAGGCTGAGGACGCGGCAGAAGACACGCTTGCTCTGCAGGTCCCTGCAGAGAGCCTGAACCTTGGCGCGGTCGTCGAAGGGGCCGGCGAGCAGCCGGATGAAGATGCCGCGGCCGTCGCCGGGATCGAACTCGGCGGTCTGATAGCTGAGCGAGCCCAGCAGGTCCGGATTGGCCTTGGCCAGCGTTTCCCAGCCCTGCTTCGCCTCGTTCACGGTGCGATAGGATCCCAGATGGGCACCGACGCGGCCACCGCTGCTCATCGCCGGTGCCGCGGCCATCGGTTTGGGATCGGTGGCCGTCGCTGCCGCGGCGGCCGTCGCGGCCGGACGGGGCGAGGTCGCCCGCGGCTGAGCCGCGGCCATGGCTCCCGGCTGGCCGCCCATGCGCTCGAGCTGCGCCACCTGGGCCTCGAGCTTGGCGAGGCGGCTGGTCAGCTCCGCATCGGTTCGAGGGGCGGCAGGCGTGACAGCCGGCGTCGGCGCGGCCGCGGAGGCCGGCTGGGCACTGCCGGAGTCCTGCGTCATCGCGGCGGCGGGCAGCGCTGCCATTGCCGGCAGCGGCCGGTCGGGCGACTGGGCCAGGTCGAAGGCGACCAGCTCTTTTCGCTCGTAAGGCGGCTCCTTGCCCCGCTCGCGGGTGCGGAGCGCGTAGGTCATGATCTCCGGCACGTAGTAGATCGTCTCCAGCACCTCGCCGCGCTGGCAGGCGATCCGCCAGGTCTGGAACTCGCCGGCCTTCACCTTGACCGCTTCCTTGGTGACGGCGGTGCAGGAATTCTCGGCCTGCCAGCCATCCGGCACCTTCTCGGCGACGCCGGCGACCTGGAACTTGACCGTCTTGCCGGATTCCAGCGGGAACAGCTTGCCGGGCTCGCCGAAGATCTGCTGATTGCCCTGGCCGAGGCGCGGGTCGCCCGACCATGAGATCGGGGGCGAGATCACATCCGGCGCCTGCACCCAGGTCACGCCGCGATCGTTCTGCCAGGTGGCGCGGGGGCCGGCGAAGCCGGTCACCTGCTCCTTCACCGGGACGCCGGTGTCCTCATAGGTGAAGGTGTCGCCGACGACGAAATGGGGCCCCATCGGGCCGGCCGCCGGCTTCGGTGCTGCGCTGGTCGAGAGGCCGAGCCGGGCGCATCCCGACAGCGCCACGAGAGCGAGCCCGAGCCCGGCCCAGCTTCCGATCGACCGCTGCCGTGTCCCGCTCATGGGCGTCCCCCGTCATTCCGAAACCGCTTGCCGGAAAGTCCCTTCAAGCGGCACATCTGTCAAGAAAACGCTCGCCACCGGGAGCCTTAGCCGATGAGCCGACGTCTGGATGAACGTGCCCGCGGGGTCTTCGTCATCTCCGCCACGCCCTTCGCCGAGGATGGCGCCCTCGACCTCGATTCCACCGACCGGCTGATGGACTTCTATCTCGGCCACGGCGTCGATGGGGTCACGCTGCTCGGCATCATGGGCGAGGCGCCGAAGCTGACCCAGGAGGAGAGCCTCGCCTTCGTCGGCCGCGCGCTGAAGCGCATTCAAGGGCGGATTCCCGCGGTGATCGGGGTTTCCCAGCCGGGGCTCCGGCCGCTGGCGGCCTTCGCCCGCCAGGTCATGGACCTGGGCGCGGCCGGGGTGATGGTGGCCCCGACCCCGGGCCTCCGAGGCGACCGGCAGGTCTATGACTACTATGCCCAGGTCTTCTCGCTGCTCGGTCCCGACATCCCCGTGGTCCTCCAGGATTATCCGCAATCGAGCGGCGTCCACCTGGAGGCCGAGGTCTTCCACCGCCTCGTGGGCGCCTTCCCGCAACTCGTCATGCTGAAGCACGAGGACTGCCCCGGATTGGCCAAGCTGAGCCGCATCCGCGCCGAATCGGCGGCCGCCGGTGGACGGCGGGTAAGCATTCTCATCGGTAACGGCGGCCTATATTACATTCAGGAGTTGCAAAGAGGCGCCGACGGTGCAATGACCGGCTATGCCTATCCGGAGATGCTGGTCGAGGTCCATCGCCGCTTCGCCGCCGGCGACTGCGACGGCGCCGAGGACCTCTACGACCTCCACCTCCCGCTCCTCAAGCATGAGCAGCAGCCTGGGTTCGGCCTCTCGGTCCGGAAGGAAATCCTCCGCCGGCGGGGCGCAATCGGGTCCGCGAAGCTCCGCGCGCCCGGCGGACAGCTGGCCGCCGACGATCTTGCCGAACTCGACCGGCTGGTCCTCCGCCTGGAGCGCCGCCTGGTCGCAGGACAAGCGGCCCAGGCTGTGGCATAGTTGCACCAAGCGGCCTGAAAGGCGGCGTGTAACAGATATATCCCTTGGCTCAGGCCGAAGGATGCTTGATTTTCAAGACGTAAGCGGCGGGGGAAAGAAAGCTTCCGCGCATATCGCGTTTTTGGGGTCGCGACCGGTCCGCGCGGAGGCCGGTTGCCTGAAGTCACTTTGGAGGAGAATCGAGATGAGGCGTTTGTCCGTGGCCCTGGCCGTGGCCACGCTCGGCGTAAGCAGCGCCGCTATGGCCCAAGGCTATAACGGCTGGTATCTCGGCGCGCGCGGTGGTGCGACCTGGCTCGAAGATTCGTCGTCGAACGTCGGCGGCACGAGCGTCGGACTCGACTACGACCGCGGCTACAATCTCGGTGGCAGCGTCGGCTACCAGTTCGGCGGTCCCTTCCGCCTGGAGGCCGAGGTCGTCTACCGTAAGAACGACATCGACACCTTTACCCTCAACGGCACCCGCCTCGGTGGCGCAGCCGGGGATGCGAGCTCGCTGGCCTTGATGGTCAACGGCTTCTACGACATCCAGACCGGCACCGCCTTCACGCCCTATGTCGGCCTGGGCGTAGGCTATGCGCGGGTCTCGGCCGACGGCATCACTGCGACCGGTGCCGGCGCCACCATCAGCGACGACGACAACAAGTTCGCCTACCAGGCGATCGCCGGACTCGCCTACCAGCTCACTCCGGAAGTCTCGCTGACCGCCGACTACCGCTACTTCGCCACCCAGGACCCGAAGTTCCGGGTGTCGACCGGCGCCACGATCGAGACCGAGTACAAGACCCACAACGTCATGGTGGGCCTGATGCTGCGCTTCCCGGAGCCGGCTCCGGCGCCGAAGGCAATGCCGGTCGCCGCTCCGCCGCCGCCGCCTCCGCCTGCTGCGGCTCCGCCGCCGCCGCCGGCACCTGCGCCGGCCGTGCCGAAGACCTATCTGGTGTTCTTCGACTTCGACAAGTCCGACATCACGCCCGAGGCCGCCCGCATCATCAAGCAGGCTGCCGACGATGCGAAGCGCGGCAACGTCCGCCTGATCGTCGCGACCGGCCACGCCGACCGCTCCGGTTCGGGTCCGTACAACCAGCGTCTCTCCGAGCGCCGTGCCGCCGCCGTCAAGGGCGCCCTGGTGCGCGAGGGCGTCGCTGAAAGCACGATCCAGACCGCGGGCCGCGGCGAGAACGAGAACCTGGTTCCGACCGCCGATGGCGTCCGCGAGCCGCGTAACCGCCGGGTCGAGATCGTCTTCCGCTAAGCCTTACGACATAGCCGTCTCCAAGGACGGGCCGCCGGCACCACCGGCGGCCCGTTTTCTTTCAGGCTGTGGATAGCAAACGATGTCGAAAGGCCTATCAATCGCCGAATTGGAGCAACGGATCCGAGATCACGTAAACACACCACGTCTGCACGGCGTACTTTCCTCCGGGAAGAACTGGGCGCAGCTGTGCAGCTCGATGGATGCGATAGGTGACGCCGAGCTGGGTATCGATGCGTTCCTGTCGAGTGATTTTCCGACAGATCCCGGTGGAGCTTACTTAGCTATCTACGGCGTGCTCCAGCTCCTGTTTGTTGAGCAGGACGCTACTCAAGCCATCAGATCAATATTTGATGTGAAAGGGCCTTTGCCCGGTCCCGCGAAAGACGTCCGGGATATTCGGAACTGGAGCATCGGGCACCCGACAAGCACGCGCGATGGAGCATCACACTTCATCGCGAGATACTCGATGTCGAAGGAAGGCTTTCGGCTCTTGTCTCTCCAATCTGGTGGTGAATCAGTCTATCGCTCCGTGAACCTTCGGAGGCTGATACACGATCAGAGAGAGGTGCTAGCTGTGGTGCTGGAGGGTGTTTTGGATAAGCTGATTCACGAAGAGCAGACGCATCGAGACATGTTCAAAGGCGAAAGGCTCGTGGATCTTTTCCCAAAGGACATTGGCTATCACGTGTCCAAAGTTATGGAAGGTGCCTTGACCGACGATGAGGGTAGGCGGACATATGCGAGTACGAATGTGCGGTTTCTTAGTGAAGTCGTTGAAAAGTTTTTCCTGAGGATTTCAGAACGAGGACGAGGGCAAACCTTCGCGACAGATGTCGTAAGGGATCTTCGGTACCCCCTTTTGGAGCTAAGAAAATTCTTTGAAGGCGGAGGTTCGCTCACTCCGGAAGGTGCTCGGATTTTTGCCTTCTTCGTCGAGCATGAATTGAAACGTCTCTACGACATCGCTGGAGAAATCGATACGGAGTACGCAAGCCCTCCGTTGTGACCCGATTGCCCTCCTGACTTCATCGCTCGTCTCTTCGGTCGACCCGTCGGAAGAACCGACCGTCGATGGCGGCAAGCCCGAGCGCGATCGCGGCGAAGCCGGCGAGATGGTGCGGGTCGAGGCGCTCGCCGAGGACGAGGGCGCCCAAGAGAATGGTGCTGGGCGGCATCAGCAGCGTCACCAGCAGGATGTTGGTCGCCCCGGCGCGGGCGAGGATGCGGAAATAGATCGCATAGCCGAGAGCCGTCGAGAGCAGCGCCAGTCCCAGCACCGCGCCGATGATGCTCACGTCGGGCAGCGGCAGCAGCCAGGGGCGATCGACGAGAAGCGCAATCGGCAGCGCCACCACCGAAGACGCAGTGAGCTGTCCGGCCGCCGATGCCAGCGGCGGTACGCCCCTGAGGCGGCGGCGGGCGAAGATCCCGGCGCAAGCGTAGAAGACCGCGGCGGCGAGGCAGGCGAGCTCCGGCAGGATCGATGCGCCCAGCCCCTCCAGCACCTCGATCCCGACCAGAACCGCGACGCCGCCGATGCCGAGCCCGACGCCGACCACCTTGGCGGTGGTCAGACGCTCGTCCTGCGTAAGCGCGTGGGCGAGGAGCGCGGTGAACAGAGGCGTCGTCGCGTTCAGGATCGAGGCGAGCCCGCTCGCGATCTCGGTCTGCGCCCAGAAGATCAGCGCGAAAGGCACCACGTTGTTGAGGACGCCCATGCCGAGGAAGTCGCGCCAGCGCGCGATCGGCAGGACCACACCGGCGATCCGGCAGACGAGAAGCAAGGTCGCGGCGGCGATGAAGACGCGGGCACCGACCACGGTCAGCGGTGGCAGCGCGGCGACGGCGACCTTGGAGAAGAAGTAAGAGGCACCCCACAGCAGCGAGAGCGCGAGCAGCAAGGCCCAGTCCTGGGCGGTGAGGCGGGGCGCGACAACGGTCATGGGCGGGCTCCGGGGCGGCGGTACCGGGACCTTGGTCCCGTCCTCTCTGCCATTTCCATCCGACCCTTGCGCTCGAACCTCTCAGCTTTCCGGCCAGCGCCGGTGCAGCCAGAGCCATTGGCCCGGCCGCGCCCGGATCCATTCCTCCAGGATCGTGTTCACCCGGGTCATGCCCTCCGCTAGGTCGGCATGGCGGTCGGGGCCGGGCGCGAAGCGGAGCGGCGGGTAGACGGTGATGCGGAACCGCGCGCCGCCCTCCAGCCGCTCGACCCGGGCCGGATAGGCGGGCAGCTTGTATTTGCGGGCGAGATCGACCAGCGCCGGCGCGGTCATCGCCACGTGGCCGAAGAAAGGGACGGCGATGCCGTCGTTCATCTTCTGGTCGACGAGGAGAGCCAGCGGACGTCCGGCCTTGAGACCGGCGACGGCGAGCCGCGCGCCCTGCGCGCCCTTCGGGTGCAGGCGGCCGACCCGGATGTTGCGGATCAGCTGATCGATCCATGGATTGTTGGCGGCGCGATAGACCGCGTCCAGGTCGATGCCGTGCTGGCGGGCGGCGATCGGCAGCAGTTCCCAGTTGGCGATGTGGCCGGAGAAGAAGATGCAGCCTTCACCCTCGGCGGCGGCGCGGACATGCTCGAGCCCGACGATCTCGACCCGGCCGCCCTCTTCGCTGCAGTCGAGATTGGCGATGTGCGGCATCTCTCCGCCGAAACGCCCGAGATTGTCCCACATCTCGCCGACGATGCGCTCGATCGCCGCGGCATCGAGCTCGGGCATGGCGAGTGCGAGGTTGCGCCTGGCGCGCCGCGAGAGGCCGAGCTTCGGCCCGAACGTGCGGCCGAGCCAGCCGCCCAGGCCCGAGGCCCGGTCGATCGGCAGCGCCTTGAGCAACGCATAGGCCGCGAGCACGGCCGCGGTCTCGGCGGCATAGCGAAGGCGTTTGCCGAGTGTGAGGTCAGCCACGGCGGAGGCCTTCGAGCCGACGGGCCAGTGCAACCTCGTCGGCAAAGACGAGGTCGACGTCGAGGACCGAGATCAGAGGCCGCGCCGCTACCGGCAGCCGGACCCAGTCCTTGCGGGTGGTGACGGGCTCGGCGCCGATATGCGCGGCGTCCTCGATCAGACGCGCCGTCTCGTCCTCGTCATAGGGATGATGATCGGGGAAGGCGCGGGTCGCCGCCACCTCCGCCCCGATCTCCGCCAGCGTCGCGAAAAATTTCTCCGGCCGGCCGATGCCGGCGAAGGCCAGGACCTTGCGGCCCTGGAAGCCAAGTGCGGCCTCGGTCGGCATCAGGCGGGCGCGAAGCACCGGCCGGTCGGCCGCCACATCGCCGTCGCCGATCAGTATCACCGCGTCGGCGCGGGCGAGGCCGTCGGCGACCGGCTCGCGCAACGGCCCCGACGGAAGGACGCGGCCGTTGCCGAAGCCGGCTCCGCCGTCGACGACGACCAGCGCCAGGTCATGGGCGAGGCGCGGGTCCTGGAAGCCGTCGTCGAGGATGACGATTTCGGCGCCAAGGTCGATCGCGGCCCGCACGCCGGCGACACGGTCGTTGGCGACGATGGTCGGGGCCGCCGCCGCCAGCAGCAGCGGCTCGTCGCCGACCTCGCCTGCGTTGTGATGCGCGGGATCGACGCGCACTGGACCGGCGAGCCGGCCGCGATAGCCGCGCGAGACCAGCGCCGGCTTCCGCCCCGATGCCAGCAACCGATGGGCGATCGCGATCGCGGTCGGCGTTTTGCCGGTGCCGCCGACGGTCAGGTTGCCGACGCAGATGACCGGCACCGGTGCGCGCCAGGCGGTCGTCGTCGCGCGCTTCCACCGGGCGCCCAGGGTCCAGAGCCGGCCGAGCGGCGCCAGCATCAGCGCGAGACCGCCATCGCGAGTCCAGAACGCCGGCGGCTTCATGAGTCCAGCCGGTCGAGGAAAGGAGCGAGGCGGGCCAGCACCGCATCGAGCACGCCCTGATGCCGGGCGATGACGGCATTGGCATTCGCCGCCAGCCGGTCGCGGCGCGATGGCTCGGCGAGCAGCGTGGCTAGGGCCGTCGACAGCGCCTCGGGCGTGGCGACCTCGATGGCGGCGTCGGCCTCGACCAGCGCCTCGGCGGCGGCGGCGTTGTTGCGTCGGTCCGGCCCCAGCAGGATCGCCGTGTCGAAATGCGCCGCCTCCAGCGGGTTGTGGCCGCCCACGGGCGCGAAGGAGCCGGCGATGAAGGCGTGGCGAGCGGTCGCGTAGAAGAGGCCCATCTCGCCCAGCGTATCGGCGAGGTAGACCCGGGTCGAGGCATCCGGTAGTTCGCCTCGCGAGCGGCGGGCGAGCGTGAGGCCGCGCGAGCGCACCAGCGTCTCGATCGCATCGCCCCGGTGCGGATGCCGGGGCGCGATGATCGTCAGCAGGTCTGCCGCGGATTGCGCTGCCTGTAGGTCCAGCGCGATGGCCTCCTCGCCGTCATGGGTGTTGGCCGCGAGCCAGCGCGGACGCTGGCCGATCGCTCCCGCCAGCGCCGCCCGCGCCGCAGCACCGACCGGCAGCGGACGCGCGGCGAATTTCAGGTTGCCGACATAGTCTACGCCGGGCGCGCCCAGCGCCTTCAGACGTTCTGCATCGGTCGGCGACTGCGCGAGGCGGATGTCGAAGGCCGCCAGCGTCGGGCCGATCAGCCCGGGGAAGCGCCGCCAGCCGGCGAGCGAGCGCTCGGAGAGGCGGGCGTTGACCAGAGCCGCCGGGATGCCGCGCGCACGGGTCGCGTGGATCAGGTTCGGCCACAGCTCGCTCTCGATCCAGAGCGCCAGGTCCGGCCGCCAATGATCGAGAAACCGGTCGACCCAGGCGCCGCGGTCGACCGGCGCGTATTGATGGAAGGCGCCTTCGGGAAGGCGGCGTGCCATCAGCTCGGCCGAGGTGGTGGTGCCGGTGGTGATCAGGACCGCGATGTGCGGACGCTCGGCTCTGAGCCGCTCGATCAGCGCCAGCGCCGAGGTCGCCTCGCCGACCGAGGCTGCATGCAGCCAGACCAGCGGCCCCGCCGGCCGCGCTCGCCCGGCGATGCCGCGCCGTTCGCCGGCCCGCGCCGGATCCTCCTTGCCGCGCCGGCGGCGGAGATGCAGCGCCAGCAGGATCGCCGGCGCCGCCGCTGCGGTCAGGCCGCGATAGAGGCCCGGGGTCATCAGCGGCATAGACAGCGAACTCCTTCGACTCCCTCTCCCGTGCGAAGCGCGGGGGAGGGTGGGGTGGGGGCCGAGCGACAGCGAGGGTCGGGCGCCGACCGGGAGTCTCGCTGGAGCCAGCTGATTTCTGTCGAACAGCCGCTCGCTACGCTCTGCCCCCACCCTGCCCTCCCCCGCGTAAGACGCGG
>CAMDFP010000035.1 GCA_945897335.1 Asaia bogorensis | reverse complement strand
GGACGCGATCCGCGAGGCTCTGCCGGAGCTGGAGGCGGAGCTTCCCGGCATCGACCTGACCATCGCCTCCGACCGCACCCGCACCATCCGCGCCTCGATGCACGAGGTCGGGATGACCCTGGTGATCTCGGTCGTCCTCGTCATCGCCGTGGTCGCGGTGTTCCTCCGCAGCTTCCGCGCGACCCTGATCCCGGCGATCTCGACCGTGGTTTCAATCCTGGGCGGGCTTGCGGTCATGTATATCTGCGGCTTCAGCCTCAACAATCTGAGCCTGATGGCGCTGACGGTGGCGACCGGCTTCGTCGTCGACGACGCCATCGTCGTGCTGGAGAACACCAGCCGTCATCTCGAGAACGGCATGAGCCGCTTCAAGGCGGCGCTGCTGGGCGCCCGCGAGGTCGGCTTCACGGTGCTGTCGATCAGCCTGTCCCTGGTCGCGGTCTTCATCCCGCTCCTGTTCATGGGCGGCATCGTCGGCCGGCTGTTCCGGGAATTCGCCGTCACGCTGTCGGCGGCGGTGATGATCTCGCTGGTGATCTCGCTGACGACGACGCCGATGATGTGTGCTTACCTTCTCCGCCCGCAAGGCGCCGACGGGCCGCAGGGACGCATCTCCCGCTGGCTCGAGGGCGGCTACCAGTTCGTCGTCCGCGCCTATGCCAGGAGCCTGGACTGGGCGCTCGACAACGGGCCGCTGATGCTCTTCGTCTTCTTCTTCGTCATCGGCCTCAACGTCTATCTGTTCAACGCCGTGCCCAAGGGCTTCTTCCCGCAGCAGGACACGGGCCAGCTCAACGGCTTCCTCCGCGCCGACCAGAGCATCTCCTTCGAGGCGATGCGCGGAAAGCTGACCGAGATCGTCGACGTCATCCGCCGCGACCCCGCCGTCGACACCGTGGTGGGCTTCACCGGCGGAAGCCGGGCCGGCAGCGGCTTCCTCTTCGTCAACCTGAAACCGCGGCCGGAGCGAAAGGAAGGCAGCCAGCAGGTGATCGCGCGGCTCCGGCCCCAGCTGGCGCAAATCACCGGCGCCGCCCTTTTCCTCAACCCGGTCCAGGACGTCCGCGCCGGTGGCCGCGGCGCCAATGCCAGCTACCAGTACACGCTGAAGAGCGACAACCTCGCCGATCTCCGCCTGTGGGCGGCGCGGCTGGCAGACGAGATGAAAGGGCAGCCGGAGCTGATCGACGTCGACACCGACCAGCAGGACCGGGGCGTCGAGACCTTCCTCACCATCGACCGCGAGGCCGCGACCCGGCTCGGCATCTCCTCGCGCGACATCGACAATGCGCTCTACAACAGCTTCGGCCAACGCCAGGTGGCGACCCTCTACAAGGACCTGAACCAGTATCACGTCATCATGGGGGTGGCGCCGCACCTGGCGCGCGATCCCACCTCGCTCAAGGACGTCTACGTTCCGGCCGGCACCACCCAAGCGGCGTCCACCGCCTCCTCGCCCGCAACCACCCGAGACCCGTCGACCGGGTCGGCGCTCACGCGCACGCCCCGCAACATGGTGCCGCTCTCCTCGATCGCCCGCTATGCCGAGGGTTCGACCCCGACATCGATCAACCACCAGGACATGGCGGTCGCGACCACGATCGCCTTCAACCTGGCGGAGGGGAAGTCGCTCAGCGACGCTCAGGAGGCGATCTCTCGCGCCGAAGCAGCCATCCGCATGCCGAACACCGTCCGCGGCAGCTACCAGGGAACGGCGCGGGCCTTTCAGGACTCGCTGCGCGACCAGCCGCTACTGATCCTGGCGGCGATCCTTACCATCTACATCGTTCTGGGCGTGCTCTACGAAAGCTACGTGCACCCGATCACCGTGCTCTCGACCCTGCCCTCGGCCGGCGTCGGCGCCATTGCCGCGCTGATGCTCACGGGCATGGAGTTCTCGATCATCGCGCTCATCGGCGTCATCCTCCTGATCGGCATCGTGAAGAAGAACGCCATCCTGATCATCGACTTCGCCATCGACGCCCAGCGGGCGCGCGGCCTCACCTCGCGCAAGGCCATCATGGAAGCCTCGATCATGCGCTTCCGGCCGATCCTGATGACCACTCTGGCGGCGATCCTGGGCGCGCTGCCGCTGGCGATCGGCTTCGGCGAGGGTGCGGAGCTTCGCCGGCCGCTCGGCGTGGCCATCATCGGCGGGTTGATCGCGAGCCAGATCCTGACGCTGCTGACGACGCCGGTGATCTATCTCTACATGGACAGGCTGCGCCGCCCGCGGCGCGACGAACACGTGCTGGCCCGGAGCGGCCCGGCATCATGACCTCACGGATCCTTACGATGGCGCTCTGCGCCGCGTTGCTGGCGGGCTGCGCCAAGGGTCGCGACTACGCGCCGCCGACGGCACCGGTGGCCTCCGCCTACAAGGAGACCCCACCCGGCTGGCGCGTCGCCGAGCCCGCCGGCCTGCTCGATCGCGGCCCCTGGTGGCTGCTCTTCAACGATCCCCTGCTGGACGAGCTCGAGCGCAAGGTCGAGGTCTCGAACCAGACCCTGGCGGCGGCGGAGGCATCCTATCGGCAGGCCCGCGCCCTGGTGCGCGAACAGCGGGCCTCGTTCTTCCCGACTGTGTCGCTGGAAGGCAGCGGCACCCGCTCGCAGGCCTCCGCCGGCAGCACCGGCATCCGACGCAACCCCGAAACCTCCTACCGGATCGACATCGGCGCCACCTGGGAACCCGACGTCTGGGGCCGCATCCGCAACACGGTCACTGTAGCCGAAGCCAATGCAGAGGCGAGCGCCGCCGACCTGGCATCCGCGCGCCTCTCGGCAGAGGGCGAGCTCGCCACCAACTACCTCCAACTCCGCAGCGTCGATGCCGCGGTCGAGCTGCTGATCGCCACGGTCGATGCCTATCGCGAGGCGCTGCGCATCACCCGGAACCGCTACGACGCCGGTATCGCGCCGATGACAGACGTGCTGCAGGCGGAGACCCAGCTCACCAGCACCGAGGCCGACCTCGAGGGCCTGGACCGGCAACGGGCCCAGCTGGAGCACGCGATCGCCGTCCTGGTCGGCCAGGCGCCGGGCGATTTCTCGATCCCGGTCCGCCTCCAGGCCGACCCGGCCATCCCCGAGATTCCGCCCGGCCTTCCCTCCGCACTCCTGCTGCGGCGCCCCGACATCGCCGCCTCCGAGCGGCGTGTGGCCTCGGCCAACGCCTCGATCGGCGTCGCCGAGGCGGCGTTCTTCCCAGACCTCACGCTCACCGGGGTTTACGGCTTCTCCGGACCCGAGCTCGGCCGGCTGATCAACGCCTCGTCCTCGCTCTGGTCGCTGGGGCTGTCGGTCGCCCAGACCGTCTTCGATGCCGGCGCCCGCACGGCGAGAGCCGACCAGGCGAAGGCCGAGTACGACCAGACGGTAGCGAACTACCGGCAGACGGTGCTCAGCGCCTTCGGCGACGTCGAGGACCAGCTTGCGGCGGCACGCGTGCTCGCCCGCCAGCACGAACTCAGGCAACGCGCCTCAGCTGCCGCCGACGAGGCCGAACGCATGGCGCTGAACCAGTACCAGGCCGGACGCCTCGGCTACTCCGACGTCATCGTCTCGCAGGTCGCCGCGCTGAATGCGCGCCGGCAACTGGCTCAGGTGATCGCCGACCGCCAGACCTCCGCCGTCGCTCTGATCCAGGCGCTTGGCGGAGGGTGGAGTTCGCCAAGGCGATGAGCGCCTAGCTCCGCCCGCCGTCGACCGACATGATCTGGCCGGTGATCCAGCTCGCCTGCTCGGATGCGAGGAACAGGACGGCATTGGCTATGTCCTCGGGTTTTCCCAGGCGCTTGGTATGGGTGTTCTCCACCAGCCGCTTCTGGCCGTCGGGTCCGTAGCTCTCCCACTGTTTCTGGGTCGAGGGATTGGAGATGACGAAGCCCGGAGCCACGCTGTTGACGGTGATGCCGTGCGGCGCCAGCTCCCAGGAGAGCTGCCGGGTGATGCCGACCAGCGCGTGCTTGGCCGCGGCGTAACCCTGGATGCCGGTCAGGCTGGGCCTGAGCCCGGCACCCGAGGAGATGGTGACGATGCGGCCCCGTTTCTGGCGCTTCATCACCGGGGCTGCGGCCTGTGCGCACCAGAAGGCGCTGTCGGCATTGGCCTCGAACAGGACCCGCCACTTGGCTTCGTCGATCTCCTCGATCGGCCGGTTGACCTGGCCGCGGACGCCGCCGGCGGCCATCGCCAGGATGTCGAGGCCGCCCTCGGCCTCGGCGATCTTGCCGATGGTCGCGTGAACGGCGGCGCGATCGGAGAGGTCGAGCGACGCGATGCCGACCGCGCCCGCCTCGGTCGCCGCCTTCAGCCCTTCGGCGTCGAGGTCGAGGGCATGGACGCGGGCGCCGGAAGCTGCGAAGGCGCGGACGATGGCACGGCCGATGCCTTGCGCCGCGCCGGTGACGACTACGCGGCGGCCGGTGAAGTCGAGATGCATGTGTCTAGCAACCTATCCAGAGTTTCCCAGGACTGTTCGCGACGGCCATCCTCGATGTCGTGGATGAGCTCGACCAGGTGATCGAGAGCAGGCGTCTTCAGGCCGACCTCGCGGGCAAGCGGAGCGACCACGGCGATCTGCGCGTCGACCTCGGTCTTGCGCTTGCGGACCGCGAGGTCGCGCCAGACCCCGGAATGCGTCTTCGCGGTGTGGCGGTTGTACTCGGCCAGCGCGGCGACCGATTTCCGCGCCGCCGCGTCGGAGGCGCCGGGCATGAAGGCCGCCGGCTCGAAGCCGTTGAATCCGAGGGGGCTGACGCCGCGCTTGGCAGCCACCGCCATCACCTCGCGCGCCACCCGGTCGAACACCGGGAAGTGCCGCTCGCTCGCCAGGTTCTCGCTCATCGAGGCGTTGGTCAGCGCCGTCGCGAACAGCTGCGCGCCGTATCCGAGCTTGCCCCAGAGATAGCCCCAGATGTTTTCGGTCATCACCGCGTTCGGTTCGAGGATTGAGAACAGGCGGTGCATGTCTTTAAGCCGCGGCGTGGTCTTGCCGTCGAGCTCGCCGAGCGCGACGAAGCCCCTGTTGCCGTAGAGGATCTGCCCCGGCCCGTGCCAGTCGGCGCCGAAATTGACGAAGCAGCCCATGGTTCGCTTTTCGCCGACGACCTTCGAGATCGCGATCTCGTTGAGCCCGTTCTGCGCCGAGACGACGACGCCGTCGGCGGCCAGATGCGGCGCCAGCGCCTTCGCCGCCGCTTCGGTGTGGTGCGCCTTCACCGCGAGGATGATGCGGCCATAGGTGCCGGTGACCTCCGCCGGCATCGCCGCCTTCAGCTTCTGGCGGAAGACCTCGACCGGCCCTTCGATCGAGAGACCCTCGGCATTCATCGCCCGCACATGATCCTCGACGACGTCGACCATCAGAACGTCCTCGCCGGCGCGGGCGAGATAGGCGCCGAGCGTGCCGCCGATGGCGCCGGCTCCCCAGATCAGGATCGGCCCGCTCATTCCCAGGTCGCTCCCGCGAGCAGACCGCGTGTCTCCTTCACCGCGACGTCCCAGAGCGCCAGCAGTTCGGCATCGTCGCGCTGGTAGAGGCCGCCGTAGTTGCCGTCGCCGATCACCTTCCGCACCTCGATAGGCCCGCGGTCCTTGATCTTCGACATGTCGACCATGGGCTTCCGCTGCGTCGGCAGGTCGACGCCCGGAATCCGCGTCCAGGGGAAGTTCTCCATCCAGGACGCGTGGCTCGCGACCGGATCGATCTCCTGGACCTTGGCCCAGGTCTTCGGCGCGTTCCACCAGTTGTGGAAGCGCACCCGCGTTCCCGGATGATCGCCCATCCACTCCATGGTCACCGGCATCGCCGGCGAGTTGCCGCCATGGCCGTTGACGATGAGGACGCGGCGGAAGCCGGTCTTATAGAGGCTGTCCAGCAGATCGCGGATCACCGCCATGTAGGTGGCGGCCTTCAGCGACAGCGTGCCGGGGAACGCCAGGTAGTAGGGCGTTATGCCGAACTGCATCGCCGGGAAGACGGGAACCCCCAACGGCTCGGCCGCCTCCGCGGCGACACGCTCGGAAAGGATGCTGTCGACCGAGAGGCTGAGGAAACCGTGCTGCTCGGTCGAGCCCAGGGGAAGGACGGCCCGGTCGTCGGTCTTCAGATAGTCCTCGACCTGCGACCAATTGGCGGCGGAGATCCTCACGTCCATTCCCTCCCTGCGTGTACCCTTAGGCTCGCCACGCTACGCCGGCTGCCACCCTCCGCACCAGCGCGAGATTCAGGCGCTTAGACCCCGCGCATTTCAATGGACAGCCCCCCTCTTGCTGATACGATAAGTTTTGCCGATCCGAGAATTCGGCCCGCGAACCGGGCCTTGGACGCGCTTCGTCCGCCTTCCGAAACCAGCCAATTGGGGGCTCGCATGACGATGTCTCGCCTGCCGCTTTCCGCCGGTCTCTGCATTGCAGCACTCCTCGCCGCTCATCCAGCGGTCGCCCAGAAGAAGGGCGGCGACATGGTGATGGCGCAGCCCGCCGGCACCAATACCCTCGACCCGCATTTCACCGCCTCGGCCGCTGCACGCAACATGATGCTCAGCATGTACGAGACGCTGATGGTGATCGATGAGAACACCGCGCCGATCCCGCACCTTGCGGAAAAGGTCGCCGTCGCCGAGGACGGGCTCGCCTACACCTTCACGCTCCGCAAGGGCGTCAAGTTCCATACCGGCAAGGAGATGACCTCCGCCGACGTGAAGGCGTCGTTCGACCGCTTCGGCCAGCTGAGCCCGGAGAAGACGACGATGGCCTCGGTCGAGCGCATCGACACGCCCGACCCCTACACCGTCGTCTTCAAGATGAAGGCACTCGACACCTCGTTCCTCGATCGCCTGGCCTCGCCCGCCTCGCCGACGACGATCATCCCGGTCGAGGAAGCAGGGAAGCCCGTCAACAAGACCAACAACATCTCGACCGGCCCCTACCAGTTCGTCGAGTGGGAGCCCGACACCCATCTCAAGGTGAAGCGCTTCGAGGGTTATTCCGCCGGCCCGGGCAAGCCCGCCGACGGCCTCGGCGGCAAGAAGACAGCCTATTTCGACACGGTGACCGTCCGCATCATCCGCGAGGCGAGCGCGCGTGTCGCCGCGCTGGAAGCCGGTCAGGTGCAGTACATCGAGGACGTGCCGGTGCTGGCGGCGCAGCGCCTCGCCGGCAACGCCAGGCTCAAGGTCATCGACCTCCTGCCGGCGGCGCAGCCGGTGATGCTGATCAACTCCGTGCAGGCGCCGACCAACAACGTGAAGCTCCGCCAGGCGATGCAGGCGGCGGTCGACATGAAGGAGGTCATGACCGCGGCGACCGACGGCAACTACAAGCTCAACCACTCATTCGTCTACCCGAACAACCCGTACTTCAACGACGCGGGCAAGCCGTTCTACAGCGTCAACGACACCAAGAAGGCGAAGCAGTTGCTGGCCGAGTCCGGATACAAGGGTGAGCCGATCGTCATGCTCACCAACAAGGACTACCAGTACATGTACAAGTCGGCGCTGGTGATGTCCGAGCAGCTGAAGGATCTCGGCGTCAACATCAAGCTCGAGGTTCTGGACTGGCCGACCATGGCCGACCTCTCTCGCAAGCGCGAGGGCTGGAACATGGCGGCCTCGGGCCTGGCGATCCAGCCCTTCGTCGGCCCCTACAGCTTCATGAAGCTGTTCTGGGGTGCGACGCACATCGCCTTCGCCGACAAGGATCCGGTGCTCGAGGAGGCGTGGACCAAGTTCAACAAGTCCCTCAAGCTCGACGACCGCAAGGCGGCGTGGACCCAGATCGAAGGCCGCATGGCCGATCAGGTCTATGTCATGAAGCTCGGCGATTCCGGCAACAAGCTCGCCATGGCGAAGAACCTCTCCGGGTTCAAGCCCTATGCCGGCGCCGTCCGCATGTGGGACGTCTGGTTGGATTAGCCGACATGGCCGCGGCGCTCGCTCGGGCGCCGCGGCCGACCTCGGGAGCGTCGTCGTAGATGGGTGCTTATATCGTCCGCCGGCTGCTGGTGACCATCGTGGTCCTGCTGCTGGTGAGCCTGATCTCCTTCTCCATCATGCAGCTGGTTCCGGGCGACCCGGCCGTGGTCATGGCCGGGCTGGCGGCGTCGTCGGATCAGATCCAGGCGATCCGCGTCCAATTCGGGCTGGACCAGCCGTTCTATGTCCAGATCGTCCGCTGGTATGCCGGCATCGCCGTCGGCGACATGGGCCAGTCGATGACGCTCGGCCGCTCCGTCGGCCAGGCGCTGATCGAGCGGCTTCCCGCCACCCTCGGCCTCGCAGTGGTCGCCTTCGCCATGACCATGGTTCTGGGCCTCGGCGCCGGCATCCTGGCGGCCATCCGCCAGAACACCTGGGTCGACCAGCTGATCATGACGCTGGCGGTCGTCGGCGTGTCGCTGCCGTCGTTCTGGCTCGGCCTCATCCTGATCATCGTCTTTGCGGTCATGCTCGACCTGCTTCCCGCCGGCGGCTACGTCGCCTTCGCCCAGAACCCGCGCGACTGGCTGGTGAGCCTCTTGTTGCCAGCATTCTCGCTGGCACTCCTGCAGGTGGGATTGCTTGCCCGCATCACCCGCTCGGCGATGGTTGAGACCTTGAGGCAGGATTTCATCCGGACGGCCAAGGCCAAGGGCCTGCCGACCTGGATGGTGATCTGCAAGCACGCGCTGATGAACGTGATGGTCATGGTCGTGACCATCATCGGCATCATCTTCAGCCTGATGCTGTCGGGCTCGGTCGTGGTCGAGACGGTGTTCTCGATCCCCGGCCTCGGCCGGCTGATGGCGAGCGCGATCCTCACCCGCGACTATCCCCTGATCCAGGGCGGCCTCCTGATCACCGCGGCGATGTTCGTGCTGATCAACCTTCTGGTCGACGTTCTCTACGCCTATCTCGACCCCCGCATCCGCTACGACTAGGAGCCCATGGCCGTTCAAACCGCCCAGTCGCCGCAGATGGCCCGGACCAAGCGGGCCTGGCGGCGCTATGCCACGCACCAGCTGTTCGTCGCCGGCTTCGTGCTGTGCCTGATCGTCGTGCTGATGGCCGTGTTCGCCGACGTGCTGGCCACCCGCTCGCCCGAGCGTACCCGGATCAGCGCCACCTTCCAGCCGCCGTCCGAGACCTACCTGATGGGCACCGACAATCTCGGCCGCGACGTCTGGAGCCGCGTCGTCCACGGATCACGCGTCTCCATCCTGATCGGCCTCGCCACGGTGGTGCTTGCGGGCATCGCCGGCACGCTTGTCGGGCTTCTCGCCGGCTTCTATCGCAAGCTCGACGAGCCGCTGATGCGGGTCATGGACGCGTTGATGTCGTTCCCGGCGATCCTGCTCGCGGTCGGCATCACCGCCGCGCTGGGGCCGTCGGCGACCAACGCGGTGATCGCGCTTTCCGTCGTCTATGCGCCGCGGACGGCCCGGATCGTCCGTGCCTCGACCCTGGTGCTTCGCGAGATGGACTTCGTCGTCGGCGCCAGGGCGGCGGGTGCCACCGACATCCGCATCCTCTTTCGTCACCTGCTGCCGAATTGCCTGGGGCCGCTGATCGTCCAGCTCACCTTCGTCTTCGCCTATGCCGTGCTGGCCGAGGCGGCGCTGAGCTTCCTCGGCATGGGCCCGCCGCCGCCGGCGCCGACCTGGGGCAACATCATCGCCGACGGCCGCGACTATCTTCGCGAGGCCGCCTGGATCTGCCTCTTCCCCGGGCTGGCGATTTCGATCACGGTGCTCGGCCTCAACCTCCTGGGCGACGGGCTTCGCGACCTGCTCGACCCGCGCATGAAGATCCAGGAGTCTTAAAGCCGCTGCTCTGCTCGAAAGGGTCCCTGCCCCGATGTCCAAGCCCAAGGTTCTGGTCGCCCCCTATCGCCTCAACAATTCGACGCATCCCGAACTGATGCGCCTCAAGTCGGCCGGGTTCGACCTGGTCTTCAACGCGAATGGACGCAACTTCACGCCAGACGAGCTGGCGCGCGCGCTCGATGGCTGCATCGGCACAGTGGCCGGCGCCGAGAAGTACATCGAGCCGGTGTTCGAGGCGGCGAAGGACCTGAAGGTGATCGCCCGCCTCGGCGTCGGCTGGGACGCAGTCAACGTCGACGCCGCCACGCGCCATGGCGTGGTGCTGGCGATGGCGTTCGGCTCCAACCACGAGTCGGTGGCCGACCTCGCCTTCTCGCTGATGGGCGCGCTGATGACCCGCCTCTTCACCTATCACCCGCAGATCGCCGGCGGCGGCTGGCAAGCGCAGACCCACGACTCCCTGTGGAAGTCGACCATCGGCATCATCGGCATCGGGCGCATCGGCAAGGCGGTGGTCCGCCGCGCCAAGGCGTTCGAGATGCGGATCCTGGTCGACGACATCAAGCCGGATCACGCCTTCATCAAGTCGAACGGCCTCGAGCTGGTCGACAAGGACACCATCTTCCGCGAGTCCGACATCGTCACGCTGCACTGCTCGGCCAACGCCGAGACCGCCGACCTGATCAACGCCCGCACGCTCGGCCTGATGAAGCCGGGCGCCTTCCTGATCAACGCCGCCCGCGGCAGCATGGTCGACGAGCAGGCGCTGGCGGACGCGCTCGATGCCGGCCGCATCGCCGGCGCCGGGCTCGACGTCTTCAAGAAGGAACCGCCGGTGGGATCGCCGCTGCTGACGGCGAAGAACGCGATCTTCACCCCGCATGCCGCCGGCGGCAACAAGCGCGCCTTCGATGCCGCGCTCACCATCTCGGTCGACAATGTGCTGGCGGTCGCCGGCGGCGGCCGGCCGCGGGAGGATCTGGTCGTCAACCCGGAGGTGTGGCAGCGGCCCCGGCACACTTAAACGAACCGCCATGGCGAACCGCGTTGGTTTTCGTATATGATAAAAATCTCACCTAAGAGGGGACCTCCAATGACATCGCGCAGCTTGCAACTCGGGCTCCGCACCGCGACCGCGATCGCGGCGCTTGCCGCCATCGGCCTCGTCGCCTCGCCGGCTCACGCCCAGAAGAAGGGCGGCACCGCCGTGATCGCCCAGGAGGCGGGTCCGCCAACGATGGACATGCAGTTCTCCACCAACATTGCCGTCCGCAATGTGGTGATGCAGATGTACGAGACCCTGATGACGCGCGACGAGAACAACGCGCCGATGCTCGAGCTGGCCGAGAGCCTGGTTGAGGCGCCGGACGGGCTCTCCTACACCTTCAAGATCCGCAAGGGCGTCAAATTCCACAACGGCAAGACCATGACGTCCGCCGACGTGCTCGCGTCATACCAGCGCTTCGCCAAGGTCGGCGTCCAGCGCGGTTTCTTCGAGCAGGTCGCCGATATGGAGGCGCCCGACGCCGACACCTTCCGCATCATCATGCGCAAGGTGATGCCGGTGGCGCTGGAAGAGATCAGCCAGTTCGGCAATCCGGTCGTGATCTACCCGGCCGAGCAGAAGGACCGCGAGGGCGGCAAGGTCGATCCGATCGGCACCGGCCCCTACCAGTACGTCGACTGGGTCGCCGACAGCCACGTCAAGCTGAAGCGATTCGACGGCTATGTTCCGGATACCCGCCACAAGGGCACCAACGGCTTCGGCGGCCACAAGGTGGCCTGGCTCGACGAGCTTGACTTCCGCTACGTCAAGGAGGCGGTGGCGCGCGTCGCCGGCATGGAGACCGGCCAGTTCCAGCTGACCGAGGACATTCCGACCAAGGCGGCGAAACGCCTCCAGGACAACAAGACCATCACGCTCTACCCGGTCAAACGCTGGTGGATCCACGGCGCCTGGGTCAACCACGCCAACCCGCCGTTCAACAACATCGACATCCGCCGCGCCATGCAGATCGGCCTCGACATGGACGAGATCATGGAGGTCGCCACCGACGGCGCCTTCGACCTGCAGCCGGGCTTCCAGTATCCAGGCAACCCGTACTACACCGACGCCGGCAAGCAGTACTACAACGTCAAGGACACGAAGAAGGCCGCCGATCTGCTGAAGTCGGCCGGCTACAAGGGCGAAGAGATCGTCGTCATGACACTCCCCGCCTATCAGAGCATGTATGACGCGGCGGTCGTGCTGGTCGAGCAGATGAAGGCGATCGGCTTCAAGGTGAAGATGGATCCGGTCGACCTGCCGACGGGCGCCGCCCGCCAGCGCAAGCCCGACGGCGGCTGGCACCTCTCCTTCACCGGCCTCGGCTCCGGCCCGGCCGTCGGCCCCTTCGGCGCCATGGTGCTGCTGGTCGGCCCGAACACGCTTTCCCAGGTGCAGGACCCGGTCTTCGATCAACTCTACGCGGAGATGCAGGGCGGCGCCACGCTGGACGCCCGCAAGGCGACCTTCGCCAAGCTGCAGGAACGCGTCTACAGCGAGGTCAAGATGCTGAAGATGGGCGATCTCACCAAGGTCATGGCCGCCCGGTCGAACGTGAAGGGTTTCATCCCTTACCGGATTCCGCGCATGTGGAACGTCTGGCTCGATTAGACAGCATCTGACATGCTCAAACCCCGTCCGGGCCACCCAGGCCCGGACGGGGTTTCCTTGTGATCCGGAGATCCATGGGCCGCTATATCATCCAGCGAGTGCTCAGCGCCTTTCCCGTGCTGTTGATCGTCACGCTGATCTCGTTCTGCATCATGCAGCTCGTCCCGGGCGACCCGGCCGTGGTCATGGCCGGTCCGCAGGCGACGGCCGTGGAGATCGAGCGGGTCCGGACCCAGCTCGGCCTCGACCAGCCCTTCCTGCAGCAGCTCGGCAAATGGCTCTGGGGACTGACCCAGGGCGATCTCGGCCAGTCGATCCTGCTCGGACGCAGCGTCTCGACCGCGATCGCCGAGCGCCTGCCGACGACGCTCACGCTCACCCTCTTCTCCTTCATCCTGACGCTCGCCATCGGCATTCCCTTCGGCATCATCGCCGCGCTGAAGCAGAACACCTGGATCGACCAGGTGGTCATGACCGTGGCCCTGATCGGCGTGTCGTTGCCGAACTTCTGGCTGGCGCTGATGCTGATCATCCTGTTCTCGGTGATGCTCGACCTGCTGCCGGCCGGCGGCTATGTCGCGATCGCCCAGGGGTTCTGGCCCTGGTTCAAGAGCCTGCTGCTGCCGTCCCTCTCGCTCGGCCTCCTGCAGATGGGCCTGCTCGCGCGCATCACCCGCTCGACCATGCTGGAGATCCTGCGCCAGGACTACATCCGCACCGCACGCGCCAAGGGCCTGCCGGCGTTCAAGGTGGTCGGCAAGCACGCACTCAAGAACGCGATGATCCCGATCATCACCGTCATCGGCATCATCTTCAGCCTGCTGCTGACCGGATCGGTGGTGATCGAGACGGTCTACTCGCTCCCCGGCCTCGGCCGGCTGCTGGCCACCTCGATCTTCAGCCGCGACTATCCCGTCATCCAGGGCGGCCTGCTGTTGACCGCGTCGATGTTCGTCGGCATCAACCTCCTGGTCGACGTGCTCTACGCCTTCCTCGACCCGCGCGTGCGCTATGACTGAGACGACCGGCCCCACGATCTTCGCCGAGCGCGCGGCGCCGCTGCGCAAGCAGAAGAGCACGCTCGAGCGGCTTTTCGCACATCGCCTGTTCGTCACCGGCCTGGTGCTCTTCGCACTGATGGTGATCATGGCGGTCTTCGCCGACTGGATCGCCACCCACAACCCCGTCCAGGTGCGCGCCCGCTTCCGCTTCCGCGCGCCGGACATGGACAACTTCTTCGGCACCGACAATTTCGGCCGCGACATCTTCACCCGCGTCGTCTACGGCGCCCGGATGTCGATCCTGATTGGTTTTGCCACGGTCACCTTCACCGCCATCATCGGCACCGCCTGCGGGCTGATCGCCGGCTATTTCCGCCGCGTCGACAACGTGCTGATGCGGGTCATGGACGCACTGATGGCGTTCCCGACCCTGGTTCTGGCGCTGGCCCTGGCGGCGGCACTCGGTCCCTCGGCCTTCAACATCGTCGTGGCACTCACCACCGTCTACGTGCCGCGCACCGCGCGCATCGTCCGCGCCTCGGTGCTGGTGGTGCGGGACGCCGACTACGTGCATGCAGCCCACGCGGTCGGCGCCAGCAACCTCCGCATCATGCTGGAGCACATCCTGCCCAACAGCATGGCGCCGCTGGTGGTCCAGCTCACCTTCGTCTTCGCCTATGCGGTGATCGCCGAGGCGGTGTTCAGCTTCCTCGGCGTCGGCCCGCCGCCGCCGACACCGAGCTGGGGCAACATCATCGCCGAAGGCAAGGACTACATCCGCGAGGCCGCCTGGATCACGCTGTTCCCCGGCATCGCCATCTCGATGACCGTGCTCGGCCTCAATCTCCTTGGCGACGGGCTCCGCGACGTGCTGGATCCGCGCATGAACGTCGAGAACCGATGAGCGTCCGCGACGACCTTCTCCAGGTCCGGAACCTGGCCAAGCATTTCCCGATCCGGAAGGGCTTCTTCAGCTCGCGGGTGACGGGGCATGTCCGCGCGGTCGACGACGTCAGCTTCAACATCGCCCGCGGCGAGACGCTGGGTCTGGTGGGCGAGTCCGGCTGCGGCAAGTCGACCACCGGCCGACTTCTGATCCGGCTGATGGAGCCGACCTCCGGCTCGATCCTGCTGAATGGCGACGACATCGCCACGATCCCGCCCGACGAGCTTCGCGCGCGGCGCCGCGACGTTCAGATCATCTTCCAGGATCCCTTCTCCTCGCTCAATCCGAGGAAGACCGTCGAGGGAATCATCTCCGAGCCGCTGATCGTGCACCGGATCGGCACCAAGCCCGAGCGCCAGGCGCGCGTCGCCGAGCTGCTGAAGACCGTTGGCCTCGCCCCGGACCATGCGCGCCGCTATCCGCACGAGTTCTCCGGGGGCCAGCGCCAGCGCATCGGCATCGCGCGCGCGCTCGCGCTGAACCCGAAGTTCATCGTCTGCGACGAACCGGTCTCGGCCCTCGACGTCTCGATCCAGGCCCAGGTCATCAACCTGATGCAGGACCTGCAGCGCGAGCTCGGCCTCACCTACCTGTTCATCAGCCACAACCTCGCCGTCATCCGCCACATCGCCGACCGCGTGGCGGTGATGTATCTCGGCAAGATCGTCGAGCTCACCGACAAGCACTCGCTCTACGACAATCCGCAGCACCCCTACACCAAGGCGCTGCTGTCGGCGATCCCGGTCGCCAATCCCGAGCATCGCCGCCAGCGGATTCCGCTCTCGGGCGACGTGCCGAGCCCGATCGGTCCGCCAGCTGGCTGCCGCTTCAATTCGCGCTGCCCCTATGCCGAGCCGCGCTGCCGAGAGATCGAGCCGCCGCTGGTCGATGTCGGCGGCGGGCACCAGGTCGCCTGCCATCTCGTCACCTCCTGAGGAGGCCGTCATGCCCCCGGTCGCATCCTTCTTCTCCGCCTCCTATGCCGAGGCACGCGAGAAATTCCTGAAGGCCGCCGAAGCCGCCGGCGCCCACCTGGTCGACAGCCATCCGCATCCTCTGAAGGGTCCGGACGGCGGCGATCTCGCGACCGACGTCGCCTGGCTCGGGCCGCGCGACGCCAAGAAGCTGCTGGTTCTGGTCTCCTCGACCCACGGAATCGAGGGCTATTGCGGATCCGGCTGCCAGATTTCCTGGCTCGAGAACCGGCACTATCATCGCGACGCCAGCCCGGACACTGCAGCCCTGATCATCCATGCGATCAACCCGCACGGCTTCGCCCATGGCCGGCGGGTGACCGAGGACAACGTCGACCTCAACCGCAACTTCGTCGACTTCTCGGAGCCGCTGCCGGAGAACAAGGAATACGAGCTCCTGCAGGACCACGCCAATCCCAAGCAGTGGACGCCCGACGCGATCGCCAAAGCCGATGCCGCCATCGCCGCGCACTACAAGATGCCGAATACCGACTTCGTGCCGAAGGCGATCCATGCCGGGCAGTACGTCAACGCCAAGGGCACCTTCTACGGCGGTGCCCGGCCGACCTGGTCGCGCCGCACCTTCGAGAGCATCGCCAACGAGTGGATGCGGCGCGCGACCGACCTCTGTCTGGTCGACTACCACACCGGCTTAGGCCCGCTCGGCTTCGGCGATCTCTACTACGGCGGAAGCGACGGCGAAGGCATGGCGCGCAAGTGGTTCGACCATGTGACGCCGACGCGCGAGCAGATCGAGGAAGCGAAGAAGGATCCTAGCCGGCACATCCCCGGCAGCGTCAAAGGCACGCTCTCGCGCTCGCTGGTCAAGACGCTGCCCGGCGTGCGGCTGACGGTCGGCGGCATCGAGTACGGCACCATCCCGCCCCGCGAGGTGCTGGGCTCGATCCGCGCCGACAACTGGCTCTATGCCCATGGCGACCCGACGTCGCCCCAAGGCAAGGAGATCAAGGACAAGGTCCGGGACGCGTTCTATCCCTCGGTCTTCGAGTGGAAGATCATGGTTACCAGCCGCTCCAACGACGTGCTGCGCCAGGCGCTGGCGGGCCTCGCCCGCGCCTGATCCTCAGCGCTTGAGGATATGCGGGCCAGCCCCTCGACGGCGTCCTGCAGCGTCATTCCCCGGGTGCGGTCCTCGGTCCGCTCGCGGCCGAGTGGGGACTCGCCGACGAAGCGATAGACGTCGGCCGCCCCTTGCAGCATGCCCGGCGGCAGGCCGAGCGCGGCGAAGATCTGGGCGATCTCCTCCATCTCGCCGATCCAGCGATAGGCCTTGGGCGGCATCGTCGGCACGGCGCGCGTCGCGTAGTCGAGCAGGGCCGGGACGCTGGAGGCCAGTTCTGCCAGCAAAGGCTCGGCGACGCCGAGCAGCCGACCCGCCGTCAGGGCCTCGGTCGCCAGCGCGGTCACGCCCTTGGCTATCGCGGCGAAGCACATCTTCAGCGCCGAAGTAGGCGCAATCCGCGCGCCGCACCCACCTTGCCAAAGATCCCCTTTGCAGGTGTGGCGCAAAGTGCTTTCCTTTTGGAAAGGTGTGCTGCTCGGAGGACTGCGTCATGCGTATCCGGCTTGCGTCCTGCCTCGCTCTCGGCCTCTTCCTCGGATCCTTCGTCGCCCTCGCGCCGGCCTCGGCGCAGAAGGTGCTGAAGGTGGTGCCTCAGGCCGAGGCCAAGGTGTTCGATCCGCACCAGCCGGCGGCCAACGCGACATCGATCCATGTCGGGATGATCTACGACAGCCTGTTCACCTGGGATGCGAACCTGGTGAGCCGGCCGCAGATGGTCGGCGACTACCAGGTCTCGGCCGACAAGCTGACCTACACCTTCAAGCTCCGCCCGGGGCTCAAGTTCCATGACGGCCAGGCGGTCACCACGCGAGATGTCGTCGCTTCGATGAAGCGACAATTCAAGCGCGACACCCAGATCCAGAAGCTGACCAACGTCGTCGCCTCGATCGACGCCATCGACGCCATCGACGGCGAGAGCTTCACCCTCAAGCTGAAGGAGCCCTTCGGCTTCGTCGAATACCTGATCAGCGGCGCCCGCAACATCGACGGCGGCATCCTCCGCGAGAAGGAGGCGCTGATCGATCCGTTCACGGTTATCAGTGAGACCATCGGCTCCGGCCCGTTCAAGTTCGTGAAGGGCGAGTATGTTCCGGGCGCCAAGACCGTCTACGAGAAGAACCGGGACTATGTCCCGCGCACCGAACCGCCGTCCGGCATGTCCGGCGGCAAGGTCGCCAAGCTCGACCGCATCGAGTTCATCGTCATCCCGGACGCAGCGACCGCCTTCGCCGCGCTCCGCTCCGGCGAGGTCGATTTCCTCGACGCGCCGTCGCTCGACCTGGTGGCGACCGTCGAAAAAGACCCGAACATCGTCATCGGCGAAGTCTGGCCGATCGACACCTATGGCGCGCTCCGGCCCAACTCCCTTCACCCGCCCTTCAACAATCTGAAAGCGCGGATGGCTCTGGCCTACATGGTGAACCAAGCCGACTACATGACGGCCGCCTATGGCGACAAGAAATGGTGGATCGAGTGCTTCGCCTTCTGGGTCTGCGGCACGCCCAACGGCACCGAGGCCGGGTCCGACGGCTTCCGCAAGCCCGATCTCGAGAAGGCGCGCCAGCTGGTCAAGGAGTCGGGCTATGACGGCCGCAAGATCGTCATCATCGGCGGCTCCGACATCCCGGCCTACAACGCCATGAGCCTGCTCACGGCCGAGAAGCTGAAGTCGATCGGCTTCAACGTCGACCTGCAACTGTCGGACTGGGGCAGCGTGACCGTGCGCCGCTCGAAGAAGGATGCGCCCGAGGCCGGCGGCTGGAACATTTTCCACACCACGGCGAACGGCTCGCACCTCGCCAGCCCGATCACCAGCCCGTCGACGATCATGACCTGCGACGGCCGGAACTTCGTCGGCTGGCCCTGCGACGAAGTCGTCGAGAAGATGCGCGACGACTACATGAAGGAGACCGACCCGGCGAAGCAGAAGCTGCTGGTCGAGGCGATGCACAAGCGCCTCTGGGAGGTCATCCCCTATGTTCCGCTCGGCCAGTTCAAGCAGCCCTTCCTCTGGCGGAAGAACGTAACCGGCGTACTGAAGACCGGGATCCTCGTCTTCTGGAACATCGACAAGACCTGAACGGATTAACATGAAGGACTTCCAGGTTCTCCGCGCCTCCAACGGCGGGGCGCGGCTCAGGGCATTCATGCTCGGCACCGGGCCGTCGGTCGTGATGATGCCCGGCCTCGGCCGCGCCCCCGACGACGTGGTGCCGCTGGCAAGGCGCGTCGCCGCGGCGGGATTCAAGGCGATCCTGCCCGAGACCCGCGGCATCGGCGAAAGCACAGGTCCGATGGAGGGCCTGACGCTCCGCGACTTCGCCGCCGACGTGGTGGCCGCGATCGATGCGGCCGGTGGCGGCAAGGCCATCCTGGTCGGCCATGCCTTCGGCAACCGCGTCGCCCGCGCGGTCGCGGCATATCACCCCGACCGGGTGACGGCCGTCGTGTGCCTCGGCGCCAGCGGCAAGGTCGGGCCGACGCCGGAGATCGCCGCAGCGATCGAGCGCGGCAAGGCCAAGGACGCGACCCGCGAGCAACGCGCCGAGGCGCTCCGCATCGCTTCCTTCGGTCCCGGCCGCGACCCGACGCCCTGGCTCGACGGCTGGAACGAGGCGGTGATGAAGGCCTGCCTCGCCGCCGTCGCCGCGACGCCGATCGCCGAGTGGTGGACCGCCGGCAAGGCACCGGTCCTGATCATCCAGGGCCTCGCCGATGTCGCCGCTCCCCCCGCCAACGGCCGGATGCTGGTGGAGGAGCTGGGTGCCCGCGGCAAGCTGGTCGAGCTCGAAGGCGTCGGCCACTCGATCCCGGTGGAAGCGCCGGAAGAGACGGCAGCGGCGCTGCTGCCGTTCCTGAAGGAGCAGGCGCGCGCTTAACCCTCCTCCAACCGGGAGGGGGTTTACGGCCACCCTACTCGTTCTTCGCCAGGTGCCGGTCGAGGAAGGCGCGAACGCCGTCATAGGCGCGCTTGCGGTTGTCCGGGCGCCAGTAGACGTGGCCCTCGTACTCGATCTCCTGGTACTCGACGGTCCGCCCCTTCGCCTTCAGGAAAGCGACGATCTGGTCTGACTCGCTCTTCGGCACACGCGGGTCGCGGTCGGCGTGGCTGACGAAGAGCGGCACCTTGATGCGGTCGGCCCGGCTGATCGGCGAGAGCCAGCGCATGAGATCGGGGTCGGTGAGCGAGTCACCATATTCAGTTGCCCGATGGCCGCGCCGCCAGGGTCCGGTGTCGCGCAGCAGCGTCTCGAAGTTGACGACGCCGAAGATATCGACGCCGGCCTGCCAGAGGTCAGGCTGCTCGGCCAGCGCCGACAACACCATAAAGCCGCCATAGCTCTCGCCCATGATCGCGAGTCGCTTGCCGTCGATGCCGGGCTGGCGCTTCAGCCATTCGCCGCAGACCTCGAGGTCGCGGACGCTGTCCATGCGCCGCTCGCGGTCGTCCAGGCCGGCATAGCGTCGGCCATATCCGGTGCTGCCGCGGACATTGGGGGTCAACACGGCGTAGCCCGACTCGACCAGGCTCTGCACATCGAAGCGATAGGAGGCCTTGGTTTGCCCTTCCGGGCCGCCATGCACGAACATCACCGCCGGCCATCCCCGCGCCGGCTGCGGACCGCGCGGGCGGTAGTAAAAGCCTGAGAGCGGCACGCCGTCGAAGCTCTCGAACTTCACCAGATCCGGATCGACCAGCGTGCCCACCAGGCGCCCGGCGGTCTCGCCGGCCATCGGCTTCGTCACCGTACCGGCGGCGACGTCCAGGATCCGGATGCGGCTGCCCGCAGCCGGCGTCTGGAAGGCAAAGGCGAGGCGCGCGCCGTCCGGCGACCAGGCGAGCTCGGAGATCGCGCCACCCGGCTCGACCGCCGTCCGCGTCGGCTCGCCCTTCGTCGAGAGGACCTCGAGCCGGCTAAAGCCGTCGCGGTTGACGTTGGCGGCGAGCCGGCCGTCGCCTGCGAGCGCGAAGCTGTCGACGTCGGCATCCGGCGTGTAGAGCCACTCGACCCGGCCGTCGGCGAGCAGGTAGCGGCCGATGCCGAGGAAGTCGCGCTCGCCATCGGCGAGGAAGTAGAGCGCCGTGCCGTCGCGGTTCCAGCGGAAGCCCAGCGCCTTGACCGGACGGCTCGCGAGGCGGATCGGCTTCCGCTCGCCCGACTTCAGATCGAGGAGGCTGACGCCGATGTTGAAGGTCGAGTGATCCTCGGTGAGCGGCAGCAGATGGCCGCCCGGCTGGATCCCGCTCGTGGTCAACGTCTCGCCGTGCTCCAGCAGGGTCTCGACCTTGCCGGTGGCCAGCGTCATCCGGTGCAGGTCGTAGCGCGCGCGGTCGCGGCCGTTGGCGGCATAGAGGATCGCTGCGCCATCGGGCGTCCAGGTTCCGAAAGTGTGGATCACCTCGGGCTTGCTGGTGAGCGGCTTTGCCTCGCCGCCCGCGGTAGGCACCAGCCAGAATTGAGCGTGCTCGTCGCCGCCGGAATCAACCGACAGAAGGACCTGGGTTCCATCTGGTGAGAGACGTGCCTGCATCACCCGTTCTCCGGGGACGAAGGAGAGCCGGCGCGACGCCTTGCCGTCGAGCGGCACGATCCAGGCCTGCATCACCCCATCGCCCGGGCCGAGGCAGAGCAGCGCCGAGCCATCCGGCAGGAACGCTGGCGCGGAAAAGCCTTCGAGGCCGATGAGGTCGTCGATCGAAACACGGGTCATCAGGGAGTCCGGGGATTATGGGGGCGGAAAGGACCATCAGCATGGCCCGGGAGTGAGTTGCAGGGAAGCTGGGACCTCAGGCGCCGGCGCGCACCGCGTCGGCGCTGCGGCCGACGAGGCGAGTATAGAGATCGGGGTCGGTGTCGCCCTCGGTGCCGAACAACAGCACGCGGCTAGCGCCGTCGAGGCCGAGCTGCCGGCGCATCCCCTCTTCTGCCGCGACCGCCAGGAGCCCGCCGAGTCCGGCTGCACCTGACTCGCCGGCGACTATCGCCGGCTCGCCATCGGCCAGCACGCGCATCGCCTCGATCGCGCGCGCATCCTCGATGGCGAGGAAGGCGTCGACGGCCGCGTCCAGCACCCTCCAGGCCGGCGCCGAGGCGATACCGCAGGAGAGGCCGCCCATGACCGTCTCCAGGTCTCCGGCCACCTGAGCCATGCCGCCGGTCTCGGCCGCGAGCATCAGGCAGGCGGCGGTCTCCGGCTCGACGATCACCAGGCGTGGCCGGCCGGCGCCCCATCGGTCGTCAAAGTGAGCGGCCACCGCAGCGGCGAGGCCACCGACGCCGGCCTGCACGAAGACGTGCGTGGGCACCTCCGACATCTGCTCGGCGGCCTCGGCGACGGCGACCATGTAGCCTTCCATCACCAGGCCCGGGACCTCTGCCTGCTCGTCCTCGCTGGTGTCGGCGATCACCGTCCAGCCTTCGCGGCGCGCGGTCGCCGCGCATTCGGCAACGGCTTCGTCATAGGTACCCCTCGTCCGGACCACCTTGGCGCCGAAGGCGGCGATGGCGGCAGCCCTCCCGTCGCTGACCGCTGCCGGCACGAAGATGACCGAGCGGCAGCCGGCACGGGCGGCGCCCCAGGCGACGGCGCGGCCGTGATTGCCGTCGGTCGCGCTGGCGAAGGTGCGATCCGGGCTCGCTCCCTCGCGCGCCACGAGCCGGGCGATGGCATAGGGGCCGCCCAGCGCCTTGAAGGACTTCAGCTTGAAGCGCTGCCCCTCGTCCTTGAACCAGAGCCGTCCGAGACCGAGCCGCACCGCGAGGCCCTGAAGGTCGGCGAGTGGCGTCGGGCGATAGCCTTCCCAACCGGCGATCTCGGAGCGGGCCTCGGCGAGGCCCTTCGCCGTCAGGATCTGCTGCGCCAGCCGGCCAGGCCGGTCGGCGCGCGGATTGACCAGAAGGCGCACGCTCATGCGCTCCGGCGAGCGAAGCGCAGCACGCGGTTGCCCTTCTTGGCGCGGTGATTGGGCATGACCAGGTAGCAGTCGTCATGCGGCGTCACGATCGCCTCGTCGCCGTCATGGGCGATGACCGTGCCCGCCTTCGGGAAGAGCTCAAGGCCGATGAACGGCTCGACGAACTTGAACCTGTCGGTCTTCGAAGCATAGCCGCCGGAGATGTCCACCATCGTCTGCGGCGTCGGCGTCTTCTCGTTCACATGCTTCATCATGGTCTCGGCGTCGATCGCGCCGGTGACGGCGAGGAAGCGGAGCGTGGTGTCGAGCGCCACGCGCGCCGCATTGGCCTCCCAGTGCTGGCCGCATTCGACGAGAATCGCGGTCTTGTCGTTCGAGCGGTCGTTGAAGGGCGTGTACTCGATCAGGCGCTTCCCCTGGATGTGGCCCTGGCCACAGACGATCCAGGGCGGAACGGCGACAGCTCGGGCGAGCGACCGCTCCTTCTCCAGGCCATGGACGATCATAAGCGCGTTGGAACGCGTGCCCATGGAATGGACGTCGAGGAGCTTGTCGGCCTGGTCGAACACCGGCCGCAGCTCGCGGGCCCGCTTCAGCTCGGCGGACTGCTCCGAGCCGTCCAACCGGCTCTCGACCCAGACCCGGTTGAAGTCCTCATCGACGAAGCGGGACGCGTTGGGCTTGGCGGGATCGAAACGCTGGAAAGCGCCGACATTGACAAAGACCAGCGACAGCTTCCCTTGCTTCGGTTTCAGACCCAGCTCGAAGATCCGGTTCAGCGCGATCGCGCCGCAGATCTCGTTCCCGTGGGTCAGCGCGTTCACCATCACATGCGAGCCCGGACTGCCGCTGTCGAAGGTGTGGACATAAGGCACGCCATGAGTACCCGCGGCATAGCGGGAGATGTCGGGGGCGGTCAGCTCGACGGCGTCCTGGGGCATGAGGGTCTCGGTCTTCGGAAGTGGAAATGGAACTCTAGCAAGCTTTGGCGACCGCCGCGTCAGGGCTCAAGAGGTTCCGCATCGTCGTCCGGTTCGACCGGCGCCGCCGCCAGGGCCGCCGCCTGCTGGGCCAGAGCCGCGGCGGCGGGATCGCCGGCGAACGCCGCGAAGGCGGCCGCCGCCTCGGCATAGCGGCCGGCGCGGAGATAGTAGAAGGCGGCCGCATAGTCGCTGGCCTTCTCGCGGTCCGCTACGGTCGCGCCCTCCTGGGTCGCCAGCGGTTCGAGAAGCGTCACTGGCATCTCTCGACCGGCGACGTGGCCGGTTACGACTTCCCGCATCAGGATCTCGGCGGCGCAAGCCGTCGCGGCCTCCTCGCTGACCAGGATGCGGGTTCCGTAGATCTTGCCGGCACTCGCGAGACGAGCAGCCTGCTGCACGACATCGCCGATCGCCGTGTAGGCGAGCCGCCCCGGCGAACCGATGGCGCCGGCAAGCACGGTCCCGGTGTCGACGCCGATCCGGATCCGCAGTGGCCGGGCATCGTCGAGAAGGAGAGCCTCCTGATCGACCTGGCGGCACATCTCCATCGCCGCCGTGACCGCGTCCGCCGCATGCCGGCCGTCGGCGGCGGGCGCTCCGAACACGGCGACGATCGCTCCACCATCGAGTTTGTCGATGAAGCCGCCCCGCGCCTCGACGATGGGGGTGATCACGGCGAGAGCGCGGTTCAGGGCCTTGACCAACCGCCGCGGCTTGCCGCTGATCGGGACAAAGTCCTCGATGACAGCGTAAAGGATTGAGACCGTGAGTTCCTCGCCCTCCAGTTCCGATCGTTCCGACCGGCGCAGGGACCGGCCGATGACGATGCGGCGAGCGACCAGCGGACTTGCGAAGGCGGCGAGGCCAGCGGCAAGCGACCTCCAGACGACGTCCGGCTCGGCGGCGAACCAGAGCGCCACGGCCCATGCCGCGGCGACGCCGACAACCGCCGAGAGGATGAGGTCGCGCGGCCGGAAGCGCATCGCTCAGCCGAACAGGATTTTCGGATCCTCGGTGTAGCGGGCGAGCTTCTTCCGATCGATCTCGACGCCGAGGCCGGGACGATCCGGGATCTTCAGATAGCCTTCCTTGTCGAGGACGAAGGGATCGACGGTGATGCCGTCGACATAGGGGCTGCCGCCGATGAATTCGACCAGGTCGGTCTCCGGGAAGGCGGTCGCCATCTGCAGATCGGCGGCGACGCCGAGTGCCGTGTTCCAGCCATGGCCGATGTATTTGACGCCGAAGTCGTAGGCCATCCAGGCGATGCGTCGCTGCTCGGAGATGCCGCCGACCTTGGTAACGTCCGGCTGCACGATGTCGAAGGCGCCGCGCGTCAGCCAGGGGATGAAGGCCTGGCGGCGGGTCAGCACCTCGCCGCCGGCGATCGGCACCGGGCTCTGGCGGCGAAGCTCGCAGAAGTCGTCGATGGCGTCCGGCCGCAAGGCCTCCTCGAACCAGCCGATCTCGAAGTCCTTCAGCATATGCGCGGTGCGGATCGCCCATTTGAGGCCATGCGGCCAATAGGCATCGCTGGCGCCGGCATCGACGAACAGCTTCGACTTCGGCCCCGCCGCCTCGCGCGCCGCCTTGACGATCGCCTCGTCGAGCTTGTAGTCGAGCGCACGACCGAACGGTCCCCAGCCGATCTTGAAAGCGGTGAAGCCCTTCGCGCGATATTTGGCAACGACGTCCTTCATGCGCTTCGGCTCCTCCATCAGGAGCGAGCAATAGGGCTGCACCCGTTCGCGGTGGCGCCCGCCGAGAAGGCGGCTCACCGAGAGGCCGGCGACCTTGCCGAGGATGTCCCAGAGCGCGATGTCGATGCCGCTGATGGTGTGGGTGAGCGATCCGCCGCGTCCCATCCAGAAGGTGTTCTGGTGCAGCTTTTCGGTCACCCGCTCCGGCTGCAGTGCGTCCTCGCCGGCATAGAGTGGCTCGAGCACCTTGAGCGCGGCCGCGACCAGGCGCGCATCGGTGAAGACGCTGCCGAAGCCGGTGACGCCGGCATCCGTGTGCACGGCGAGCAGCGCGTGGATCGAATCCTCCGGCTTGATCTCCGCCGACCAGCCCCCCTTCGGACTCTCGCCGAACAGCGGCACCGAGCGGATCGAGGTGATCCGGACTTTCGGCGAACCGGACTGGTTGCCACCCGTCTTCGACCGCGTCGCCTTGGCGCTCATCTCTTGTGTCCCCTGCTGTCGTGCTTGCCCGAGGGTCGTTAGCCGCAGACGCCTAAGCAAGTCAAACGAATGGGGCAAGGAATGCGGACGGTTGCCAGGCAGGGGCGCTCATAATACTTAAGTAAATACTTCAGTATATGGACGGCGGACGCACCCATGCCCCTCAGGCTCTATTTCCACCCCCTCTCCTCCTTCTGCCAGAAGGTCCTCGTCGCGCTCTACGAGAACGGCACGCCGTTCGAGCCCGAAATCGTCGACTTCGGCAACGAGGCCTCCCGTGCTGCCTTTCTGAAAGTCTGGCCGATCGGCCGGTTTCCGGTGCTGCGCGACACGACGGCGGACCGGACGATTCCGGAGTCCAGCATCATCATCGAGTACCTGGCGCGGCGGACGCGCCTGCAGGACCGTTTCTACGATCTCTACGTCAACGTTCCGATGCAGAAGGTCGTCACCGACAAACTCCGGCCACCGGGCAAGAACGATCCGTACGGCGTCGACCAGGCGAAGGCCCTGCTGCAGACCGCGCTCGGCCTGATTGAGCAGGAGATGGCGGCGAAAACCTGGGCCATGGGCGATGACTTCACCATGGCCGACTGCGCCGCCGCACCGGCGATGTTCTACGCGAATATCGTCTCGCCCTTCGGCGGCACGCACCGGAATGCAGCGGCGTATCTCGACCGCCTGATGAAGCGCCCGTCCGTCGCCCGCACGGTCGAAGAGGCCAAGCCCTATGTGGCCCTCCTGCCGAAATAGCCCGGCT
>CAMDFP010000034.1 GCA_945897335.1 Asaia bogorensis | reverse complement strand
ATGATGGGCATCACCGGCAAGCCCGACACCAAGGACGGCAAGATCCTGGAGCCCAAGGTCGGCTACGGCATCAAATGCATGTCGATCGGCTTCCTGATCGCCGAGGACACGCCGATGATCTGGCGGGGGCCGATGGTGATGAGCGCGATCGAGCAGATGCTGCGCGACGTCAACTGGGGCGAGCTCGACATGCTGGTGGTGGACCTTCCGCCCGGCACCGGCGACGCCCAGCTCACCATGGCCCAGCGGGTTCCGCTCTCGGGCGCCGTGATCGTCTCGACCCCGCAGGACATCGCGCTCCTGGATGCCCGGAAAGGGCTCGGCATGTTCCGCAAGGTCGACGTGCCGGTGCTCGGCATCATCGAGAACATGAGCTACTTCCTCTGCCCGCATTGCGGGGAGCGGAGCGAGATCTTCGCCCATGGCGGCGCCCGCCGCGAGGCCGCCAAGCTCGGCGCCGAGTTCTTGGGCGAGATCCCGCTCGACATCGCCATCCGCGAGACCTCCGACGAGGGCTATCCCATCGTCATCTCTCAGCCCGACCATCCGCAGTCGAAGATCTACGGCGCCATCGCCGACCGGGTCTGGGCCAAGGTCTCCGGTGCCGGCGCCAGCCCGAACCGGCCGCCGCCGAAGATCGTGGTGAGCTGAGCTTCGCGCCTGCCGGGGAGTCGATCGCGTTGACCGCCATCCAGCGCAAGCTGGCGGCCATCTTCGCGGCCGACGTCTACCAGTTCTCCAAGCTGATGGGCGTCGACGAGGCGGGCACGCTGGCGAGCCTGCACGCCTGCCGCGAGATCGTCGACGGCATCATCGCCGAACACGACGGCCGCATCTTCGCCTCGGCGGGCGATTCCGTTCTGGCCGAGTTCGCGAGCGTCGTCTCGGCGGTGCTGTGCGCGGTCGAATGCCAGCGCGCGATCGGCGAGCGCAACGCGCGTCCCGGACTCCAGCCGCTGCAGTTCCGCATCGGCGTCAATCTCGGCGACGTTATCGTCGACGGCGACAATCTCTATGGCGACGGCGTCAATGTGGCGGCACGGCTGGAATCCATCGCCACGCCGGGATCGATCTGTGTGTCCGCCAAGGTCCATGACGAGGTGCGCCGGAAGCTCTCCGACGTCCGCTTCGTCGACGGCGGCATCCAGAAGCTGAAGAACATCGAAGACCCGGTCGCCATCTACTACATCGGCGCAGGCCCCGTCGGCGCCGAGGCGGCTCCCCCGCCGGAGGTGCCGCCGGAAAGGCCGGTGATCGAGCTTCAGGCGATCCGCGTCATCAGCGGCGACGACGAGGTCAGGGCTCTGGCGGAAGGGCTGGACGAGGCCATCCGCGATGCGCTGGCGAACCACACGGCGGTGGCGGTGACGGTCGGCGATCCGGGAAAGGCCGACTACCAGCTCAAGGGCACGCTCCAGGCGGCAGGCAAGCGTCTTCGCCTCTCCTTCGCGCTCGAGGACGGCGGTGCGCGCCAGGTCTGGGCCCAGCATTACGACCGCCAGCTCGATGACGTCTTCGGGCTTCAGGACGAGATCGTCCTGCACGTCGCCGCCGCCATCCGCTTCCACGTCAAGACCCGGCTGTTCGAGCGTCTGCGCGGCACCGACAACTCAGCACTCGCGTTGCCGCAGCTGCTCGACAAGGCGGCCGGCTTCTTCATGCGCGGCCTCGATCGCGATGGGGCCGCGGTATCGGCCTTGAGGCTCGCCGTCGAGCGCGCGCCGGACAATGCCATGGCCCACGCCATGCTGGGCTTTGCGTTGTTCCGCGTCGCCGAGTACGACGCCCGCGCGATCGCCCCTGCGATCCGAGACGAGATCGTTACCCTGCTCGACCGTGCCATTTCGCTCGACGGCCGCAGCTACTTCGCACGAAGCGTCAAGGCGCTGGCGCTGCACGACCTGCTGGGCAATTCGCGAGCCGCCCGCGATCAGGCGAAAGAGGCGCTCGAGCGCAACGCCAACTTCATCGCCGCGCGCGCCATGCTGGGCATCGCCGAGATCCATCTCGGCGACGTCGAGGGTGGCCTGCGTCGCCTGCAGGAAGCGATGGCAGCGAGCCCCGAGGACGCCAGCCATTACCGCCATCGTCGCGAGCTGGCGATCGGCCATCTGCTCGCCGGCGACATCGCCGAAGCCGTGCGGGCGGCAACGAGGCTGGTCGAGGATGCGCCCGAGATGAAGCGCAATGCGCTGGTGCTCGCTGGCCTGCAGGCCGCCGCCGGCGACCTCGACGCCGCGCGCCGATGCATCGCAAAGGTGAAGACGGCAACGCCCGGACTGACGCTGGACAATGCAAGACTGCCTCATTTCGGCGACGCTGCCGCAGGCCAGCGTTTCAGCGACTGGCTGCGCGAAGCCGGGCTCTGAGCCCACAAGGCTCGGCGCTGTCCTGCCGGTCAAGATGACGTATCATCCTCCGATCCGAAGGGAGTGAGCCTGGATGAGTACCCCCGAGCCGATGCCCCGCGTGCAGGTCGAGGTCTTGCTGGAACGGGCCGGCCTCAAGCTCTCGCCCGCGCAGGTCGACGAGGTCCACCGGGTCTCGGGCTATGTCCGGGACGTGCTGGCGCGGCTTGGCAGCGACCGGCCGATGGACGCGGAGCCGGCGCTGACCTTCAAGGTGACGGCACCATGAACGACGCGAACGCGCCGCCCAAGGTTCCGACCATTGCCGAAGCCTCGCGGCTGATCGAGACGAAGGCCCTGTCGCCGGTCGAGCTGACCGAGATGTGTCTCAAGCGCATCGAGGCGCTGGACTCGCAGCTGAACAGCTTCCTCCTGGTGACCGCGAAACTCGCGCGGAAGGCGGCGAAGAAGGCCGAGGCCGAGATCGCCGCCGGCAAACGCCGCGGGCCGCTGCACGGCATCCCGATCGGCCTCAAGGACATCTATTCGACCAAGGGCATACGCACGACCGCGCATTCAAAGGTGCTGGCCGAGCACGTACCGGAGAAGGATGCGGTGGTCACCGCCAGGCTGGCGAAGGCCGGGACCGTGCTGCTCGGCAAGCTGGCGACGCACGAGTTCGCCATCGGCGGCCCGTCCTTCGACACGCCCTGGCCGCCGGCGCGCAATCCGTGGAACACCGAGCTCAGCCCCGGCGGCTCGTCCAGCGGCAGCGGTGCGGCGATCGCCGCCGGCCTGGTGCTGGGCGCCACCGGGTCGGACACCGGCGGCTCGATCCGCAACCCTTCGACCTTCTGCGCCGTCGCCGGAATGAAGCCGACCTATGGTCTGGTCAGCCGCACCGGCATCCTGCCGCTGGCATTCACCCTGGACCATGCCGGGCCGATGGCCTGGACGGTCGAGGATTGCGCGATCCTGCTGCAGGCGATGGCCGGACACGACAAGGCCGACCCCGGCAGCGCCAAGGTGAAGATCCCCGACTTCCGGGCGGCGCTGCGGGGAGACCTGAAGGGCGTGCGCGTCGGCGTCATCAACCGCTGGCACGAGGGCGAGCATGCGGTCGAGCCGGAGATGAAACAGGCGGTCGACGCCGCGGTCGCAACGATGCGGGGACTCGGCGCCGAGATCCGCGACATGGCGATGCCCGCCCTCGCCGACTTCGCGCCGGCCGGCCGGGTGATCATCCTGACCGAGGCTTTCGCCATCCATCAGAAGACGCTGCAGAGCCGCTACAACGACTATGGCGAGCGCTTCCGCAGCAGCGTGACGCTGGCGGCGCTGTTCTCGGCGGCCGATCACATGCAGGCGCTCCGCGCGCGCCGCCAGCTGATCGAGCGCACGGCCGCGGCGATGGCGGACATCGATGTGATGGTCGTGGCCGCCGCCCCCGGCCCGGCGACCAAGATGGTGGGCTTCGATCCCGACGCCGCCTTCAAGCGGCCGTCGCTGACCATGCCGTTCAACCTGACCGGCCTGCCGGTGATGACGGTCTGCTGCGGCTTCACCGGCGATGGGCTTCCGCTCGGCATGCAGGTGGTCGGCCATCCCTTCGGCGACGCCACGGCCATGGGCGTCGCCCATGCCTACGAGCGCGCGACGGCGTGGCGGTCGCGACGCCCGCCGCTGTTCGCCGGCGCGGCGCTGAGCGCGGCACGGTAGCGCCGATGGACGCCACGCCCGATCTCGACTGGCGCCGGACGATCCATCCGCTGTTCCGCGCCGCCGGCATCCGCCAGGTCGCCTATGTGCCGGACGCCGGGCACACGGCGCTGATCGAGGCCTGCCACGCCGATCCGTCGATGCGCGCGATCGTGCTCACCAACGAGGCCGAGGGCATGGGCGTGTTGGCCGGCGCCTGGCTCGGCGGCCAGCGCGGCGTCCTGCTGATGCAGTCGTCCGGCGTCGGCAATTGCGTCAACGCGCTCTCGCTGACGACGATCTGCCGCTTCCCCTTCCTGACGCTGGTCACCATGCGGGGCGAGTGGGGCGAGTTCAATTCCTGGCAGGTGCCGATGGGCCAGGGCACCGAGGCGGCGCTGAGGGGCGCCGGCGTCATCGTCCAGCGCTGCGAGCGGCCCGAGGACGTGGTGCCGACGGTCGAGGCGGCGGCTGCGCTTGCCTTCGACAGCGAGGTCGCGGTCGCGATCCTGCTCTCGCAACGCCTGATCGGCCGGAAGAAGTTCTGATGCCCCTCGACCGCAGACAGGCCGTGGCGCGCCTGCTTTCCGACCGCGGCGACCTGCTGGTCGTCTCAGGGCTCGGATCTCCCACCTACGACGTGGCGGCGGCCGGCGACGACGACCGCAACTTCTATCTCTGGGGCGCCATGGGGTCGGCCGCGCCGATCGGGCTCGGCCTAGCGCTGGCGCAGCCGGACAGGCGCGTGCTGGTGGTCACCGGCGACGGCGAGATGCTGATGGGCCTCGGCAGCCTCGCCTCCATCGGCGTGCAGCGGCCGGCCAACCTCGCCATCGTCGTCCTCGACAACGAGCGCTACGGCGAGACCGGCATGCAGCGGAGCCACACCGCCGACGGCGTCGATCTCGCCGGCATCGCCCAGGGCGCAGGATTCCCCATCGTCGCCACGGTGACCGACGAATCCGAGCTCGACCGCGTCGCCCGCGAGATCCGCACCGCGACCGGCCCGATCCTGGCCGTGGTCAAGATTACGGCCGGCGAGGCACCGCGCGTGCTGCCGACCCGCGACGGCGTCGACCTCAAGAACCGGTTTCGACGCGCGATCGGGATTTAGGGCGTCCGGTTCGCGCGAGCACCGTGCCGAACCGCGAGGATGTAGACCAAATCGCCGCGGTCGATCCGATAGAGAAGCAGGTAGCGCGTGCCGAGCACCGGCCGCTCGCGGACCGCGCCCGCATGCCGCACCGGATTCCGAGCCGGGAAGACCTTCAGCGCATTGCCAGACGCGATGATCGTCTCGACGAGATCGATGGCTGCCAGCGGATTGTGCTGTTCTATGTCGGCTAGGACTTCGTCGATATCAGCCAGCGCCGTTTCGGTCCACCGGACGACAGCCATGAGCTAGCGGGACTTGGCACCACGCGCGCGCCCGACGATCTCCGCCGCGCGATGGCGAAGACGTTCGGCTACCTTGTCATGCTCTTGCACCCGGCCTGCCTTGATGTCGTCTTCGGCACGTTTGACTGCCGCCTTTTCCGCCGCAGTCAGCGGCAGCGAGGCGCGGCCTTCGTCGTCGATCATGAATCCGGCCTGACTTTTCGGCATGGATAGAGAGTATCACGACGGGCGCTAGCGTACAGACGCCTCCCTCTTACGCCGGCTGCAGCTTGGGCGGCGCGGCGGGGGCGCGGTTCTCGCGGATGGTGAAGACCATGAGGCCGGCGGCGACGGCGACGCCGATCGAGGCGATCCACACCGCGTCGTACTGGGCGTAGAGGTCGTAGAGGATGCCGGCCATGAAGGCGCCGGCGGCGCCGCCCAGCGCGTGGCCGGCGGAGAGCAGGCCCATGGCGAGGCCCATGATGCGCTTGCCGAGATGGGAGGCCACCAGGCTCGCGGTCGGCGGCACCGTGGAGTAGTCGAAGATGCCGAAGGCGACGGCGAAGATGAACAGCATCTGGATGTCGCCGGCGATCCGCATCAGCAGCAGGAAGCAGAGCCCGCGGCCGATATAGATGATGCCGAGCAGCAGCGGCCGGTTCATGCGGTCGGTGAGGTATCCCGACAGCGCCATCGCCAGCATGTTGACGCCGGCCAGCACGCCGTAGGCGGTGGCGCTGGTGAGCGGCGGGAAGCCGCAGGAGATCGCGTAGGGGATCAGGTGCACCTCGACCGTGCCCGAGGTGGTGAAGCCGCAGATGACGAAGCTCCAGAAGAGCGCGTGGAACACCCGGCTGGTGAACAGGAACTTGAGGCGCTGGCCGAGCGGCGCGTCCGGCTCCTGGTTCTCGCGGCTGGCGCCCTGGATCGAATCCCGGCTGGGGATCATGAAATAGAGGACCGGCGCCACCACGAGCGCCGCGATCGCGAGATAGAAGTAGCCGAGGCGCCAGCCCTGCGACTGCAGCAGGAGCGCCAGCAGCGGCACGATCACGAGCTGGCCCGCGGTCAGGCCGGCGGTCGCGATGCCGGTCGCGAGCCCGCGGTTCTTCTCGAAGAACCAGGCCAGCGTCGGCGCGATGGTGTGGTTGCCGAAGAAGCCGAAGCCCAGCGCCGTGACGATGCCGAAGGTGACGAAGAACGCGGCGGCCGACTCGATCATCGCGGTGAGCGCGGTGCCGACGGCGATCAGCAGCATGCCGGTGACCAGCAGCGGCCGCGGCCCGAAGCGGTCCTGGAAGTTGCCGGCGAGCGGCGCCACGATCGCGACCGAGATCAGCATCATCGCGCCAACGAAGGAGACGAAGCCCCGGGTCCAGCCGAGCTCGGCCTCCCAGGTCGGCATCACCAGGCCGATGGTGCCGCGGGCGGACGCGGTCAGCGCCAGGCCGAAGAAGCAGAGGACGACGATGGTCCAGCCGCGGCGGTCGCGGTCGGTCATGGCGGGGGATCTTTCGGGCGCAAGGGCCGGACGGGTTTGGGGTCGTGGCGAGGGAACACCGCCCGAGGCCCCGCCGGCAAGCGAGATTTCGGCATGCGAGGCATGAGCGGGGATAATGCGTGATCGGTGGCTACGAGCCCCGCGCCCTGCCCCTTCCCCTTAGTGGGGGAGGGTCAGGGTGGGGGGCTGGGTGCTCCCTGAGTCTTATTCGCCGGCGCGAAGACGGTGGCGGGTTTCCGTTCCATCGGCTCTCTCAGGCGTAGAGGGTGAGCGACAGCACGCGGTCGGCAGCGTAGAGGTCGTCCCTGACCTTCGCCACCGCCGGGCGCGCACCGACCCGCGCGTACCAGGCCGCCAGCTTCGGATGGCCATCGAGGCGTGGCCCCTTCAGGCGAAGCGAGAAGGTGATCGCCATGAACACGCCGATGTCGGCGATCGAGAAGGTGCCGCAGAGATAGTCGGCGGCGCCGATCCGCTCCTCCAGCGTGCGGTAGTGTTCGAGCAGCACTGCCTCGCCGCGGCGCCCGGCTTCTTCTTCCCTCCGGCGCTCCTCAGCCGAGGTCGGCGGCACGCTCCGGTGCATGATCGGGCGAACCGCCGGCAGCAGGATCTCGTCTCCGAACAGCTCCAGCATCCGGCAGCGCGCGCGGTTCTTCGGATCCCGCGGCAGCAGCGGCGGATCCGGATAGGCCTCTTCCAGGTATTCGAAGATCAGGCTGGAATCGAACATGGTCAGGTCGCCGTCGACCAAGACCGGCACCTGCGCCTTAGGGTTCGCGGCGAGCACCGCCGGGTGCTTCGGTGAGTAGCCGCGCTCTTGCGTGAACGGCACCATGATGCGCTCGAAGGCGAGGCCCTTCTCGGCCAGTGCGATCTCAGACTTGCGGGCGAAATAGCTGATCGGACCGGAGTAGAGCGTGATCGTCACAAGGTTCTCCGTTTCCAGCCGGGGGGATAGTCCTCGACGATGCCGTCGGCATCGAAGGCGACCTCGGCGGTGAAGCCCGGGCTCGCATAGCGGAAGCGCCGGGGCGGCGTCGCCGGATCGAGGCGGGTGTAGTCCTGGTCCATCGCGGTCGCGCTCAGCTCGGGGATGCGGACATAGAGCACGCGGAAGGTCCGGGTCTCGCCCGGCGCCAAGACCAGCTGGCGGACCGGCATGGTGTTGGTAAGCGGCGTCGCCGCGATGTCGATGTCCTGGCAGCCGGCGAGATCGGCACGGGGCTGTCCGTCGACCCGCCAGCCCTCGCCGTCGCGGGCGAGTTCCAGGCGCCGGGTCGTCGTCCCTAGATCGAGCTGGAACGACGCGGCACGGGTGCGCCAACTATCGTCCGCCTGCAAACGGTAGCGAAGCCGGACGAGGCCGGAATCGAGCTGAAGCAGCACGAGGCTCTCGACCCGGATCGCATCCGTGCCGACCTCGAGGATCAGATGCTCGAGCCCTTGCCGGTCCAGCCGTTCCCAGGCGATGTCGCGTCTCATCTCAACCTCCGCTCGATCGGATGCCAGAACGGCCGGCGCTCTCGCACCTCGCTTCATCGGGAGTGAATCCGATGTCGCGGGCGATTCGCGCATCGAAAGCCAGCCAGTCGGCAAGATGACGCCGGGCGGCGTGGGCCTCCCGCCAGGCGGCGAGCCTTGCCCGCCAGCCTGGAGAGATCGTCCGCGGCCGATCGACGAAGGAACCGTCGAACGGCATGGCCTTCACGCGGCTTCGGTATGCGCCTCGATCCGATAGCCGTCCGGATCGATGACGAAGGCCGCATAGTAGGTGGGGCCGTAGGCCTCCCGTACGCCTGGCTTGCCGTTGTCGCGGCCGCCGCCCTTCATCGCCGCGGCGTAGAAGTCGTCGACCGCCTTCCTGGAGGGCGCAACGAAGCAGAAGTGGAGGCCCGACGCCATGTCCTCCTTCACCGGGCGCTCGGCCTTGCCGAGCCAGAGCTGGATCGCCTCCTTGCCGTAGCCGGCGTCGTTGCCCTTCGCATACTTGCAGGTGACGCCGAGGGGCTTCAGCGTCGCGTCGTAGAATTTCTTGGACGCCTCGATGTCCTTCACGCCGATGGAAACATGGTCGAGCATTTGGCTTTCTCCTTTGATCAAACACGCCAGAAGGGTTTTTCGGATTCGCGCCTTGCATCGCTGCGGCTGATGCCGAGATCCCGCAGCATGCGATCGGGCATCTCGCCGAGATAGCGGCGCTCGCGCGCGCGGCTCTCCCAGACGGTGAGAAGCTCGGCCAGGCGCAGGAGCACCTCGGCCGGGCTCGGAAGCGCATGCCGCAAGCTCAGTCCGAAGCGCTTCGCCGCTCCGGCGGTCTTCATGCTGTCGAGCATGGGCTCTCCTTTTCAGATGTCGTCGTTGTGGCGGCGGCCGAGATAGAGATCGAGATCGGGGCCGGCCGGATCGGCGAGCACGTCGGCGAGCCAGGCGCGGCGCTCGAAATCGACGATGCCGAGCTCATAGACGCAGCCGGCCCCGGGATGGACGATCGGCTGCATCCGGTCGGGCGATTCGAGCGGGCCGATGAACGAGCGCTGATGCAGCTCGTTCACCGACTGCCACCAGTAGACGATGCCGATCGAGGCTGCCGCCGCATCATGGGCGATGATGAAGCCGATGCCGGTCGTCTCCTCGCCCCGCGCCGGCTCCGGCAGCACGCGCCGGGCGAGATCCACCGTCGCCTCGACCAGTTCGGGCCGTGCGCCCGCCTCGATGTCGGCGGCGATCGCATAGACCTTCATCCGCCAGTCGCCGAGATCCTGGCGACGGATGAAGCGCAGCGAGCGCGGGCGGTAGGGCCGGCGGGCCAATACGACGAGGCCGGGGGCGGTTTCGGTGACGACGGCGGTCATTCATGCCTCCTCAACGACGAGGAGAATAGCGCTCGCTTCCTGCCAGCATCATGTCAGGTATCTAAGAAAATTCTTCTTTGTATGGTGATTTTTCGATCTTCTCCTGTCATCATTCCGGAATGACGCGGATCGAGCGGGGCTTCGCCATCCTGTTGCTGCTCAGCGACGGCAGCCTGGTCACGGCGCCGGCGCTCGCCGAGCGCTTCGAGGTCTCCGTCCGCACCATCTATCGCGACATGGAGATGCTGAGCGCGACCGGCGTTCCGGTCTATGCCGAGCGCGGCGTCGAGGGCGGCTATCGCCTTCTCGAAGGCTTCTTCCTGCCGCCGGTCGCCTTCTCGCGCGACGAGATCGTCGCCGTGCTGCTGGGCCTGGCGCTGGCCCGCGGGCTCCGTGTCCCGCCGTTCCCGGGCAAGCTCGAAAGCGCCGAGCAGAAGCTGGTGGCGGTGCTGCCGGAGAAGCTGAAGGCGCTGCTGGCCGAGACGAGGCGGCTGATCGGATTCGAGAGCACCGCCCCCGACGCCTTCCATGGCGGCACGCTGACGCCGGCCGACGATCCCGACGGCGCACATGCGTTGGAAACCCGCGCGGTCGAGATTTTCATGAAGGCGGTGCTGGACGGAACGCAGGTGCGCTTCGCCTACAGCTCCACATATCGCCGTGGCGACAACGCCTCGCCGGTCGAGGCCGAGCCGCAAGGCCTGCTCTGGGACCGCGACCGCTGGTACCTGATCGGCCAGAAGATCGGCTCGACCCGCTCCGGCGGCCAGCGCTTCTGGCGCGCCGACCGCGTCGCCGAGATCGAGCCGACGACGCTGAAGTCGACCGCGAGCAGGGGCTTCGACGTCCGCGACCATCTCGGCCGGCGCTGGCTCGCCGACGCGATGGACTCCTGGGCGAAGAACTCGCCGGTGAGGATCCGGATGACCGCGGATCAGGCACGGCGGCTCGGCACCGACTGGTTCTTCGGCTTCGCCGGCTTCGAGCGCTCGGGCCCGGACGAGGTGGTGATGACCTATGGCGAGAGCGACGCGCCGCAGGCGCTCCAGCTGGTGCGCTGGCTAGGCCCCGGCGCCGAGATCCTCGAGCCGGCTGAATGGCGCGACCTGATGAAGGAAGAACTCGAACGGATGCGGGCGGCCTACGCCTGAGGCCCGGGGGTCATGCCGCGAGCGCGAGGCCGCCGCGGACCAGCATGTAGGCAGCGACGACGAAGATGACGCCGGCGAAGACCCGGTTGAGGAGGCCCTTGTGCGGAGCGAAGCGCGCCGCCATTCGCATCCCGAGCATGCCCGCCACGGCGCCGCCGGCGACGAACAGGCCGGCGGTGCGCCAGTCGACCAGATCGGAGAGTGCGTAGTTGAACGCGGTCGCGGCGCCGAAGATGCCGACGGAGAACAGCGACGAGCCGATGGCGTTCAGGATCGGCATGCCGCTGCCGAGCATGATGCCTGGCACGATCAGGAAGCCGCCGCCGATGCCGAAGAATCCGGCCAGCAAGCCGGTGCCGAGGCCGATCGCGATCAGACGCGACGCGATCGGCCAGGTGATCCGCACTGACGGATCGCCGCCGCCGGCCTTCGGCCGCAGCATGGTCGTGCCGACGACGACCATCACCACCGCGAACATCAGCATGAGGTAGTTGCCGTCGAACCGCTTGCCCAGGGTCGAGCCGACCAGAGCTCCGATGACACCGGCGCCCGCGAACGCGGCGGCGCAGGGCCACTTCACCGTTCCGGCGCGGGCATGAATCGCCAGGTTGACGAAGGCAGTCGCGGCGACGGCGAGGGCGGCGGTGCCGATCGCCGTATGGGCATCGGCGACGCCGACGACATAGAGAAGCAGCGGTACCGCCAGGATCGAGCCGCCGCCGCCGACGAGCCCGAGCGAGAACCCGACCAGGGCGCCAGAGAGGATTGCAAGGGCGTCGTGCATCGGAGAGCGGGGGCTAGGACCGACCGGCCGGCGATCGCCGGGCGAGACGGGACTGACTGAGCGCGAACCCGGCCATGCCGACCAGCATGGCGGCGACGAACACGGCGAGCTGGGTCGGCGCGATCACCAAGCCGGCAAGCGCCGGGCCGGGGCAAATGCCGACGAGCCCCCAGCCGACCCCGAAAATCGCGGCTCCGGAGATCAGCCGGCCGTCGATCTTGCTCGTTGCCGGAGACTGGAACGCCTCGACCAGAAAGGGGGCAGCACGGAGCCGTCCGACCAGCCAGAAGCCGAGGCCCGTCGTCGCCACCGCCCCGGCGAGGACGAAGGCGAGGCTCGGGTCCCAGTCTCCGGCGATGTCGAGGAATCCGAGGACCTTTGACGGATCGAACATCTGCGCGACCGTAAGGCCGACGCCGAACAGCAGGCCGGCGCCGAGGGCGGCGAGGATCTTGCGCATATCAGGCTCCAAGGACATGGCGGGTGAGGAACACGGTCGCGACGGCCGCGGCCAGGAAGACGCCGGTCGCAACGAGTGACCGCGGCGACAGGCGGGCCAGACCGCAGACGCCATGGCCGCTGGTGCAGCCGCCGCCGAGACGGGTGCCGTAGCCGACCAGAAGGCCGCCGGCGACGAGGAGCCCTGCCGACGGCGTTACCTGGATCACCGGCACGCCGCCGCCGAGCGCCGCATAGGCAAGCGGCCCGGCGAGGAGGCCGATGACGAACGCCAGGCGCCAGCCGATGTCACCGGCGCGCGGCTGGAACAGCCCACCGGCGATGCCGCTGATGCCGGCGATGCGTCCGTTCATGATCCACAGCAGCACGGCCGAAAGACCGATCAGCACGCCGCCGAGAGCCGCCGACAGCGGCGTGAAGTTCTGCAAGTGACGTCTCCTTCAAGGGGTCGCGCCGGGAGAGGCGCAGAACAGGCGATAGAGTTCCGCCAGGATCGGGCGCACGCGTTCCGAAGCGATCCGGTAGTGGATCGTGGTGCGCTCCCGGCGGGTCGCGACCAGCCCCTCCTCACGCAGCATCGACAGGTGCCGGGAGAGGTTGGACTGGGTGAGGCCGAGGCGGCGGCCGAGCTCGCCGGCGCTCACCTCCCCGTCGATCAGGCTGCACAGCACCATCAGGCGGTGGCGGTTGGCGATCGAACGAAGGAAGGCCTCCGCCTCGGTGGCGCTGGCTTCCATTTGGGCTGGGTCGACCTTTAAATTCATACTTGACTCATATAATAATTAACCCCACTTGGTCAATAACCCCAGCGAAGCTTTTTCACCAGCGAGCCTAAGGAGTCCCCGGTGAACCCTGACATCACCGCCTTCTTCGACCCGGCGACCTACACGGTCAGCTACATCGTCGCCGATCCCACCACGCATGCTGCAGCGATCGTCGACTCGGTTCTCGACTTCGACCCGAACTCGGGCCGCACCTCGAAGGCCTCGGCCGATCGCCTGATCGAAGCCGTGCGCGCCCGCGGACTCACCATCGAGTGGATCCTCGAGACCCATGTGCATGCCGACCACCTGTCGGCCGCGCCCTACCTCAAGGAGACGCTCGGCGGCCGGATCGGCATCGGCGAGCATGTCCGCCAGGTGCAGAAGGTGTTCGGCAAACTGTTCAATGCCGAGCCGGGCTTCGCGCCCGACGGACGCCAGTTCGATCACCTGTTCACCGACGGCGAGCGCTTCCGCATCGGGGCGCTGGAGGCCGAGGTGCTGCACACGCCCGGGCACACGCCGGCCGACCTCACCTATGTGATCGGAGACGCCGCCTTCATCGGCGACACGCTGTTCATGCCCGACTACGGCACCGCCCGGACCGACTTTCCCGGCGGCGACGCCCGCCGGCTGTTCCACTCCATCCGGCGCATCCTCGATCTGCCGCCGGCGACGCGCCTGTTCACCGGACACGACTACGCGCCCGGCGGACGCGGCTATGCCTGGGAGAGCACGGTCGCCGAACAGCGGGCGCGCAACGTCCATGTGCACGACGGTGTCGGCGAAGACGAGTTCGTCGCCATGCGAAACACGCGCGACGCCGGACTGGACATGCCCAGGCTGATCCTGCCCTCGGTGCAGGTGAACATGCGCGCCGGCCATCTGCCGCCGCCGGAGGACAACGGCGTCCGTTACCTCAAGCTGCCTCTCGATCGCCTGTGATGCCGACGGAGTTTCAACGATGATTCGTACGACCGAGATCGCGCCGGGCCTGGCCATCGCCGCCCAGCCGGAGCCGAGCGACATCGCCGGCCTGGCGGAGACCGGCTTCAAGACCCTTATCAACAACCGCCCGGACGGCGAGGAACCGGCGCAGATGCCGATGGCCGTCGGCCGCGACGAGGCGAAGCGCCACGGCCTCGCTTATGTCTACATCCCGGTCACCAGCAGCACGATCACCACGGCCGACGTCGCCGCCTTCGAGCGCGCGCTCGAAGCGAGCCCGAAGCCGATCGTCGCCCATTGCCGCTCGGGCACGCGGACATATCTGCTGTGGGCGACCGGACAGGCGCTCGGCGGCAAGGCCGATCCGGCCAAGCTGGTCGCCGACGCGGCTGCCAAGGGCTACGACATCAAGTCGCTGCCGGATTTGGTGACGCGTCTTAAGGCGAGGTGATTTGGGGAACCGTGCCCCCCACCCTAACCCTCCCCCACAAAGGGGGGAGGGAATACGAGGCGCGGATCGTGTCCCCTCCCCCCTTTGTGGGGGAGGGTTAGGGTGGGGGGCTTCCCTACTCCGACTCCCGCCCCAGCAGGCTCATCAGCTCGCGCCATTCGCGCTTGGAGAGCCCGGAGGCGGCCTGGTCGGGCATCTTGCCGTCGATCAGTCCCTTCACCACGTCCCAGCCCTTGGCCGAGAGGCTGACGCCCTTCAGGCGATACTGCTCGAAGGCTTCGAAGGTCCAGGGGACCCAGCGGCGCGCGATGTCGAGCATCGCCTCGGCATAGACGCGGATCTCGTATTGCGCATGTGGATCGGCGCGCAGCGAGAGGAAGTTCAGCAGGTTCAGGAGATCAGTCTTCCAGTACCACTGCGTGTAGTAGTTCAGCGTCAGGTTCATCCGCGCCAGCTCGCGCGCCAGACCCTTCCGCTGCTCGTCCAGCACCGCGCCCGCCTCGTCGACGTTCAGCATCTTCTGGTAATGCGCGTAGACCTGCTCGGAATCGTCCTTCAGCAGCTTCATCACTTCGGCCGCCTCATCGCCCTCCAGCACCTCGCCGCGGCCCTGGCGGTTGGTCGGCGACTGCACGCCGAGCTGGGCCGGGGCCGGCACGTAGAACTCCCGATCGAGGATCGAGTAGCGGGCCGAGTACTCGTTCACGTTCGCCGTGCGGTGACGGATCCACTGGCGGGCGACGAAGATCGGCAGCTTCACATGCAGCTTGATCTCGCACATCTCGAACGGCGTCGAGTGGCGGTGGCGCATCAGGTACTGGATGAGGCCGCGGTCCTCGCTGACCTTCTTGGTGCCCTTGCCGTAGGAGACCCGGGCCGCCTGCACGACCGCGGCGTCGTCGCCCATGTAGTCGACGACGCGGAGGAAGCCGTGGTCGAGCACCTCGATCGCCGAATAGAGGATCTCCTCCAGCGCCGGCACGGTCGGCCGGAGTGTCGGCTGGGACTGCGAACGGAGCGCCTCGATCTCACGCGACTGGTCGGCGGAAAGGGGCATGCGCCCGTCCTCGAAAAGACTGAAGGGGCGCGGAGAGTAGCCCGGGCTGTAGACGAGGCGCGAGGTCCGCCAGAACGCCCGCGCGATCAAAGCGCTACCTAGGCGGCCCCTTCCCCCTGGAGAGAGTTCGACGACGATCGATTCGGCATCCGCCCTTGAACTCCTTCTACTTCATGACTATGGTTATGACCATGGTCAACATAAGAAGCATCCCGGCGGGTGAATTCAAGGCCAAGTGCCTGGCGCTCATGGACGAGGTCGAGCGTACGGGACAGCCGCTCGTCATAACCAAACGCGGCAAGCCCGTTGCACGACTCGTTCCGGAGTCCTCCGGCCGCAACTCTCTCTTCGGGATGATGAAGGGCACGGTCATCATCACGGGAGACATCATCTCGCCGCTCGACGAACCGTGGGAAGCGTTGCAGGACGAGACGTGATCCTCCTCGACACGCATGTTCTTCTTTGGCTGGTCTCAGGCAGCGAGCGCCTCGGCAAGTCCGCCAGACGTCGATGCGACGAGCTGACGCGAACGCGAGAGATCTTCGTGCCGGCTGTGAGCTTCTGGGAAATAGCCCTGCTGGTGCGAAAGAACAGGATCACGCTGCCGTCGTCGCCGTCGACCTGGCGTTCGGAAATCCTCGATGCCGGCCTGTCCGAAATTCAGCTCGACGGCGTCACCGCGCTGGAGGCGCCGGCCCTGCCGGATTTCCACGCCGATCCAGCCGATCAGCTCATCGTGGCTGCAGCGATCAGGAACGGCGCGACGCTGCTGACGGCAGACGAGCGGATCCTCCGGTGGCGAGGACAGCTCGCTCGGCAGGACGCGCGGCTCTAGGCGAAAAAGGAAACGGCGCCCTCGAGGCGCCGTTTCTTCGACCGAAGGAAGCCTAAGGAGTCTCAAGCGACGCCGCGGTCCTTGAAGTAGGCCATCATCCTATCCCAGCCTTCCTTCGCCTTGTCGGCGCGGTAGGTGGGGCGGAAGTCGGCGTGGAAGCCATGCGGGGTGTCGGGATAGGTGATGATCGTCGACGGATTCCCCGCCCCCCTCAAGGCCGCCCGCATCTTGTCGACGGTGTCGTTGGGGATGCCCTGGTCGGCGCCGCCGTAGAGGCCGAGCACCGGGATCTTCAGGTCCTCGACGATGTCGATCGGGTTCTTCGGCTGCAGCTCGGTCGCGGGCCGCACCACCGGGCCGTACCAGGCGACGGCGCCGCGGACGCTCGGGTTGTGCGCGGCGTACATCCAGGTCATGCGGCCGCCCCAGCAGAAGCCGGTGACGCCGAGGCGCGCGGTGTCGCCCTTGCCGGAAGCCTTGGCCCAGGCGACCGCCGAGTCGAGGTCAGCATAGACCTGGGCATCCGGAACCTTGGAGACGATCGCCAGAATCGCCTGGATATCAGGCGCCTTGGTGGTGTCGCCCTGGCGGCCGTGAAGATCGGGAGCGACGGCGAGATATCCGGCCTTGGCGAAGCGCCGGGCCACGTCCTTGATGTGCTCATGCACGCCGAAGACTTCCTGGATCACGACGACGACCGGGAACGGGCCGCCGGTGCCGGGCATGGCGAAGTAGCCGTAGATCGAGCCGTTCGGCGTCGGGATCTGCGCGTCGCCGGCCATCAGGCCGCTGGCGTCGGTGGTGATGACCGTCTGCGCCGAGATCGGCTGGGCCGCCAGCGCGAAGCCGGCGCCGACCGTCGTCGCGGCGACGAAGCCGCGGCGCGACACATGGGTCTTGGGAAACAGACTGCGAATATCGTCGTCCATGACGGTGATCCTCCTCGGACTTCTTTAAGGACGCCCCCTAGAAGCGACGATTGTCGCCGGGCGAAGACGCGCCCGCAAGCGCCATCCGGGTGCGCTCACGCGATTGCGTGGACGTTCGCAGGATCGAAAAGTCGAGGAGCCGTCGGAGGCTAGCGCCTCGCCTTGGGCTTCCGGCTGGCGCGCTTCTCGGCCATCGGGGTCCTGTGCTCCTGCTCGTCGAAGAGCTCGGCCAGCTTTTCCATCATCGTGCCGCCGAGCTGCTCGGCGTCCACGATGGTGACGGCGCGGCGGTAGTAGCGGGTCACGTCGTGGCCGATGCCGATCGCCACCAGCTCGACCGGCGAGCGGGTCTCGATCTCCTGGATCACCTCGCGGAGGTGCCGTTCCAGGTAGTTGCCGGGATTGACCGAGAGCGTCGAGTCGTCGACCGGCGCGCCGTCGGAGATCACCATCAGGATGCGGCGCTGTTCGGTCCGCGCCATCAGGCGGTTATGCGCCCACAGAAGCGCCTCGCCGTCGATGTTCTCCTTGAGGATGCCTTCGCGCAGCATCAGGCCGAGGCTCTTCCGCGCCCGCCGCCAGGGGTGGTCGGCCGCCTTGTAGATGATGTGGCGGAGGTCGTTGAGCCGGCCCGGATTGGCGGGCTTCCCCGACGCGATCCAGCGCTCGCGCGCCTGGCCGCCCTTCCACGCCCGCGTGGTGAAGCCCAGGATCTCGACCTTGACCCCGCAGCGCTCCAGCGTGCGCGCCAGGATGTCGGCGCTCATCGCCGCGATGGTGATCGGCCGGCCCCGCATCGAGCCGGAATTGTCGATCAGCAGCGTCACCACGGTGTCGCGGAATTCGGTGTCGAGCTCGACCTTGTAGGAGAGCGCCTGCGTCGGGTTGACGACGACGCGCGCGAGGCGGCCGGCATCGAGGATGCCTTCCTCGAGGTCGAACTGCCAGGAGCGGTTCTGCTTCGCCATCAGGCGGCGCTGGAGCCGGTTGGCGAGCTTGCCGATGACGCCCTGCAGGTGCGAGAGCTGCTGGTCGAGGAGCTGGCGAAGCCTGGACAGCTCGTCCGGATCGCAGAGCGTGTCGGCGACCACGATCTCGTCGAACTCGGGCGTGAACGGCTTGTAGAGCTCGAGGTCGCTTGGGGCGTTGCGGCCGTGCTGCTGCGGCATGCCGGGATTGCCGGGCTGCTCGTCGCCCATGCCGGGCTGCATCTCGCCGTCGGCCTCTTCGGCCCCGTCTTCGCCGTCCTCGGCCGGCTGCATGTCCGGCGCCATGGTCTGGGACGCATCGGAGTCGGACGCGCCGCGCTGACCGGCTTCGGAATTGGGATCCTGGCTGTCGGAGTCCTCGCCGCCCTCTTCCTCGTTGGGATCGTCCTGGAGCTCGGCCTCCTCGGCCGATTCGAGGTCGAGGTCCTGGATCAGCTGGCGGACCCAGTGCTGGAACTTCTCCTGGTCGCCGATCGAGTGCGACATCTCGCGGAAGTCGGCGCCGCAGCGCGACTCGACGAACGGCCGCCAGAGATCGACGACGTGACGGGCCGACGGCGGCGGGCGGACGCCGGTCAAGGCTTCGCGCGTCATCAGGCGGACGACCTCGACCAAGGTCGCGTCCGAGCGCTCGGTGATGCGCTCGAAGCCCTTCTTGCGGTAGCGCTGGTCCAGCGCCGCCGACAGGTTCTCCTGCACGCCGGCCATGCGGTTGGAGCCGATCGACTCGCAGCGGGTCTGCTCGACCGCCTCGTAGATCGAGCGCGCCATCTGCCCCTGCGGCATGCGCCGGCCGTGGAGCTGGCGGTCGTGATGGCGGAGCTTGAGCGCGATCGAGTCGGCCTCGCCCCGCACATGCGCAACCTCGCCGGTGGTGAGGTTCCGGGCCGGCTGCGGCACGCGCGCGCGATTGCCGGCGATCCCCGGCGGCTCGGCGCCGAAGGCGACCTCGACGTCGTCGCGATGCGACATCGCGCGCAAGGTCGCGGCGGTCGACTGCTTGAAGGACTCGACCGCCGCTTCTTCGGAGTTGCGGTTAGGAGCGCTCATTCCGAACTCTCTTTAGGCGAGGCTCGCCTTGACGCCCGACTCGGGCAGCTCGGTGCCGAAGCAGCGCTGGTAATACTCGGCCACCGTCGAGCGCTCCATCTCATCGCACTTGTTCAGGAAGGTGAGACGGAAGGCGAAGCCGATGTCGCTGAAGATCCGGGCGTTCTCGGCCCAGGTCATCACCGTGCGGGGGCTCATGACGGTCGAGATGTCGCCGGCGACGAATCCGGCGCGGGTGAGATCGGCCAGCGCCACCATGGCGGAGACGGTCTTCTTGCCCTCCTCGGTCGCCCACACCGGCACCTTGGCGAGAACGATATTCACCTCGGCGTCGTGCGGCAGGTAGTTCAGCGTGGCGACGATCGACCAGCGGTCCATCTGGCCCTGGTTGATCTGCTGGGTGCCGTGATAGAGGCCGGTGGTGTCGCCGAGGCCGACGGTGTTCGCGGTCGAGAACAACCGGAAGGCCGGGTGCGGACGGATGACCTTATTTTGGTCGAGCAGGGTCAGCTTGCCCTCGACCTCGAGCACGCGCTGGATCACGAACATGACGTCGGCGCGGCCGGCGTCGTACTCGTCGAACACCAGCGCCGTCGGGTTCTGCAGCGCCCAGGGCAGGATGCCTTCCTTGAAGGCCGTCACCTGCTTGCCGTCCTTGATGACGATCGCGTCCTTGCCGATCAGGTCGATGCGGCTGATGTGGCTGTCGAGGTTGACGCGGATGCAGGGCCAGTTGAGGCGGGACGCGACCTGCTCGATGTGGGTCGACTTGCCGGTGCCGTGGTAGCCCTGGATCATGACGCGGCGGTTGTGGGCGAAGCCCGCCAGGATCGCGAGCGTGGTGTCGCGGTCGAAGCGGTAGGCCTCGTCCAGCACCGGCACATGCTCGGTCGGGTTCGAGAAGGCCGGAACCTGCATGTCCGTGTCGATGCCGAAGAGCTGACGCACCGACACCTTGATGTCGGGGGTCGAGAGCGCGGGGGAAGCTGCAGCGGCGTTCGGCATCGTATCCTCAAGGGGTGGTAGGGACCGGCGGTCTGGGGAGGGCCGGGTAGAAAACGCCCCTGCCGTGCGGCCGTCAAGCGGCAAGGCGCTTCTTAAGCACCGAATACGCGTGATTGATCGCCTTCACCCGCTCCTCGGCCTGCTTGTCGCCGCCGTTGGCGTCGGGATGGTGGCGTTTCACCAGGACCTTGTACCGGGCCTTCAGGTCTTCGAGCGAAACGTCCGGCGGCAGGTCGAGGATGGCGAGCGCCTCCTGCTCCTCCGGCGGCAGATCACGGAAGCGGTGCTCGGGCCTCGGTCCCGGCCCCGCCCCCTCGCCGAAGATCTCGAAGGGATCGTCGATTTCGATGTCGTCGGGCCGCTGGCGCCGGCCGCCGGGGCCGAGCGGCCAGGTCGGGCGCTGCCAGACGGTGTCGTTCCGGACCTGACGCTCGATCTCGTGGGGGCTCATGCCGCGGTAATAGTCCCAGGCGGCGTTGTAGACCCGCACGTGCTCGAGACAGAACCAGAAGTACTCGTTCAGCCGGTCGCGCGCCTTGGGCGCGCGGAACGTGCCCTCGCCGGCGCATCCCGGCTGATCGCAGGCGCGAAGCCTGAGATCGACGGGCTCCGCTAAGGCGCTGGCATGGTGGCGGCGGGCACGGGTCATGGCGATCTGGAATTATGGGAAGGTCGTGTGACCAGTGCAACGGATTGACAGCCGCGGCGGAGCGGCGCATGCGTCTCCGGTCATGCGCGTCGCCGAGTCCATCCGCCGGAAGCTAGAGGCGGCGTTCCAGCCGGAACGCCTGGTCGTCGAGGACGACTCCCACCGCCATGCCGGGCACGCCGGCGCCCGGCCGGAAGGCGAGACTCACTTCCAGGTGACGATGGTCGCAAAGGCCTTCGACGGGCTCAGCCGGCTCGATCGCCAGCGACGCGTCCATCAGGTCCTGGCCGAGGAGCTGAAGGGTCCGGTGCACGCGCTTCAGCTTAGTCTAAAAGGGTCGAAGGACGCCCTCTAAGTCTTTGTCGCGGAACATAATACCGCGGCTCACCCGTCACATTCCCGCCACACCTCCGCTAAACTCGCATGTGATTTTTTTGCGCTGCATCTGCGCCCTTTAGGCGGCGGTTCTCGGGGTAGTCGGCCGCAGGGCCTGAACCCCGGAGGAGCGTTCCAGTGGACATCAGCAGCAAGTTTCGTCTCGGAGCGATCGCTCTCGCGATCTCGACCTTGATGGCATCCCCCAGCTTCGCCCAGGGCGAAGGCGGTCCCACCCCGTCCTTCACGCCGCAGAGCGGCTGGTGGACGAACCCGAACCAGCCGGGCGGCCGCAGCGTCCTGATCGAGACCAATGCGGAAGGCGGGATCTTCGCCAGCATGCTGGCCTTCGACGATACCCAGCGCTCGGTCTGGTACGTGATCGACACGCGCAACGTCAACGGCGGCCAGGTCGGCGAGCTTCAGCAGTTCGTCGGAGGGCAGTCGCTGAACGGCCCGTACAAACAGGGCACCTTCCTCGGCTTCTTCGAGACCGCCTCGTTCTTCTTCACCAGCCCCACCACCGGCACCGTCAACCTCGCCGGCCAGGCCATGGAGATCCAGCGCCACGACATCGTCGCCAACGGCGTCGCCATGGGACCCCAGGCCGGTGCGCCGCGCAGCGGCTGGTGGTGGAGCCCGCAGGAGAACGGCCGCGGCTACTTCCTCGAGGCGCAGGGCGACAACATGCTGTTCGCCGGCCTGATGTATGACGACCTCGGCCAGGCGACCTGGTACTCGGCGTCCGGCACGATGATCACGCCGACGGTGTTCTCGGCCCAGCTGATCCAGCCCCATGGCGGCCAGACCCTGAACGGCCCCTACACCACCCAGAGCCAGGGCTTTGACGAAGGCAGCATGACGATCCAGTTCACCTCCGACACCACGGCGACGCTGACCATTCCCAGCGGCCGCCAGATCTCGCTTCTCCGCTACACCTTCTGAGGAGCGCCCTCCCTTCGAGACGACATCGAGCGGCCCGGTCTTGCGGGCCGATCGATCCGTCTTTGCCCGCAATATTCCGGGTACATCGCGCGCCGCCTACCCGACTACAGCATCTTCCGTCGAGCGCCGGCGTTGGTATGGCAGGCCACATATGGCCGACGAAATTGGCCGGCGTTGATGTGGAAGGCCCACACGGGCCCCACACATCAAGGAGCGGTCATGCACATTTCATCCAAGCTTCGCCTCGGCGCGCTCGCGCTCGCCATCTCGACACTCGCGGCCTCGCCGAGCTTCGCCCAGGCCGACGTCGACGCGGTCGCAGCCACGGTCACCCCGCAGAACGGCTTCTGGACGAACCCGAGCGAGCCCGGCGGCATCGGCCTCGTGCTCGAAGCCCATGGCGTCGGCGAGATCTTCTCGAGCCTGATGACCTACGACAGCACCAATCGCGCCATCTGGTACGTGATCCAGACCCGGACCGTGAACGGCACCGAGATCGGCGAGCTGCAGCAGTTCGTCGGCGGACAGTCGCTGAATCGAACCGACCGGGAAGGCATCTTCCTCGCCTATGTCGGCACCGCCAGCTTCTCGTTCGACACGCCGACCACCGGCACCCTGACCCTGCCGACCGGCGCCATGCCGATCGCCCGCCAGAACATCATCGCCAACGGCGTGGCGAGCGGTCCTGCCGCCGGCGCACCGTCGGCCGGCTGGTGGTACAACCTGTCCGAAAGCGGCCGCGGCTATTTCCTCGAGGCGCAGGGCTCCAGCCTGTCGTTCAAGGGCATGATGTACGACGATCTCGGCCAGGCGACCTGGTACTCGGCCGAAGGCGCGATGACGACGCCGACTCTCTTCACCGGCACGCTGACCAACACCTTCGGCGGCCAGACCATGGGCGGCTCCTATCGTCTGCCGACCCAGAGCACCAACCACGGCACCATCACGATCCAGTTCACCTCCGACACCACCGCGACGCTGACCAATCCGGCCGGCCGTCAGATCCCGATCATCCGCTACACGTTCTGACTGGAGATGCAGCGCCTCGCCAGGCCGGCGGGCTCCCCATATCCGGGGTTTCCCGGCTGCTGAGGCCCCCCGGGGACCGAGGAGCCAAGGTCGGAGCGGGACGAGATCGAGCGGCACGGACCTCCGTGCCGCTCGATCCATTTGGGGGATCACAGATCGAACAGGCCGCCCTGCCGCGGCTTGGCCGTCTTCCGCGCCGCCGAGGCCTTCGGCGCTCCGGGAGGACGGGGCGGCTTCGGCGGCGGGTCGGGCGTCTCCGGATTCATCGTCCAGTCGCCTTCCATCGGCTTGAGCATCGCCTTCAGCCGCTCGGCCGTCGGCGGCTCCTCCCCGGCCATCCGCTCGCCCAGCCACGACCCGATGTCCGTCTGCTCGAGCACGGCGGGCATCCGCGGGGTGATCGTGCCGATGAGCGCGTTGTTGGCCGTCGTCACCATGACGAACGCCAGATAGGGAGTGCCACTCTCCGCCGTGAACCGGTTCCAGATGACGGCGATGGGAATGGGCTTCTTGTCGTTGGGCGTGAGGACGTATTGCCTGGTCCTCGGCTTCCCTCCGGGTTTCGACGAGGGAACTTCCTCGCCCTCGTTGAACGTGGCGACGAGGAGGACGCCCCGCCGCCCTTCGAGGAAGGCCTTCCTGAACGTCGGGAGCTGGTCGATGGTCTCGCAGCGGGCATGGACGACCAGCGGACGATGCCGGCCCGGCTCCCCCCTGCCCGGCTTGTCGAAGCCCCAGCGCATGCGCACCAGACGGCGGCGCCCGAGATCGTCGCGGACCATGATGCGAGCCGACCGCATCGGCGTCGCCGTCTCGACGCGCTCCTCGGCCTCGCCGCCATCCCCGCCGACCTCGCCCGGCGGGGGGCCGCTATCGCCCGTCTCGTCGTGGATGGCATAGAGCCGATGGACTTCGCGCCACGGCATCAGCTGGGTGAATTTGCCGCACATGGCTAGGGCCCAGGGCGGGTTGCCGACCCCGACATCGCCTTCAGCGCCCGGTGTAGAACTCGGGCCACTCGATCTTCACCACCGGGCCGTCGGCGCTGAGCGCGTGGCAGGAGTCGATGATCCGCGGCTTGGTCTTGGGTTTGGCGTCGTCGTCCTGCTTGCGCCGCTCGCGCTCGCGGCGCGAGAACATGGTCTGGAAGGCGGTGGTGGCCACGGGCCCCAGCAGCTCGACGATGTGGGTGCACCCCTGGGTCCCGCCCAGCAGGTCCCTCACCTTGCGGGTCCAGCCCGCGCCGACGGTGAGGCCCTTCAGCTTCTGGAAGGCGGGCGTGATGTCACCGCAGATGGGGAACGGGCCGTGGTCGGTGACCGCCTCGACCGCCGTCACGGTCATGCGGTCGTCGAGGGTGAGCCGGATCCACATCTCGTGCAGCGGCGTCCCCGGGGTGACCTCGCCGCGGCTGCGGTTGGAGAAGGTATAGGTCTTGGTATCGACCAGATGGCCCTCGATGTCCCAGAGGCCGTCCTCGCGTCGGAAGCCGCGGCACTCGATGTGGCGCGTATGTAGCGGCTCGCGCGGAGCCGGCGGCGACAACGGCATGACGGCCTCGGGGGAGGATTTCGCAGGTGCGAAGGAAAATAGACCCTCCCCGAGGGCCGTCAACCCATCCGAGGGCCGCTCAGGCCGCGGTGGCGCCGAAGATGAAGGCTTCCCGCTCCTGGATGTCCTCCTCCAGCTCGCGCTTCACCGCGTTGAAGAGGTCGCGCACCGAGACGATGCCGATCAGCTCGCCGTCATCGACCACCGGCACGTGGCGGTAGCCCTTGGTCTGCATGCGGATCAGCGTGTCGAGCGCGCTCGCGTCCGGAGACACCGTGTCCGGATTGCGGGTCATCACCTCGGCGAGCTTGACCGCCTCGGGATCCCGGCCCGGCGCCACGATCTTGTTCAGCACGTCGCGCTCGGTGAAGATTCCCTCAAGGCGCCCGTCGGCGGTGATCAGGACCGCGCCGATGTGCCGTTCGGCCATCAGCTTCGCGGCCTGGCGCACGCTTACGTCGGCGCCGAGGGTCAGCAGCGTCTGCTTGCCGCCGATAATGTCGGGTACGATGCTTTTGTGCATGAGCCGTTCCTCTCCTTAGTCGAGGCACGGGCTCTGACGCCTTGAGGGGACTTTCACGCCCCTGTCTTGAAGAGGAAGGCGCCGCCCGGAGACCGATCATGCACCCGTCCCCGCCCCGGTTCAACCGGGGGACGCAGATATGCACCGGACCAAATCTGTGACGGCCCCGGCCCTGGGGCCCGCAGGGTCTTGATTTTGCCACCTTTAAAGCGATTTATCGAGGCATGACCCTGCAGACCCTCGCCCGCTGGACGCGCCTCCTTGCGTTCGTCCTCGCCCTCTCCCCGGCCCTGGCGCTCGCCAAGCCGGCGATCCCGGCCAAGCTCACCGACCAGGATCGCGCCGATCTTCAGCGGATCGAGCGCTACCTCAACGAGATCCGCACCTTCTCCTCGCCCTTCCTCCAGGTCGCCTCCGACGGCAGCCAGGCCAAGGGGACGGTGGCGATCTCGCGCCCGGGCAAGATCCGCATCGACTACGAGCCGGAAGCGACCGGGCTCCTGGTGGTCGGCGGGTCGGGCTCCATGGTCGTCTACGACCGCCAGCTGAAGCAGGCGAACTATGTCGGGATCGACAACACGCCGATCGGCGTCCTGGTGCGCGAGCAGGTCCGACTGTCGGGCGACGTCACCGTCACCCGCCTGGAGCGGGGCGCCGGCGTCGTGCGGGTGACGCTGGCCAGGAGCGACGATGCCGACGGAGGACGGGTGACCCTCACCTTCGACGACCGCCCGATGCAGCTCCGCCAGTGGGTGATCGTCGATCCCCAGGGCGTCGAGACCAAGGTCTCGCTGCTGGACCCGCAGCTCGGCGCCACGCTCGACCCCAAGCTCTTCCAGTTCACCCCGCCCGACCGCAGCCCCCGCACCGGCGGCTCTCAGTAAGCCTCTAAGGCGTCACGTAGCCGGCCGCGAAGGTCTCGGCCGAGCCGAAGCCGCCGGTCAGCATCAGGTTGAAGGCGAGGCTGACGCGGGCCACGCCCGAGCGGTTCTCTTCCGTGTAGTGCTCGAGCCAGGACGGGAACAGGATCGCCTGTCCTTCGACCGCCGGCAGCAGGGTCGCGGTCGTGTTCATCGGCGTCGTCTCGATCAGCGACGGCATCAGCACCTGATGCTGCTTGCGCGGATCGTGGAAGACGAGGCCGCCGGC